>DATLOI010000123.1:0-23666 GCA_035536295.1 Casimicrobiaceae bacterium
TGATGGCTGGCTCGTTCCTCGAACCGGCGAACACCGCGGCATGAAAATTTTCGTCGCGCTCGCGTTGCTCGTCGTTGTCACGCTCGCAGAAGCACAGGCGCCGCCCAGGCTCGCGCGCATCGGCTTTCTGACGCCCGCGGCGAATGCTCAGCGCGAAAGCGTGTTTCGCGACGAATTGGCGAAGCTCGGCTGGGTCGAAGGACGCAATCTCTCGATTGACTACCGCAATGCGGACGGACAGTTCGATCGCTTGCCGGCGCTTGCGCAGGAGCTCGTCAAGCTGAACCCGGACCTCATCGTGACGGTGGTCACGCAGGCAAGCGTCGCCGCTAAAGCTGCCACGACGACGATTCCGATCGTCATCGTCGGTGTCGGCGATCCGGTGGGCGCGGGAATTGTCGCGAGCTTTGCCCGACCCGGCGGCAACATCACCGGTAACTCGGGTGCAGCGGTCGAGATCGTGGGAAAGCAGCTCGAGCTGTTACGTGAAGTAAAGCCGAGCCTTGCACGCGTCGTCGCTTTATGGAATCCAACGAACCGCGTGTTCCAGCAGCAGCAGCTCGACGAGGCGAACGCGGCTGCTACTCGCATGCGCGTGAAACTCGATCTCGTCGAGGCAACGCGGCCGGACGCGCTCGATGCGGCGTTCGCCGAGATCGCGAAGGTCAAGCCCGACGCGCTCATCATCCTCGCTGATCCGATGTTCGGCCAGCACGCCCAGCGTATCGCGCAGCTCGCGGTCGCGCATCGCCTGCCATCGGTGAGCGGCTTCGAAGCGTATACGGAAGCAGGAATACTGATCGCCTACGGCACGAGTTTCGACGACTACTATCAACGAGCGGCACGCTATGTCGACCGCATCCTGAAAGGCGCGAAGCCGGCGGACCTACCTATCGAGCGTCCCACCCGCTTCGAGCTGATGGTCAACCAGAAAACAGCGAAGGCGCTCGGCATTGTGCTGCCGCCCGCGCTCGTCGCACGAGCGGATCGCGTCATCCAGTGAAATTCCCGTTGCGACTCGAAGCTCGGCCGGCGCCGTCGCAACGTGCCGCATGGCTGTCACCGATCGTCGCCGCGTTGGCCACGTTGCTTATTGGCTTCGTGTTGTTCACGGCACTCGGCAAGGATCCTGTTGCTGCATTTCACGCGTTTTTCGTAAAACCCATCGACTCGTTGTACGGAATCTCGGAGCTCCTGCTCAAGGCATCGCCGCTGATGTTGATCGCGACCGGCCTTGCAGCGGGCTATCGCGCGAACGTTTGGAACATCGGTGCGGAAGGCCAGCTGATCGCAGGCGCAATCGCAGGCGGCGGATTGGCACTGGCGTTCTTCGAATCGACGTCGTCGTTGCTGCTGCCCGCGATGATTGTTGCGGGAATGCTTGGCGGCATGGCGTGGGCCGCGATTCCAGCGTGGCTTCGCACGCGTTTCAACGCGAACGAAATCCTCGTCTCGTTGATGCTCGTGTATGTCGCGAATCTCTCGTTGTCATGGCTCGTTCATGGGCCATGGCGCGATCCGGAAGGGTTCAACTTTCCGCAGTCGAAGCTTTTCCACGAGGCTGCGCTGATGCCCGTGCTGTTCGAGGGCTCACGCGTCAATGCCGGGCTTTTCGTCGCGCTTCTAATCGTGGCGATCGGATATCTATTCATGCAGCGCAGTCTCGCGGGCTTTCAGATGCGCGTCGCCGGACTCGCACCGGCTGCCGCGAACTACGCAGGAATTCCGTTCAAGCGCACCATCTGGCTTGGCATGTTGATCGGCGGTGCGTGTGCGGGAATCGCCGGCGTTCAGGAAGCTGCAGGACCGGTGGGCCAACTGTTGCCCACGCTTTCGCCGGGATACGGATTTGCCGCGATCATCGTCGCTTTTGTCGGACGCTTGCATCCACTCGGGATCGTGCTTTCCGGCCTTTTGATGTCGCTGCTCTATCTTGGCGGCGAATCGGCGCAACTCAATCTCGCGCTGCCGTCGGCGGTCACCGGATTGTTCCAGGGGACGCTGCTGTTCTTTCTGCTCGCCACCGACGTATTCATTCATTACCGGCTGCGCGTCGTGCGACAGGTGCCACGCGCGCTTGCGCTTCCTGCGCAAGAAGTCGCGTGATGGAGACGCTCGCGCAACTCGTCGTGCTCACGCTGGCGGCCGGCACACCGCTCGTCTATGCGGCGCTGGGTGAGCTCGTCACTGAAAAGTCCGGCGTATTGAATCTGGGTGTCGAAGGCATGATGCTGGTTGGCGCAGTGACAGCGTTCGCGGTCGCGGCAACGACCAAGTCGCCATGGCTGGGTGTTCTCGCGGGTACGCTCGCCGGGTCGGCGCTATCGCTGATCTTCGCCGTGTTGACACTCACGTTGATGGCAAATCAGGTCGCGGCAGGGCTCGCCTTGTCGCTGTTCGGTGTCGGGCTGTCCGCGTTCGTCGGGCTTGAATACGTGTCGGTGGTCATTCAAGGCATAACCCCGTCGTTGTTTGCGGGCCTTGCGGATTTGCCGGTCGTTGGCAAGCTCGTGTTCGGGCACAATCCGCTCGTATATCTGTCGTTCGTGCTGTTTGCGCTCGTGCAGATTTTTCTTTATCGCACGCGCGCCGGTCTGGTTTTGCGAGCGCTCGGCGAGTCGCCGCAATCGGCGCACGCGATCGGCTATCCGGTCGTGCTCATTCGCTATCTCGCAGTGCTGTTCGGCGGCGCGTGCTCGGGAATCGCCGGCGCTTATCTTGCAGTTGCATACACGCCGTTGTGGGTCGAAGGCATGACAGCCGGACGCGGGTGGATCGCTCTCGCACTCGTCGTGTTCGCGACATGGAAGCCGTGGCGGGTGCTCGCCGGCGCGTACCTGTTCGGCGGCGTCACGCTTGCGCAATTCCAGGGGCAAGCGCTCGGTCTCGATGTACCTTCGCAGTTTCTTGCGATGCTTCCCTATGTTGCGACGATCATCGTGCTTGCGCTGATCTCACGCGACGCGACAACGATTAGACTCAACGCCCCCGCTTCGCTCGGGCGAGCGTTCCACGCGAGCGCGTGATGACTTTCAACGCGCAATATGCAAACGACGAGCCTTTGCGCGACGACGTCGACCGGCTCGATGGTGTGACGCTCGTCGAGTTCGGCAGTCCCTGGTGCGGCTGGTGCAGTCGGGCCCAGCCGTTGATACGCGCAGCAATCGACGAGCACCCGAGCGTGCGACATCTGAAAATCGAGGACGGCCCGGGCCGCCCGCTCGGCCGCTCGTTTCGCGTGAAGCTTTGGCCGACGCTCGTCGTCATGCACGACGGCAAGGAGGTCGCGCGACTCGTGCGACCTTCCGAGACTCAGGCGATCAAGAACGCGCTCGCGAAAGCGGTGCCATGACGCGACGGCCGCGCGCTGAACGCGGCCGTCCGCCATCGATCACTTCGCCGCAAAGCAGTAGATCAATCCCGCGCCACCTGTCGACACGAGCGCGCTGTCGCTGCAGCCGCGCGTCGCATGCGACGAATTCCACGAGCGTGCTGCGTCAGTATCGGAGAGGCCTACACGATCGTGATGTCCGACCATTGCCGAGCCTTCGCCGCTTTTCGTCCAGTTGCCGCACGTCATGTCAGGTTCCGCAGGAAAAGCGGTTCCGTCGGGCCTCGAGCCGGTGAGAATGTCGTGCTTGTTCGGCGTATCGCCGCGACCGTTGACAAGCTCACCTTTTTCGCTGAGCCCCGATTCTTTCGTCAACGCATTCTTGCCGTGCAATTCGTCGAGCGATTTGGCGATCACGACACCTTTCGCGTTCTGCCACGGTCCGCTGCCAATGCGGTTGCGCGCGTCGACGGCTGGCGTCGAACCGCTTGCGCTGGTTGACAAATACGCACGCCACTCCCGCGGCGCTGCGCCCGCAGCGGTCGCCAACGTCTGACAATGCTTGTCTGCGCCTGCGATGCCTCCGAAGTCGGCACCCTTTCCCGACCCTACGCTGGTGATGAAGAACGTCATCGACGCGGGCTGCGCTGCACACCATAGCGGGAACGCAACGAGCGCGATCGTCATTGCGCGATAAAGCTCACGTTTTCGCATCGGATATCTCCTCTATCGTTCTGTCCACTACGCGAGAAAAGCGCCTGCCTACGACCATAAGCACATCTGCGGACGAAAGCGCCTCGCTCCCTTACAGTAACATCGTTGCGACGGCCAGCATTCCCGGGCTCACCGGCGACTCATTCGCGCGTCTAAAGTACAATCCGCGCCTCCGCCAGCCCGCCTTTCATGGAGAACGAAATGACTTCTCGACTCCGTCGCCAAGCCTTGCTGTCGCTCGCCTGTGCGGGCGCGGCTTCCTTTTTCACCGTGGCAACGTTTGCGCAGCAGCCCAAAGCGGGCGATCCGCTCAAAGTCGGCTTCGTGTACGTAAGTCCGATCGGTGACGCCGGCTGGACCTACCAGCACGACATCGGGCGCAAGGAAATGGAAAAAGCGCTCGGCGGCAAGGTCGTGACCAAGCACATCGAAAGCGTTCCCGAAGGCGCCGACGCGGAGCGCGTGATTCGCGAGCTCGCGCAATCGGGGCACACGCTGATTTACACGACGTCGTTCGGCTACATGAATCCGACGCAAAAAGTCGCGCAGGCGTTTCCGAAGCACATGTTCGATCACGCGACCGGCTACAAGACCGCAAAGAACATGGGCACGTACAACGCGCGCTTCTACGAGGGACGCTATCTCGCCGGAATCGCAGCGGGACGCATGACGAAGACGAATGTCGCAGGTTACGTCGCCGCGTTCCCGATTCCCGAGGTCGTAATGGGCATCAACGCGTTCACCCTCGGCATGCGCAGCGTGAATCCAAAAGCAGAGACGAAAGTCATCTGGGTCAATTCCTGGTTCGACCCTGGTCGCGAAAAGGAAGCGGCCGACTCGCTGATCTCGCAAGGCGCCGACGTGCTGACGCACCACACCGACTCGACCGCCGCAGTGCAGGCTGCGGAAGCGAAAAAAGTGTACGCGGTGGGCTACCACTCCGATATGTCGAAGTACGGTCCCAACGCGCAACTCACCGCGGTCACGCACAACTGGGGCGACTACTACACGCGCACAACGCAGGCGGCGCTCGAAGGCAAATGGAAACCGGAGACGCCGTGGATGGGCATCAAGGAAGGCGTGATTCGCATGGCGCCATTCAACAAAACGGTGCCGCAGTCAGTGCAGGACGAAGTGAGAAAAGTAGAAGCGAACATCAAGGCAGGGACGTTTCACCCGTTCACCGGCCCGGTCAGCGACAGCGACGGCAAGGAGCGCATCGCGAAAGGCAAGACGCTCGACGATGCAACGCTGAACAAGATGGATTACTACGTAGCCGGCGTGCAGGGAAAGTTACCGAAATAAGGACTTCGGCGACTCGCAACACGAGCGCTGCGCCGCTTGCGGCGAGCGCTCGAAGTGGTGCATCGTCACCGACGATGTCGACTTTGTTTCCCGATGCGCCCGTCCTTCCGGCGGGGCTTGCGCATGTCGCCGATTTCCTTGGTGAAAGCGAGGAAGCGACGCTGCTGGAATCGTTGCGCGCGTTGCCCGTCGTCGAGGCGCGCTATCGCGGTTATCTCGCGAAACGACGCACGGTGAGCTTCGGCCACGGTTACGACTTTTCGTCGAATCGGTTGCACGACGCACCGCCATGGCCTGAATTTCTGAAGCCATTGCGCAAACGCGCCGCCGCGTGGGCAGGCATCGATTGCGAAAGCTTCGTGCACTGTCTCGTCACGCAATACCGCCCGGGCACCCCGATCGGTTGGCATCGTGACGTGCCGCAGTTCGAGCACGTGGTCGGTATTTCGCTCGGATCGGCGTGTCGCTTGCGCTTTCGGCCGTATCCACCAACCAAAGACTGGACGCGCCACACGTTCACTCTCGCTCTCGAGCCACGCTCGGCTTATCGGATGTCAGGTGACATTCGCTGGCAGTGGCAGCACTCGATTCCGGACGTCCGAGCCGAGCGCTGGTCGATCACTTTTCGAACCTTGTCGCGCAAAGGCGCTTCAGAAAGAGCTCAACAATAATGTCCTCCCTTCAACCGAAGCGTGCGCGAAGGCGCAGCTCGGCTCGCATGGCACAGCGCTACGCCGAGCTTTCGCTCGCAGCACCGATCGTATTTGCAACGCGTACTGCGCGTATGCTTGCGGCCGGCCACAATCCAACGAGCACCGATCAGCGCGAGATGCTGCGCATGGGAATTGAGAAAGTCGATGCATTTGGCGCTGCATGGCTTGCGATGACGACGCGAATCGCAGAAGCGCAAGTCGAATGGTGGCTCGGCTCGATGCGATCGTTGTGGTCGGGCGCCGCGTGGTTCGAGTCGCCGCTTGCGCGCCAGCGCACCGACGTGCGTCGCGCACAGCGTGCATGGCTCGACGTACTCGATCGCGGGCTTGCGCCGATCCATCGAACGGCCACCGCGAACGCGCGCCGCTTGCGCCGCCTCTAACTGATGATCCGCCGCATGTGTGCGCTCGTTGCGCTCGCATGCTTCGGCATGTCGGCGCCGGTGCGCGCCGATCTATGGGTGTTCGTCGACGAAAGCGGAAAATCTCATTTCGCCAAAGAGCAGATTGATCCGCGCTATCAGCTGTTCTATAAAGGCAAGACGAATCTCGACGTTCCTCCGCCACCAATCCCGATTCCGCCGGACTTCGAGGGCGCGGGCGAAATCATTCGCATGCGCGTCGGTGGTCATCCGAACGTTGCGCGCTTTACACCCTTGATCGAACGCCACGCGAAAGCGAATGGTCTCGACCCCCATCTGGTCAAGGCGGTCGTCGCAGTCGAGTCCGCATTCGATCCGCGCGCCGTCTCGCCAAAAGGCGCAATCGGCTTGATGCAGGTGATACCGGCAACCGGCGAGCGCTATGGCCTTGCGAGCGACGCAAAGCAAACCGTCGCGCAGAAGCTGCTCGACCCGGCGACGAACGTTCGCATCGGCACGCGCTATCTGGCCGATCTCATGCGCCGCTTCGATTCCGATTTGACGCTTGCGCTCGCCGGCTACAACGCGGGCGAGCACGCGGTCGAGCGCTTCGATCGACGCGTACCGCCGTTCGCGGAAACGCGCGCGTATGTGAAGCTCGTTCAGCAGTTTCACGACTGGTTCGCGCCGCCTCCAATACCGGTCGCGCCGCAGAAACCCGATCGTGTCGTGATTCCGCGGTCGAAGTGAACGAACGCGACGCGTTGCTCGTCACCGCAGTGCGCTCGGTCGAAAGCGCCGATCGCGCGCGAGCGCTGTGGAGCGATGCGGATCGCGCGTGGGCAAGTCGCGCCGCGGCAGAGGTCGTTGGTGAGAACGCGCAATCGGACGTGTTTCTTGCAAGACGCGCGGCGCTGGCGTTCGAGCGTTTGCGCGACCGCTATGCGCCGCTTCGCAATGTCGTCGACGCGGTGCGCTGGAGAAGCTGGATCGGCCTGGCGATCGTCGTGATCGCCTTTGTGATCGGCGTGGCCGTCGATCGCATCGGGACGAGCCAACGCATCAACCTGCTCGCGCCGCCCGTGCTTGCGATACTTGCATGGAACGTAGCGGTGTACGTCGTGCTGGCCTGGCAAGCGATGCTTAGTGCGACAGGTGCAGGCCGCGTCTCGACCGGACCATGGCGGCGCGCGCTGGTGATGCTCGCGGCAAGACTACATCGTCTGCCGCGGCACGATGCAGCCAGTCCGCTCGGTGCAGCTATCGCAACGTTCGCATCGAACTGGGCAAGTTGTGCTGCGCCGCTGTATTACGCACGCGCGGCGCGCATCTTGCACGTTGCCGCCGCCTTACTCGCACTGGGTATTCTCACCGGACTGTATCTGCGCGGTCTCGCGTTCGAGTATCGCGCCACCTGGGAATCGACGTTTCTCGATGCGGCGACGGTGCAGCGGTTGCTATCGTGGTTGTTGTGGCCGGGATCGATCGTCACCGGCATCCCGATTCCGACCGTGCAGGAGTTGGAAGCGATTCGCACCAGCGATGCTCCGGCGTCTACGAATGCCGCCAGTTGGTTGCATCTCATCGCAGCAACCGTTGCCGTGGTGGTGATCATCCCGCGGTTCGTGCTCGCCGCGTTCGCGTTTGCGCTGGAGCGTTATCGCGCGACACGAATGCCGGTGTCGCCCGATGCGCCGTATTTTCAGCGTGTGCTGCGCGGCTTTCGGGGCGGACCCATGCGCGTCACGGTGTATCCGTACAGCTATCGAGTTGCCGCGCCTTCGCTCGCAGGATTGCAGTCGCTCGTGTCGCGGATATTCGGCGGCAGTGCGAGTCTCGTCGTGCATTCGCCGATCACTTACGGCGACGAAGACGAGATGCGAGCGCCTGACAAGAATGCCGTGGGTCCAACGCTTGCGCTGTTCAGCCTGGCTGCAACTCCCGAACGTGAGGCGCATGGCGCGCTCCTGGCGAACTTGCAAGCGGTTGCGGCGGGTCATGCCGTCATAGCACTCATCGACGAAGCGCCGTTTCGCGAAAAAAGCGGCGAGGACACGCGACGCCTCGATGAGCGGCGCGCGAGTTGGCGCGAAATCCTCTCCGAACGCTCGCCGGAGCCGATCTTCGTTGATTTGCGCAAGCCCGATCTTGCCGCGCTCGAAACGGAATTCGAGTCGCGCCTCGATGCGCCGGAGAAACCGTGACGGAAGCGATAGCGATCTCGCTGTCGCTTATTTCGCATACCAACGCCGGCAAGACGGCGCTTGCACGCACGCTCGTGGGACGCGACGTGGGTGAAGTGCGCGACGCGCCGCATGTGACACAAGTCGCCGCCCCTTATCCCCTGATCACGACGACCGACGGCGATTCGCTGATCCTGTGGGACACGCCAGGGTTCGGCGACAGTGCAAGACTCGCGCGAAGGCTGGCGCAGCAAGGCAATCCGATCGGCTGGTTTCTTTCGCAGGTGTGGGATCGCTTTCGTGATCGCACGCTGTGGCTTTCGCAGCAGGCGGTGCGCAATGTCCGCGACGAGGCGGATGTCGTGCTGTACCTCGTCAACGCCGCCGAGGCGCCGGAGGATTCGGGCTTTCTGGTACCTGAGCTTGCGGTCCTCGACTGGATCGGCAAGCCGGTGATCGTGCTTCTCAATCAAACTGGCCGGCCGCGACCGCGTGACGAGGAGGCGCAGGACGAGGCGCGCTGGCGTGCGGCGCTTGGAGCGCGCTCACTCATTCGTAGCGTCATCACGCTCGACGCATTCGCGCGCTGCTGGGTGCAGGAAATCTCGCTTCTACGAACGATCGGCGAGGCGCTCTCCGAGGACAAGCGCGCCGGTTTCGCCAGACTCGCGGGCGCATGGCAGGCGCGACGCCTGCAGCAGTTCGACGATGCGATGAACGCGATCACGCTTCCGATCGCGATGACCGCATGGGACAGCGAAGCCGTACCCGATCAGGGAATGCGCGGTGCATTGCAAACGCTCGGCAAGACGATCGGCTTCGCGCGCAACGATGAGGCAGCTGCACGCAACCCTTCATCCGAAGCACTCGCAAAAAGACTCGATTCGGCATTGCGTGAAAGCACCGATAGGCTCATTTCGATTCACGAGCTGGGCGGTCACGCAACGGCCGACGTGCTTGCGCGCCTCACGCGAAGCGTCGATATCGACGCACCGATGAACGAGGGCGCAGCAGCCGCAATGGCCGGTGTAGTGTCCGGCGCATTGACGGGACTTGCGGCGGATGTAGCTGCTGGCGGCCTGACGTTTGGCGCAGGGATGCTCACGGGTGCGTTGCTCGGTGCCCTGGGAGGCGCAAGCATCGCGCGCGGGATGAATCTGGCGCGCGGAACGGCGGGCACGTTGCTGCGCTGGGATGATGCTTTCCTGTCGCGGCTCGTAACCGAAGCGATCCTTCGCTATCTCGCCGTCGCACACTATGGTCGCGGCAGGGGCGATTGGGTCGAGACTGAATATCCAGCGTTCTGGAAGCCGCTGGTGAGTCGGCTCGTCGAACAGCGCAGCGCTTCGTTTACGGCAGCATGGTCACAAAGGCAGCCTGAGTGCAACGTCGATTCACTCGTTGCCACGTTGCGTCCGTTAATCTTCGATACGACGCGCGACGTGCTCATTGCGCTGTATCCCGATGCGCGAGCCGCATTCACGCCGACGACAACACACACCGCGTTACAGGCGTCTTGAGGCGCTGATCAAGTTACGTGGAGCGCGTTGGCACGAAGTCTGGTGACGGTTAGACCAGGGGCGGCGACTAGAACGTGATTTTTGTGAGAGTTGGCGCAAGACCACACGTTCTATCGCGAGATCAACTGCCACGCGGAGATCGATCGCTTCGTCGAGCACGGCATTCCTCGCACAATAGACAAGGGACGGCCCGTGCGGGCGCCGTCCCTGCCTTTGGCAAGTGCTTCCTGCTTTGCTAGCGCTGCACCTCGAGCTCGAGGCTGCGGTTCTTCGTGTCACGCAGGAACAGGGCACCGATCACCAGCGTCATCACCGCGACGACGATCGGGTACCACTGGCCGTAGTAGATGTTGCCCGATGCCGCCACCATCGCCTCGTGGCGCTCGGTCGCGTCGAGGTGGCGGGTGCCGAACAGGATCGTGAACGCCGCGAGCAGAAGCGCCACGTAGAGCGCGGTGTCGCGCGCGACATTGACCGCTTGTGCGCTCGCCGGAACCGCGAGGTCGGGGTACTGAAGCAGGATCGTGAAGCTGCTCGCCACCGCCTTCAGCTGCAACGCGATATACGGGATGATGCCGACGACGGCGATTACCGTGACCATACCGCCGAGCAGGCTGCTCTTGCCATAGCGGGAGACGACGAAGTCTGCGATCGACGTGAACCGGTTCGCTTTGCTGATGCGGATCATCTTGCGCAGCACCAGCGACCACAAGGCCGCCACCAGCGTCGGCCCGAGGTAGATCGGCAGGAACCCGACGCCACTGGCGGCCGCGCGGCCCACGCTGCCGTAGTAGGTCCACGTCGCGTAGACAGCCATCGAAAGCGCGTAAATGTACGGGTTCGCGATGATCGAGCGACCCGCGTCCGCTCGCTTGTCGCCGTAGAAAGCGATCGCGAACAGGATTCCCAGGTACAGGAACGAGCACAGCAGGATGACCCAGCCCTGGAGCATCGCAGCGTTCTGCCGGAGTCAGCGCCGGCGCTCGACGGCGATCGCCAAGACCGCGATCAGCAGCGCCCAGGCGGCAAACAAGTACAGATAGAGCAGCGGCACGCCGAGGAAGGTTTCGCCGCGATCGAAAAGCGACAGCAGCGGGTAGGTGAGCAACAGGCACCCCAGCAGGAAGGCAGCCACCAGCCACGAGTTCGTCATGTCGACTCCTGCGGGACCGTCACTGCATAACCCCACCGATGTCGCCGACGTCCGCCACCGACAGCCGGGTGGGCCAGTCGTGCGGCCGATTCCGTCGCGTCATCATCCCCGGAAACCGCAGTCGCGCCCGCGTAACTTGGTCAGAGCCTCCTTAGCACCTTCAGCAAGCGGTCGAACGCGCGCCCATAGGGTGGCCATAACAATCGCGCCGGTGAGTAGCGCGATTGATAGAACACCGATTTCACGTTGCTAAAGGTGAGAAACGAGCGCTCGCCGTGATAAGTGCCATGCCCGGACTCCCCCACGCCGCCGAACGGCAGATCCTCGTGCGCGAAGTGATATAGCGTGTCGTTGACGGTGACTCCGCCTGCGATTGTCTGGCGCAATACGTGCTCGCGCGCTTTGGTGTCGTTGCCAAAATAGTAGAACGCCAGCGGGCGCGGGCGCGCGTCGATGCGCGCGATCGCTTCGTCGATCGATGTGTAGGTCTCGATCGGCAAAAGCGGCCCGAAGATCTCCTCGCGCATGATCGCCATATCGTCGCGCACGTCGACGATGAGCGCCGGCGCGAGCTTGCGCCGCTGCTCCGGCAATGTCTCGTTCGCGGGATTAACGCTGCGCACAGCGGCGCCCTTGGATCGGGCATCTTGCAAGAGTCCCTCGAGACGCGCGTAGTGCCGCGCATTGACGATCGCCGAGTAATCACGGTTGTCGAGAAGCGTCGGATAAAAGCGCGCGATCGCCTGTTCGCATTTCGCGATGAACGCTTCGCGCATGTTGGCGGGAACGAGCGCATAGTCGGGCGCGATGCACGTTTGACCCGCGTTGAAAAGCTTTCCCGCGATCAAGCGCGGCACCGCATGATCGAGGTCGGCATCGTTCGCGATCAGCGCCGGACTCTTGCCGCCAAGCTCGAGCGTGACGGGGACGAGATTCTCCGCGGCTGCGCGCGCAACTTGCCGCCCCACCGCAGTGGAGCCTGTAAAGAAAAGATGATCGAATCGCATTGAGGCGAATGCGGCGCCCAGCGTCGCATCGCCTTGCATCACCGCCAGCTCGTCCTCTGCGAAGCGCTTCGCCACCGCGTCAGCGATGAGTGCCGAGGTTGCCGGCGTCATTTCGGATGGCTTCAGCATGACGCGATTTCCCGCCGCGAGCGCGCCAGCGACCGGAACGATTGCAAGCTGCAACGGATAATTCCACGGGCTGATGACGCCGACCACGCCCAGGGGTTGCGCAAGTGTTGCACCGCGACCCGGAATCAGCGACAGCGGCGTGCGCACGCGTCGCGTACGCATCCAGCGTGGCAGGTCGCGCATTGCGTTACGAATCGCGTTCGCAGCAATCATGATTTCGCCAAGACGCGTCTCATGCGACGAGCGTCCGCCGAAATCGGCGTCGATCGCCTGCACGATCGCTTCTTCGTGGTCGCGCACGATTGCAAGCAGTCGAGACAATCGAGCGCGACGCACCTTGAGCGTCGGATAGCGCTCGCGCGCGAATGCCCCCTTCTGAAGGCCGAAAACACGCTCCAGGTCTTGCAATGCGAACGCTGGCTCAGCGTCGAGCGGTGGATTCATCGCTGCTCGGCAATCGCGCGGATTGGTGCTCGCGTTGGACGCAATACCAGCCAGCCGCCCGCCAGAATCAACGCCGCGCCGCCCAGCATAGGTAGTGTGATCGTTTCATGGAGGAACAGCGCGCCGAACAACATGCCGAACGCAGGCAGCAGGAACGTCACCGTCAACGTGCGGGTCGGGCCGATGTCGCGAATCAATCGGAAATACAGAACATACGCGATCCCACTCGACAACAACGCCAGCGCAACGAGATTGACCAGGACCAGAGCCGTCACTGGCCCAGGCGGTGGCGCGAGCAACGCGGGTGGTAGCAACACGATTCCGCCGGCAAGTTGGCTATTCGCCGCCACGGCTCGAGGATCGAGCGCGGCGCCGTTGCGCTTGAGCCAGACGCTGGACACCGCGTAGCAAAACGCCGCGGCCACCGATGCGAGTATTGCGATGGCAACCGAGCGATCGAACGCCAGTGCGCCGGCGCCGCTCACCAGCGCCACACCGCCTATCCCGCACGCAATTCCCGCGAGCTTCGCCAGCGTGAACCGGTCGTTGAGCACGAGCGCAGCGAGCAACGCCGCAAACAATGCGGACAGCGCGTTCAGAATCGCCATGTATGACGCGGGTAATGTCAGTGCGGCAAATGCGAACAGCACGAAAGGCAACGCGGATCCGACGATACCGGCAAAAAAGTAGGCAAACCAGTGTTTGCGAACATCGGAGCGCACGCCGATTAGCGCCAACCATCCCGCCAACGCGATCGCGGCGATCATCACGCGTCCGCCCGCCGTCCACAGCGGGCCGAGCGGCTCTGCAATGACACGAATCGATACGAACGATCCGCCCCAAATCGCAGCGAGCGCGACGAGCCGAATGAGATCCGCACCACGCATCAAGCGACCAAAGCAAACGCTTCACGTTGCTCGAGCGCCAGCAGCGACTGCTTGCGAGTGAGACCGCCCGCGTAACCTGTCAACGTGCCGTTGCTGCCAATCACGCGATGACAGGGGACGATGATCGCAATCGGATTGCGACCGTTCGCCGCGCCCACAGCGCGCACCACGGACGGGCGCCCAACTTTGCATGCGATGTCGAGATAGCTCACCGTCCGGCCGTAGGGAATCGCTTGCAGCGCTCGCCACACATCCTTCTGAAACGCCGTTCCGCGCGGGGCAAGTGGATGCGGAAACGCAGGGTTGTCACCGGCGAAGTAGGCGACAAGCCATTTACCGAGATCATCGAGGAGCGAAGACGCGTCATGCGCTTCATGGGGATTCGCCTCAAGCGGATCGAACTCGAGCGAAAGCAAGGCAAGACCATCGGTAGTGCCGCGCATCGTCCCAAGCGGCGTTGCGTAGTCGCGATAAAGCATCGTCATCATATTTCCTTCGAAAGCGAGGTCCAGAGATGAATGACCGCATAGGAGCGCCACGGCCGCCAGCGCTCGGCGAAAGCCGCAACGCGTGCTGCGCTCTTTTCACGCATTGCCCGTTGCACGCCAAGATCGGTAGGCAAGAACGCATCGGGCCAGCCAAGACCTCGCATTGCGATGTACTGCGCGGTCCACGGCCCAATACCTGGCAACACAAGCAAACGATCGATCGTCGCGTCCACGTCGACGCCTGGCGCTAGTGTCAATCCGTCGGCCACGGCGCGCGCCAGCGTCACGATGCTGCGCGCGCGCGCTTGCGGGATGCCGACCTCCGCAAGTACGACGGGATCGACTGCAGCCAACGTGACCGCATCGGGAAATGTGCGTCGCAATGTCGCATGCGGCGATTCGAGCGGCGCGCCGAAGCGTTCGGCGATGCGACCCAGCAACGTGCACATTGCCCGCACCGATACTTGTTGACCGGCAATTGCACGCACACCCGCCTCGAAGCCATCGAAAGTTCCCGGCACGCGCATGCCGACGTTGTTCGATGCAAGCGGCCCAAGAACTTTCGCGACTTGTTCCGGATCGCACGTCAGATCGAATACATGGCGCACGCGCGCCAGCACTTGCGGCACGACGTGCGACAACGACGACGAAAGCTTTACCTCAAGCGCGGGTCGCCGGCCTGAATGCGTGACTTCAATCCATCCGATGTGCAACGCATCGCGATGTCGAACCGACAACGCGCGAAGCCATCGCTCGTGATCGCGCGCCTCGACGGCGCCGATCGTTCGATCGCCGAGAAACGCCAGCACCGAGCTCCACGCGTAAGGCGAGCGATAACCGAGCTCGAAGTTCAAGCCCTGCCCTTGCACGGGTGCACGCTTGCGAACTCGCGTGGGCGGCATGCGATAGCGCTTGGAGAACAACGCATTCATGCGACGCACCGACGCGAATCCGCTGGCGAACGCGACGTCGGTCACCGGAAGCGACGTGTCGGTCAACAGGCGCTTCGCAAGCAGCAGCCGTGCGGTTTGCGCATATTCAATTGGCGACACACCAAGCTCGGTTGCGAAGACGCGACGCAAATGGCGGCTCGTCACACCAATGCGCGCGGCCAGCGACTCGAGTGAATGCGTCTCGAGATAGCCATCATCAATCAGTGCAATCGCAGCCGCGGCAAAACGTGCCGACGCATCGACGGCTGCAAATCCCGGGGCAAGCTCGGGACGACAGCGCAGACATGGGCGAAATCCCGCAGACTCCGCTGCGGCCGCGCTAACATAGAAGCGACAGTTCTCGCGCTTTGGCGCGCGCACGCGGCAAACCGGTCGGCAATACACGCCGGTCGAGCGCACGCCGACGTAGAACCGCCCGTCAAAGCGCGGATCATGCGTTGCGAGCGCACGCCAGCAGGCATCGGGATCGATCAGCATGGCGTTATTATCGCCGCTCTGCCGCGACACGACTGGCCATTTTCGGACTTTATGTTCAAAGGCGTGGTTGGCGCGGTTGTGTCGCATAATCGGCGGTCCCCTCGTTGCAATGGAATGGCCTGCGTCGCCGCGCCTCGCGAAGTTGTGCCAACAAAATCAAGGATCCGGATGCGATCAGTCGTGCGAACATCAATGGACAATAACGGCGTGCTTCGCTTCATCGCGCAACACTCAAGACGCTGGCATGAGAGCGAGCTCAACGCGCGCGATAGATCGTAGTAAAGCGGGATAACGATGCGCCTGTCACTTCGTTTTCTCATTCCGCTCCTGATTGCGCTCGCCGCGTTCGCGTACGCCGCGGTCCCGCTCACCGATACGCTGCTATCACGCTGGTTCGTGCGTGATCTCGACAGTCGCGCAAATCTCATCGCGAACACGGTTGCCGACACGCTCTCCGAACTGATCGATGCCGGATCGCCGTCGCGAATCGCGCGCTACCTTGCGCGACTTACGCAGAACGAACGCATCTACGCCGTTGGATTGTGTCTCAAAGGTACGGCGCAACCGATCGCAACGCCCGACTTTCCTGACGCGCTCGCGTGCGACAAGCTCGCGGGGTTCACCAGCGATCGCAATGTCCTGCGCACGTCGCAAGGATCGATGCATGTGAGCGTCCGCGCGATCGATGTCGCTTCAGCGCCAGGCGCGCAACTCGTGCTCGTGCACGACATGCGTTTTGCGCAAGGGCGCAGCGAAGAGACGAAGCGCTACCTCTTCTATTTTTTCGTTGCGCTCGGCGCGATCGTCGCACTGATCACGGTCGTCATCGCACAGCTTTCCTGGCGTGGCTGGGTGCAGGGATTGCGCGCGATTCTGCGCGGCGAAGGCCTCATTCGTCCGGCGGCGGTCAGCATCGTTCCCGAACTTCGTCCGCTTCAGCGCGACGTTCGCGATCTCGTGCGTCAGCTCGAAGCGCAATACCGGCCGCGCGACGAATCGCAGACGATTTGGACTCCCGGCACGCTGCGCTCGATTCTCGCCGGTGAGTTGCAAGGCCACGAAGTCATCGTCGTGTCCAATCGCGAGCCCTACATTCATGTCGACACGCCTGCCGGCGTGCGAGTGCAAAGGCCCGCAAGCGGTCTTGTGACCGCACTCGAGCCGATCATGCGCGTGTGCTCCGGCACCTGGATCGCGCACGGCAGCGGATCAGCGGATCGCACGACCGTCGACGAGAACGATCGCATCGCGGTTCCTCCCGACGCACCAACCTACAAATTGCGCCGGATCTGGTTGACGCCCGAGGAGGAGACCGGTTACTACAGCGGCTTCGCGAACGAGGGCTTATGGCCGCTGTGTCACATCGCGCACGTGCGTCCGACATTTCGCTCGCGCGACTTCGAGCACTATCGCACGGTGAATCAGCGCTTCGCGGAAGCGGTCGTCAAGGAGGCGAAGTCGGCCGACCCGATCATTCTCGTGCAGGATTATCACTTCGCGCTTCTGCCGCGCATGATTCGCGATCGCCTGCCGCGCGCGACGATCATCGCGTTCTGGCACATACCATGGCCGAACCCCGAAGCGTTTGCGATCTGCCCTTGGCGCGAGGAGCTTCTCGACGGGATGCTCGGCAGCAGCATCCTCGGCTTCCATACGCAGTTTCATTGCAACAATTTCATGGACACCGTCGATCGCATGCTGGAGGCGCGCGTCGATCGCGATACGTTCACCGTGAGCTTCAAGGCCGGCCTCACCGCCGTGCATCGCTATCCGATTTCAGTTGATTGGCCGCCCGATCCACAGCTTGTCAAATCGACGGTGCCGGAAGCGCGCGCAATCGTCCGTAAGCGCCACCGACTGCCGCCCGATCATGCGCTTGGCGTCGGTGTCGAGCGCCTGGATTACACGAAAGGGATTCTGGAGCGTTTTCGTGCCGTGGGTCGACTGCTGGAGCTCGAGCCTCAATGGGTGGGCAAGTTCACGTTCGTGCAGATTGCCGCCCCCACTCGCGGAATGATTGCCGATTACCAGGACTATGCGCTGCGCGTGCGTGCCGGCGCCGACGAGATCAATGCGCGCTTCAAGGACGCTGCGCATCCTCCGATCGTGCTGCTCGCCGAGCATCACGAGCCCGAATCGATCTACGAGCACTTTCGTGCAGGCGATTTGTGCTTCGTGTCGAGCCTGCACGACGGCATGAATCTCGTCGCAAAGGAATTCGTTGCCGCGCGCGACGACGAGCGAGGAGTCCTCGTGCTCTCGCAATTCGCAGGCGCGTCGCGCGAGCTTCCCGAGGCGCTGATCGTCAATCCGTACGACGCCGATCAATGTGCCGCTGCGCTGCACGTCGCCCTGACGATGAGCTCCGGCGAGCAGCGTGCACGCATGCGGCTGATGCGCGGGATCATCGCCGATTTCAACGTTTATCGCTGGGCAGGACGCATGCTGATCGACGCGGCGGCGATGCGTCAGCGCAGCAAGCTCTCACGCTTTGCGCGTACGCGCGAACGGCTCGAATCCGCGTGAATCGCGTCCGCCGCATCCTGCGCGCGATCCGCGAGCGGCGCGCGATGCGCTCGCTGCGCCTTCTGCGACGCGCTCCTCCCGCACTCGCGTCGGGATGCGCTGTGTTTCTCGACATAGACGGCACGTTGCTCGAGCTGGCACCCGCGCCCGATGCGGTGTATGTCGATCCCGAGATCGCCAAGCTGCTGCCCAACGTGCGTCGCTCGCTCGGCGGTGCGCTCGCGCTGATCACGGGTCGCAGCATCTCCGACGTCGATCGCCTGTTCCCGGGACTGCGAATGACGGTCGCGGGTCAGCACGGCTGCGAGCGCCGCGACGCGCTCGGCACGCTGCATCTGCACGCACCGCGCACCGAAACGCTCGAGCGGCTGCGCACGCTGTTCACCGATTTCGCGCGCAAGTATGAAGGTCTGCTCGTCGAAGACAAGGGATCGACGTTGGCGATTCACTACCGGCAAGCACCGCAGCTCGCGGCGAAGGTACACAAGACGATGATCGACGGGGTCGCGGCGACCGATGCGAAAGCGTATCGCCTGCAACCGGGAAAGCAGCTTCTGGAGCTACGTCCCGACAATCGCGACAAAGGCACCGCGATTCGCGACTTCATGGCCGAGCGGCCGTTCAAGGGACGTTGCCCGGTGTTCATCGGCGACGATCGCACCGACGAGCACGGCTTCGAGGTCATCGATCAGATGGGCGGCTGGTCGGTGAAAGTCGGTCGAGGCCGAACGCGTGCACGCTATCGACTGGCTGATGTGAGCGCCGTGCGCCGCTGGCTCGGCACGCACATCGAAGAGCAGAAATAACTGCGGCAGTTGTTCGTTGCGACAGCAAGTCGCGCCGTCGGTACTTGAGCGTCATGCGCTGCTGCGCGCGCGCGCAATCGTCTCGCCGATCGTCTCCGGTGGATGCGCCCCGGATAACGCGACACGCCCATCGAAGATGAAAAATGGCACGCCCGTGATGCCGAGCGACTGCGCCCGCGATTCCGCCTCGCCGATTTCCGCTCGTCCAAGATCCGAGGCCAGCCAGCTTCGCACCGACTCCTCGTCGATTCCCACGTCGGTTGCGATTCGCACCAATTCTTCCGAATCGCCGATGAAGCGGCCTTCGACGAAATAGGCGCGAAACAATCGCTCGACCAGCGCATCGGCATCCTGCGTCGCCTGCGCCCATGCGATAAGCCGGTGCGCCTGGCGAGTGTTCGGCTGCCGTGCGATGCGCTCGAAGTCGAACGCGATGCCGGCTGCCATTCCTGCGTCGCGCACACGCGCGTAAACGTCATCAGCGCGTGCGCCGAACTTCGCGTCGAGATACTGCTTGCGATCGATTCCGGCCCCGGGCAGATCGGGATTGAGCTCGAAGGGGTGCCAACGCACGACGAACTCGTCCGGGTCGAGCGAGGCGAGCGCCGCCTCCAGATTGCGTTTGCCGATATAACACCATGGACAGACGATGTCCGAGACGATGTCGATCGTGAAGCGGTCTTGCGTCGATTCCATATGCTAATTATGCATCGGACAGCGCAAGGGATAATCGCCGCCGATGCGACCCGAGCTATCCCCGTGCGCCGTGTTCTGCCGCGTCGTCGACAACTATGGCGATGCGGGCGTTGCCTTGCGCCTTGCGCGCCAGCTTGCACTCGAGCACGGCCTCGATGTCACCCTCTACATAGACGACGTGGAGCGCGCCAAGCGAATTGCTCCCGCTGCTTGCCGCGTCGCGATTCTTCCGTTGGTGGCAGCGACGACCCACTCGAGTGCAATGCTCGTCATCGAGACGTTCGGCTGCGGAATTCCCGATGCGTATCTCGACGCAATGGAAGCCCGACAGCCGCCGCCGATCTGGATCAATCTCGAATATCTTTCCGCCGAATCGTGGGTGGATGACGCGCACGGATTGCCGTCGCCGCCTCCGCGACGCGCGCTCCGTCGCTGGTTTTTCTTTCCGGGTTTTACGAGTCGCAGCGGCGGCGTGCTTCGCGAGCGTGACCTGGTCGAGTTACGCGAGGCGCACGCGCGCGGCTTGGCGTCGCATGCGCACGTATGGCGCTCGATCGGGATCGATGCATTGCCGGTCAATGCGTTGACGGTCTCGTTGTTCTGTTATCCGAATCGCGCGGCGCGCGCCTTGCTGTCGCAGTGGATCGAGGGCGACGAGCCGGTTGTGTGCGTCGTTCCCGAAGGTGTGCTCAGCGATGCCATCGCCGCAATCATCGGCAGGACACCCAGCGTAAGAGAGCAGGCACGCCGTAGCGCTCTCACGCTGATCGTCGCACCGCTGGTCGACCAGATCGCGTTCGATGCGCGCCTTTGCAGCTGTGCGCTGAATTTTGTGCGCGGCGAAGACTCGTTCGTTCGCGCGCAACTCGCCGCACGACCGCTCGTCTGGCACATTTATCCGCAGGCCGACAACGCGCATCTGAGAAAGCTCGCCGCATTTCTCGACGTCTATGCAGAACACCTTGCACCACTTCCTGCGAGTGCGTTGCGCGAGTTCACGAATGCGTGGAATGCACAGGATGCGACCGGTGTGGCACGGACGTGGAAACCGTTTCGAAGCGCGCTGCCGGCGCTCTCGGGTCACGCCCGCCGCTGGTCCGACTCCATGGCGGCTACACGCGATCTGGCAAGCGGACTGGTCGAGTTCGCCCTTGAACGGCTATAATGTCAGGTTGTCTTTTCGGGCCGATTGTGAACACCGACGACGGCCGTCAATCAGGAATTCGCCATGAAAACCGCACAGGAAGTGCGCGCCGGCAACGTCATCATGATCGGCAAGGATCCGATGGTCGTGCAGCGCGCTGAATTCACGAAATCGGGCCGCAATGCGTCGGTCGTCAAGATGAAGCTTCGCAATCTGTTGTCGAGCGGAGGCACCGAAAGCGTTTATCGCGCCGACGAGAAATTCGAAACGATCCAGCTCGAGAAAAGAGACGCGACCTATTCGTACTTTGCCGATCCGATGTATGTATTCATGGATGGCGACTTCAATCAGTACGAGGTCGAGAAAGACAACATGGGCGACGCGCTCAACTACCTCGAGGACGGCCTCGCCTGCGAGCTTACGTTCTACGAGGGCCGCGCAATTTCCGTCGAGATGCCGACATCGGTCGTGCGTGCAGTGACCTACACCGAACCAGCAGTCAAAGGCGACACGTCGGGGAAAGTGCTGAAGCCCGCGAAGCTCGCCACCGGATTCGAGGTGCAGGTGCCGCTGTTCGTGAGCACCGGCGATCGGATCGAGGTGGATACGCGCACGGGCGAGTACCGCAGGCGCGTGTAAGAGCTAGTGGGCGGTAACAGCCCACTAGGAGTCCGTTGACTGTGCATTAGCTATGTCTGGCATCGGCCAACTCCGGTCGTAGCGCATCGCGCTCAATAGCGGACATTGATCGGTGCTTGTCGAACGAAGGCGTCCTCCTATGTGCGGGAAGCCTGCCGATAGGAGATGGGGCTGGTGCTCGGCTTCCTAAGGGGGTTCTTGCCTCGACTGTCGACGCCTCGCGAGCGCCCCCCAGGCCGCCTCATCCCGCGATTGACGCTTTGGCCTCGGCCATTTAGGTTCTCCATTTATCGTTAGGGTCGCGTACCCCCTGTCGGAGATCACTGCGATGGAGCCTTCCGTCTTCGAAAGCAGTCTGCAGGTGTACTTCGAAGCGTTTGCTGAAAACATGAAGTCGCAACGCGTGATCCTGCTGTCGCGCTGCATGACTGAAGACGGTGAGATCTGGGGGCCGCAGCGTCTTTTCAAAGGATACGAGGCAATATCAGAGAAGATCGAGGGGTTTCACGCCCGGATGCCGGGAGCACGTCTCGTGTTGGCAAGCGGTCTGAACATCTTTCTGAGCATCGCACGCTTCAAGGTCGCAATCGTCAACAGCGATGGCTCAACCAGATCCGAGGGGGACAGCGTTATCGAGATGGCGGATGACGGTCGTATCCACAAAGTGTTTCCGTTCTGGGAACCGGTACCGCCTATTCCAGACTCTTGGCCACCTCATCTTGCGTTGTGAATCTCATCGAAATGGCGCCAACGCGGTCCAACCCGGCGCTCACGCGAGGCCCCCTGGTTAAACTCTTTCGTCGAACGTCAGGTCGCCGTCTGACTCACTGGCTGCAGTGGGTCGAAAGGGTTGTTGAATGGCACGTGATGCAAGTTGCTCGGGCGTTGTCCGTCGGGTCAAGTCGAATACGCCAGGTCTTCCCCCGTGAAGCATCTATCGTCCGCCCGTCACCCCTACTACTCCCCGGAGGTCTGCAATGCGCATGATGCTCACCGCGTCCCTACCCAACGAGCCGTTCAACAGCCTTGTTCGCGCTGGAACAGTCGGCGCAACGATCCAGGAGATTCTCGCCCAGCTCAAACCCGAAGCGGCGTATTTCGTGGAGGAGCATGGCACGCGCTGTGCGGTCCTCATCATCGATGTCGCCGATCAATCGCGGATCCCATTCTTCGCGGAGCCATTCTTCCTAAAATTCAACGCCAACTGTCGCTTCAGAATCGCAATGGTTGCAGAGGACCTTGCAAAAGCGGGGCTCGATGCACTAGGGCAAAAGTGGAAATAGCGAGTTCGCCACAATCGGACAACAAACTGTCCCTTATTTGCCGCGGGGGGTTAAAGGGAAATACGAACTATGGTTTGTCCGGGGACGCTGCTGTTGCCCTAGCGGTTAGATGATACGGCGGGCGAGCGAAACGACGTCTGTCGATATAGCGTTCCCCCGTCAGTGGCTCGTTTCGCGTCCCACCACGATGAGCCCTCGGGGCGGCTCGTGCGCGCGGCTGCCAACCCGCCGGGCTACCTGACCTGAGTCCGATGTTCGAGCCAATCATTCTTGGGACATGGCTCGGTTGGGTTGAAGGGTTGGATGTTGCTGCTTGAATTTGAACGGGGTCAAGTACGCGATGCTCGAATTTGGTCGGACTGCGTTGAAGTGTTGACGCCAGACGTCGATGATCGCCTTGGCTTCGCGTCGGGAGCGGAAACCACTCGATGCTCAGACACTCATCGCGTAAGCGGCCGATAAACGACTCGTTGGTGCCGTTCTGCCAAGCCTTACCGGATCGATCAATGCCGTCTCGATGCGCGCCGTGGTCAGCCATTGCAAGATGGCGTGGCTCACGAACTCGGAGCCATAGTACATGCAGAATGCCAGCCATCAAGGGTAACGGCATCCTTTGGTTTGTCTGATGACCGAAGGAGGAACCCAAGATGGCTGACGCGAGAAATGCTACCCCCGCATGCGACCTGACACCCGAGTTTAGTACGAGCTAGGATTGGAGTCCGCTTATCGAGGAGCGGACGATGAAGTCGAAGCGATTCAGCGAGGAACAGATCATCGCGGTGTTGAAGCAAGCGGAGGCCGGAGCGAAAACGAAGAGCTGTGTCGACGGCATGGAATCTCGGACGCAACCTTCTAGCGCTCAATGTCGTTGACATTCGCAGCCGCGACGAACTCGCGCGGGCATTT
>DATLOI010000124.1:0-27480 GCA_035536295.1 Casimicrobiaceae bacterium
GGCGGCATGAAGGCGGTGGTGTGGACCGACTTCGTACAGCTGATCGTCAAAATGGGCGGCATCGCGTTCGCGATCGCGTTCATCATTCTTGCGCTCGACGGCGGCGCCGCCGAGCTGTTCAAGATCGCGTCTGCCGAGGAGAAGATGAAGCTCTTCGACTGGAGCTTCGATCTCACCAAGGCGACGGTCTGGGGCTTTCTGTTTCTGGTCCTGTTCGATGTCGTGCTGACCTTTCCGAAAGACCAGGTGCTGATGCAGCGCGTGCTGTCGACGAAGAACAGCCGGGACGCAGGACGTTCGATCTGGACGCTGGGACTCATCATGATTCCGGGCGGCTTCATGTTCTATTTCGTAGGGACAGCGCTCTACGCGTATTACAAAACGCATCCGGAGCGGATGAATCCGCTGTTGACGATCGACGCAACGTTTCCGCTTTTCATCGCGGCCGAGCTGCCGACCGGCATTCGCGGGCTCATCATTGCCGGAATCCTCGCCGCCGCAATGGCCACGCTCTCCAGCATCATGAACAGCGTCGCCACGCTCGCTTCGGTTGACTTCTACGAAAGGCTCGTGAAAAACCCGAATCCGAAAGTCAGCGTGCGCTTCGCTGAAGCGATGACGATCGTGACCGGACTCCTGGGAATGGGGGTCGCGCTCCTGCTGTCACGCTACGACATCCACTCGCTGTTCGATGTTTCGATCGAGCTCGCAGGATTGCTTGGCGGCGGATTCGCAGGCGCCTATACGCTCGGCATGTTCACGCGACGCGCGAATTGGCAGGGCGTGACAATCGGCGTCGCGGTGGCGATCGCGTTGACGACGTTCGCATGGTCGCTGAAGCTCGTGCACCCGTACTTCTATCTGGCGATATCGATCATGACTTGCATCGTCGTCGGCTACCTCGCGAGCTTCATGTTCGCCGCGCCTACGCCACAATCGCTCGTCGGGCTGACGATCTTCGGAGCGAAGCAACGAGCAATCGATGCAAGCGAGCCCGTTAATTCGGAGCGCGGCGCGTTGACGTCACCGCCTGCGCCTCCTCGAGGAACACCTTGACGAGCCGGATGCGGATCGTCGAGCGCGTCCACAATACGCCGATGCGACGCGGCTCGAACGCATTGGGCAGCGGGATGCGCGCCAGCCGCAGCCCCTCGGGCCACGGCCTCGCCCAATCAGGGACCAGCGAGACGCCGAGCCCGCGGTCGACCATCACCGCGATCGCGTTGAGCGCATTCAACTCGAAACGTTCGCGCGGCGTGATGCCTACTGCGTGCAGGTAAGCATCGACCTGGTGACCGCCCCATTGGTTGCGGTCGTAGCGAATGAACGGTTGCGTCGACAAAAGCTCGTGCGGGTCGCGTCCCGCCATGCTTTGCGGCGCGAGCACCACGAGCGGCTCCTCGCGTAGCGACAGCCAGTTGCAGGTCTTCGGCAGCGCGAACGGCGCCTGCAGCACGATGGCCGCATCGATGTCGCCGGATTCCACGGCACGATAGAGCTCGGGCGAATATCCGGGCTTGATAAAGACGTTGATCTGCGGAAACCGCGTCACCATCCGGGCGAGGATGTCGGGAAGAATTCCCGTCAACGCGTTGGTGCCCGCCCCCAGGCGAAGCTCGCCGGTGGTGCCATTGTCATTGGCCACGGCGCGCAGATTCGCTGCTTCTCGCAGAAGCTCCCGCGCCCGTTCGAGGATGCGCGTTCCCGCTTCGGTGACGGTCACCGTGCGTCCTGCGCGCGCAATGAGCGGGGCACCGAGCTCGCGCTCGAGCGTGCGGATCTGCTGCGCGACGGCGGCGGGCGTGATGTTGAGAATTCGCGCCGCGGCCGCCATCGATCCGCGGTCGACGGTCATCACGAACGTCGCAAGAAATTGGGTGTCGATGAGTCGGCCGTCTGAGGATGTCGTCGATTTCGTTGGCGCGCCACAAGCCGTACGACGCCCGCCAAGCTTGTCGCTGCAGTGGTGAGCACAGCATAAAGCCCCGGATCACCATTCGGCAAATCGTGTAATGTCGCCGCTTTCGTTGCGGACGGCGACAAGCGATGCGTCCTTTTCTTGTTATTGCCTTGCTCGCCAGCACCGTGCCCGCGCTCGCCGGCGAGCCTTTGACAACCGACGACGCCTCGATCCTGCCCCGCGGCATTTGCCAGATCGAATCGTGGCATCGCTGGAGTAGCGGCGGTGGACACGAGGGTTGGCTCCTCCCCGCGTGCAGCGTCACCGATTATCTCGAGCTCTCTGCCGGCGGTGCACGCTACCGCGATGCCGACGTCGGTGGTCATTCGCTTTATCAGTTGCAAGCGAAAACCGTATTCGCCTCCGATCCCGACGGTCGCTGGTCGGCCGGCGCGGTCTTCGGCGCGATACGCGACGGAGGGCATGAAGAGCGCAGTCGCGCTTTTCATCTGGCTTCTGCACTCGGGCTCGTGTCCTTCGCTGCGCTCGACAATGCGTTGCGCGTCCACGCAAATGCCGGACTCGCCTACAGCCGCCGCGAATATCGGACCAGCGCCTGGGGCACGGCCGTCGAGTTCGATTTTCGCGAGAACTGGACCGCAATGGCCGAGATCTTTCGCGACTCACCCGGCCGGCCGAGCTATCAGATCGGCTTGCGTTACCTGCTCGTTACCGATCGCGTCGAGCTTTTTGTAAGCGGCGGCGATCGACTCGGCGGTGAAAGCAAAAACTGGTTCGCGAAATTCGGCGTGCGCTTCCAGAGCTGGCAGCTGTTTTGACGATCAGGACGAAAGCGCGGGGATTGTGCGCTGCCAGAGTGCAAGCGCGACCCCAGCAAGCAACGTGAATGCGGCGCCGACATAGAAAGTCCACGCGGGTCCCAAGACGTCCCACAAAAGCCCTGCAAGCGCGCTGGCAAGAAGCAGCGCAACGCCGCCGGTCAAATTGAAAACGCCGAACGCCGTGCCGCGCAAGTCGGGCGGCGAAACCGCCGCCACCAGCGCCGCCATGAGGCCCTGAGTCAATGCCAGGTGCAAGCCCCACAATGCCGCCCCCGCGAGCACCGCGACGGCATTGCCGGCTCGTGCAAGCACAAGGTCGCTGGCGATCAGCGCAATCAGGCCGCTGAACAAAAGTCCGCGCGAGTAGCCTTTGTCGGCGAGCGAACCCGCGGGGAAAGCGAAGACAGCATAAACGGTGGCCATCGCGACCATAACCCATGGCGCTTGGCCGAGCGTCATGCCGACACTGGTCGCTCGCAGCACGAGAAAAGCTTCCGAAAAACGCGCAAGCGTCAACACGAACGCGACAACGATGACGAAGACGAACGCGGTATCGAGACGCTTGAGGTCGGCTATCGCAATCCTGCGTGACGGCGGGCTCCTGTCGGCAAAATTCGGCTCGCGCACGCCGAACACGATCAGCAACACGCACAGGGCGGCCGGTACCACGGCGATCCATAACGCCGCACGAATGTCGTTGGAGAACCAGGCGAGCGCACCAATCGCCAGCAGGGGTCCCACGATTGCGCCGATCGAGTCCAGCGCTTGACGCAGGCCGAAACTTGCTCCGCGCGCAGACGGCGGTGCCAGGTCGGCGATCAACGCATCGCGTGGCGCGCCGCGAATGCCCTTGCCGATGCGATCGGCGAGTCTCGCTCCGACGACCCAGCCGAGCGAGGTCGCCAGCGGAAAGGCGAATTTCGAAAGCGCACCGAGCGAATAACCGGCCAGCACCAGTGGCTTGCGCTTGCGCATGACATCGGACCAGTATCCCGAAAACGCTCTGACCATCAGTGCCGCTGCTTCGGCAATTCCCTCGACGATGCCGATCGCGAACATCGATGCGCCGAGCACGCTCGCCATGAACAACGGCAACAGCGCGTGCACGAGCTCGGAGCTTGCGTCCATCAATAGACTGACAAACCCCAAAACGACGACGCCGCGTGGAACGCTGCGCAGCGAATCGATCAGCATTCCTGCAGCAGTCAGCGCTTCGCGCAGCCGCGTGCGTTCACGACCCGCTTCGTCGACGCCGGATATTTTGCGAGCTTGTCCGCGGGACGAATCGGCCGCAGTTGCAAGTCACCGCCGCAGTTCGGGCAACGGCCTTGTAGCAATTCTTTGGCGCAGGAAACGCAAAACGTGCACTCGAACGTGCAGATCATCGCGTTCGTTGCATTGGGCGGAAGATCGACGTCGCAGCATTCGCAGTTGGGTCGCAATTCGAGCATGTGACAATCCTCATTCCAACTTCACATCGGCGCGCACGACACCCGCGCGTTCGTGTCGTGCGCTGACCGTGATCGACGATCCTGATTCCCCTTGAACAACCCATTCGATTTTCATGCGGTCGTCGGTGATGTTGTATTCGGGCCAGAACGAAACGCCGGTGTGCTTGTGCGCGCGGCCTTCGAGTTGTCCGAGATCGTCGCGTAACTTTCCTGCGATGAGCCTCGCCCCTGCAGGCAAATCGATCTCGGCAACTAGCCCGCGCACGACCTTGCGCACCAGCGCGCGCTTGCTGACGTACGCCGGAAGCCAGCCCTCGTTTTGCACGACGAGCGTGACCTTCCAAGAGCGGGGCGCACTCGATTCACCGACGCGAACCGCACTCGCATGCACGAGCGCCAGTCGCGGCGAAATCAATGCCTGCCAGACGAGCCACTTCGGAAAGCGCGCGATCTCCTTTTCGAGAAGCGACAGTGGCGGATTACCGAAAGCGTGAAAGCGATTCCAGCCGCCGATCTCGATTCGCCCGAGCTGCGGGTGATCGAATGCCTTCCACGGAATATGTGCGACACCGCCCAACTTCTCATCGCTCCAGCGAATGAGCTTCAGATCATCGTCGGGGGTGTGATCGCGAAACCAGTCGATGTACTGATAGTCGGTGATGCCGGCTTCGCGCATCGGGCTCCAGATCTCGACGACCCACGAGAAAAGTCCCAAATGCTCGTAGATCCAGTCGAACGTGCCGCCGATCACTTGCTTGGGGTGATAGCGAAATTCGTGATAGACGGAAATGTTGGGATAGCCGGTGAGCTCGGTGCCGATCGCGCCGACTTTGCGATAGACCCACAAGTCTTCGGCGTCCATCTCTTCGTCGGGCGAGTGTTCGAACGGGCGCAATAGCACGCCACTCCACGTATGGAATGTCGTGCCGCCCGTCAGGTTCTTGTGCTTGGCGATGAAGTCCACGACCGCGCGCACTTCGGGCTCGGAGGTCGGATACGGACCGGCACCGAGTTGCTCGAACTCCTGGCGCCAGCTCGCGGGAAAGTTGCGGTTGAGGTCGAGCCCCTGCGGCGGCTTTTTGAGCGTCAGCGTGAAGCCGTCGTAGTTGTCGACGCGACCTTCAGGGATCACGCGATAGTAGGTTCCGCCCTCCTCGGTCGGATCGCGACGAATCATGAGGCGCGGCTCGTTCGGATGCGCTTTCCACACGCCGTTGGGATCGGCGATGCGCATCTGCAGAATGCGACCGTCGCCGTCGATGTCCTCGACGATGAGACCGTCGAGTTGCTCTTCGTCGAACGGATACGGACGTGTCGAGCTGCGAATCCAGCGCGGCCGATCGGCGAGCGCCCATTCGGCCCCATCCGGATTGATGCGCGGGCACACGTAAAATGCACGCGTGTCGAGAACGCGCGTGATCTCCGGATCGAGGGCGTATTGCGTGACCAGCATGTGCAGGAAATACACGTTCGCCGCGGACGCAGCCACTTCGGTCGCGTGAATGTTGCCGTCGACCCAGAACGCCGGCTTGTCGATCGCAGGACCGGTCTTCGTATTGGTGACGGTCAGCACCCAGATGTCACGCCCTTCGTGACTTCGGCCGATCGACTCGATCGACACGAGCGCGGGATGCTCGCGCGCGAACGCGTGCAATAGCTCGGTCAGCTCGTCATAGCGGTAGAAGCGGTCGAAGGCAGGCGTGGGCATTGACGAGTATGCAAGAGTGCGGGGATGCAAGAGTGTTGCAGTGTCGATGGGCAGCGGCGGGCGAGTCAAGCGAGCGGTCCTGAACACTTGACAGCATTGCGCGTTTCGGTGTCGCATTCCGGCCGAGCAATCAAAAAACAGGAGGAAGGATGAGACGTCGCCTTTATTGGCTCGCGCCGAACGTCGAGAGCGCACAACGCATCGCCGACGATCTATTGCTTGCGCGAGTCGACGATCGGCACATGCACTTCATGGCGCGCCCGGGCACGAATCTCGGCAAGCTGCACGAGGCATCGTTCCTGCAGACTTCAGACGTGCGCAACGCTGCAATGATCGGTGTGTTGATCGGCGGCTTCCTTGGTGCGGTTTCCGGGTGGCTGCTCGCGCAATACGGCTACGAAGGTCGCTTCATGGGCGTGGGTGGCGTGCTGCTGATGACGCTGGTCAGCGCAGGCTTCGGCTTCTTCGCTTCCACACTGGTCGGCGCGAGGGTGCCGAACTCGTCGCTGAAGCAATTCCGATCCGACATCGAGAGCGGGCAGATCCTCGTCATGGTCGACGTTCCGCTGCACAAGGTCGACGACGTGCAAAAGCACATGAGCGACAACCATCCGGAAGCGACCTGGCGTGGCGTCGATCCGGCGGTGCCGGCTTTTCCGTGAACGCTTCGTCACCGTCGGGAGCGTGTTAAGCAGCGCGTAGCAGCCGGGGTTTGGATGCCGTATATTTATACGGTAGTCCTGCCGCTTGCCATGCGCCGTGCTGCCTCCGTACGCCGAGCTCCACTGCCTTTCCAATTTCAGCTTCCTGCGCGGTGCATCGCACCCCGAGGAGTTGGTCGAGCGTGCGCACGCGCTCGGCTACGCGGCGCTCGCGATCACCGACGAATGCTCGGTGGCGGGTGCAGTTCGCGCCCATCTTGCTGCGAAGGAGGCGAAGCTTCCGCTGTTGATCGGCAGCGAGATCACGCTCGACGATGGCGTGAAGCTCGTGCTGCTCGCGACCGACCGCACGACCTACGGCGATCTTTCGCAACTGATCACGCGCGGGCGGCGCAATGCAAAAAAGGGGGCGTATCGACTGACGCGCAGTGACGTCGCCGACATCGCATCGCCCTGCCTCGCGTTGTGGGTGCCGCCCGATGTGCTTGCTGTCGATGCGAAAGCGCTTGCCGATCAAGCGCGATTTCTCGCGGATACGTTCGGCGATCGCGCCTGGCTTGCTGTTGAATTATTTGCACAAGCCGGCGACGCGTCACGCCTCGCGGAACTCGAAGCGGTCGGAACCCGGCATGGCTTGCCGCTCGTCGCGGCCGGCGACGTGCACATGCATGCGCGTGCACGCCGCGCGCTGCAGGACACGCTGACGGCGATTCGCCTGCGCAAGCCCATCGCTCAATGCGGTTATGCGTTGCATCCCAATGGCGAGCGGCACTTGCGCTCACGTGGGCGTCTCGGCACGCTGTATCCGCGCGCGCTGACCGACGCGACCCTGGACGTCATCGAACGCGCTTCGTTCTCGCTCGATGAATTGCGCTACGAATATCCGCGCGAAATCGTTCCCAAAGGGGAGTCGCCGGCCTCGTGGCTTCGCAAGCTCACCGAGATCGGTCTTGCGCGGCGCTATGGCAGTGCAGCGATAGATCAATCCGACATGCTGCATGGTGACGTGACGTTTCGCTGTCTTGCAACGCCGCCCCAAGTGCGCGGGCTGATCGAGCACGAGTTGACGCTCATCGCCGAGCTTCACTACGAGCCCTACTTTCTCACTGTGCACGACATCGTCGCCTTCGCACGCAGCAAAGGCATCTTGTGCCAAGGACGCGGGTCCGCGGCGAATTCGGCGGTGTGCTATGCGCTCGGCATCACCGAGGTCGATCCGTCACGCATGTCGATGCTCTTCGAGCGATTCATCAGCAAGGAGCGCAACGAGCCTCCCGACATCGACGTCGATTTCGAGCATCAGCGGCGCGAAGAAGTGATGCAATACGTCTATGCGAAATACGGTCGTGACCGCGCGGCGCTTGCCGCCACGCTCATCACCTATCGACCCAAGAGCGCCGTGCGCGATGTCGGCAAAGCGCTTGGACTCGACTTGGCACAAGTCGATCGCATCGCAGGTGTTTTCGCATGGTGGGACGGACGCGTCGTGCAGCCCGAGCGCATTCGCGAAGCGGGCTTCGATCCGGAGAGCCCGCTCGTCAAGCGGCTGATCCGTCTCACCGGCGACCTGATGGGATTTCCGCGCCACCTCTCGCAGCACGTCGGCGGCTTTGTCATCGCGCGTGACCTTCTGGAGCGCATGGTCCCGGTCGAGAACGCGGCGATGGCGGATCGCACCGTCATTCAATGGGACAAGGACGATCTCGACGCGATGGGCCTCTTGAAAGTGGATTGCCTTGCACTGGGCATGCTCTCCGCGATCCGACGCGCGCTGACGATGATCGGCAGGTCGATGCAAGACATTCCCGCCGAAGATCAAGGCGTCTATGCAATGATTCAGCACGCCGACACGATCGGCGTGTTCCAGATCGAGTCGCGCGCGCAGCAATCGATGCTCCCGCGACTCAAGCCCTGCAACTTCTACGATCTCGTGATCGAAGTCGCGATCGTGCGGCCCGGCCCGATCCAGGGTGGCATGGTGCATCCGTATTTGCGACGTCGTCAGGGACTCGAGCCCGTCACCTATCCGAGCGACGATGTCAAAGCCGTGCTCGAGCGCACGCTTGGCGTACCGATTTTCCAGGAACAGGTGATGCAGCTTGCAATCGTCGCCGCCGGCTTTTCACCCGGCGAGGCGGATCGTTTGCGCCGCTCGATGGCGGCGTGGCGGCGTCGCGGCGGTCTCGAAAAGTTCGAGCAGCGACTGATCGATGGCATGGCAAAGCGCGGCTACGACGAAGCGTTTGCGCGAGCGATCTATCAGCAAATCCTGGGCTTCGGTGAATACGGATTTCCCGAGTCGCATTCGGCGAGCTTTGCACTCCTCGTCTACGTGTCGTGCTGGCTCAAGCGCTATCACCCTGCCGCCTTCACCGCGGCTCTTCTAAATTCGCTGCCGATGGGTTTTTATGCGCCTGCGCAACTCGTTGCCGATGCGCGCCGGCATGGCGTCGAGGTGCGGCCGGTCGATGTCACGGTGAGCGATTGGGAGTGCACGCTGGGACACGGCGTCGATGAGCGCGCGAATCCTGCATCGGGCGATGATCCGGACCGTTGGGGTACGCACGGCCCTGCGTTACGCCTCGGGCTTCGCATGGTCAGCGGGCTCAAGGAAGCAGCGGTGCAGCAGCTCGTTAAAGCACGATTGCAGCGACGCTTTCAATCGGTCACCGATCTTGCGCATCGCGCGAAGCTCGACCGCCGCGACCTCGAAGCGCTCGCCGATGCGGGCGCACTGGCCGCGCTGTCGGGACATCGCCATCGCGCGGTATGGGATATCACTGGCGTCGAGCGATTGCCCGAGCTTCTCGCGGGCAACGAGTTCGCCGAGCATGAGCCGGATCTCGCCATACCAAGCGAAGGCGACGACATCATCGCGGACTATCGCCGACTCGGATTGACGCTCGGGCGGCATCCGGTGGCATTGATTCGCGACGAGCTTACCAAGCAACGCATGCTCACGTCACAAGCGGTGCGCAATACGCCGCACGGTCGTATGGTGCGCATCGCAGGACTTGTCATCGGACGTCAACGTCCGGACACCGCGAGCGGCGTGATTTTCGTCACGCTCGAAGACGAGACCGGTGTCATGAACATCATCGTCTGGCGCGATCTTTCCGACCGACAGCGGCGCGAACTTCTGGGCTCACGCTTGATGGGTGTGTACGGAACGCTCGAGCGCGAGGGCGAAGTCGTGCACGTGCTTGCCGGAAAGCTCGTCGATTTGTCGCCGCTTTTAGGCGAGCTCAACGCGAAGTCGCGGGATTTTCATTGAGACAGAAGAAAAAAATAGCCATCGCTTGACGACAACACGTCTGGCGCACTTCCGGACTTGCGATCCTGCTCACATCCGCAGCGCTCGCATGGACGATCGACACGCGTTGGCTGATGCGCGCAGCGCTGGCAGGCGCAGCTGCGCTGGCAGGCGCAGCTGCGCTCTACGCGATCGCTTGGAGCGTGCACGCTTCGCACATGATCGATCTGTCGATGATGCAAACTGCACTACGCGATCACTTTGCGGCCAATGAGCACGGGTTCTACGAAGGGTTCACCGAAAAGTTTGGCGATTTCACGTTGAATCGCGCCGACGAGATCGGCGTGTATTACGGAGCCCGCAAAGCAACGGCGCCGGTGCCGCTCACGCCAGGTGCCCCACCGCGAGAATCGAGACGTGCCCTCATCGATGCAAGGATCTTCGGCGGCGAGCGCGCGATCAGCGTCGTGGGCTTGATCGCCGGGCGCCATCGACAACTCGATATATGGCTCGAGGGACAAGGACGAGCGTTTCGTGCCCCGCTGGTCACCCTGCGTTATGCAACGTCCCCCGGGTGATCGGCGAACGGCGTTCCGCGGTACGCTCGCGCTTTCCGGTATCCATCCGGTAGCTATCGCGTGGGCTTCGCGGACGGAGGCATCGCGTGGATCGCGCACGAAGTTTCGATTCGTTAGAAACCAACGATGTCACTTCTGCAACGATTGTTCGGGCGCACGAATGCGGCCGTTACGCGCGATCCGGCACCCGCGCCCGCACCTGCGTCGCCAGCAGCGCCCCCGCGCGCGCCGACAACGAGTGACGATCCTCCGATCGACGCGAAGCATATCGACGACATCATCCGCGTCGAGGAAGTGAGCGACGCGGAGTTCTATGCAGGCGACTTGTTTCGTCGGCGCTTTCGCGGCAACCCGCCCGATTTTCCGAAGCATTACGTCGCTTTTTATCGACAGGGACGTACACAGTATTTGCCGGTCGGCTACATTCACTATTCGGCCTTCGAGGATACCTGGCTGTGCGGCGGCATGGTCATCGACGATCGCTTGTATCGTCGCATTCCCGACCCGCATCGAAAACTCATCAAGGATGCAGGCGGGATCGCAGAAATAATGTTGCGTACGACATTCGCACGCCTCGCCGACGCGCCGGCGATTTGGGGCTACGTCGGTGACAAACAGGCGGAGGAAGTCGATGTTCGCGCAGGCTTTCGCCACACGCACCACGAGCACGTGATGGTCGTGTGGAATCGCGAGCTTCCCGATGACGAAAAAGCCGCCCGACTTGCCCGTGTCATCGCGCTGGGGCCGTTCTAGTGCCGATCAGAGCGATCCGATCGACGTTGAATTCACGGCCCGGGGCGACGCCGATCAGATTGATGCGAAGCCGCTCGATGATCGAATCGTCGCGCCAGGTCTCGGGCCAGCGCAACGGCACTTCGATGCCGGCCTCGGTCATCTGCGATGGCGAATGGTTCAACAGCGTCCAAGAGCCATCGGGCGCAAGCTGCGCCCACACTTCGATTCGCGATGCAACATCTGGAGCAATCCCGATCACGAGCGAGCGGGCATTGCGCGCGCGAATCACCTGATCGGGCGGCGACAGCAGCCTGATTGCATCGGCCTTGGGTTGCAACCTGAGCCGTGCAATATCCAACACTACCGCTGCGCCTTCCGCGCTCCAGCCATCGTCATCGCGATGCTGTGCGGAACCGAACATCCACAGTCGCGATCCGAGCGGCAATCCCGCGTGACTGACCAGATGGTCGCGCATCGCCTCCTCGGCGGGCGTGTTGCGCCACGACGTGTATGAGACGTAGCCGGGTTGCCCGGCGTAAATGCCGTTGCTTCCGTTCCATGCCATCAGCGAGACCTGTTTCGCGTCGTAGTTGAACAAATCGCGAAACGCGCGATAAGCATCGCCGTAAGTCGGCAGCTTTTCCGGGCGTCGCAAGTCGGCGAGATTCGATTCGACCACCGCCCAGCCCGCGTCCATGCGCGCGAACGTGGCGAACAAACCGTGCCGATGCTCCATGCGCGCACGATTCATCGCGGCAGGTCCATAGAGAATAGCGCCGAGGTGACCCGCGCGCGGAATCGAGCCTTCGATCGACACCCCGCCCGAATCGTAATTCTGTCCTGCGCTGGTCACCCTCACCGCAAACGGTCGGGCCGGTCCTTCGGGCGCGACGAACCCTTGCGCAGTGAAAATACGATCTTTCGCGATGCCTGCTTCATGCGTCCATTGCGCGAGCTCGTCGTAATGGAGCTGCACGAGATGCTTTCGAAACGTGTCCCACAACTGAAACCACGGGTCGTCCCAGATCAGGCGCTCGCCGTTTTTCAAAGGTTGGTGCTCGGAGCCGGGAAACGTTCGTGGTGGTTGCACCTCTTCCCAGCGCTTCCATGACGCGTTGGCGACGCGATTGACGGCGGCGAGCGTCATCGGTTTCGCCCGGCGAAACGCGCGCAGGTCCGGTACGTCGCGTGACCCATGCCCCGCATATGGGCCACTCCGCTGCAGCCACTCGCGAAATTGGCGCAGCGTCCCCGGGTTGTAATCGAACCATTCGCGCTGTTCGAAAAACGGGTTCGCGTAGGTGTCGGAGTCGAGATTGACACCGACGAACAATGTTGGATGCTCGCGTGCGAATGCGGCGATCAAAGCAGCTGCCGCCTTGAGATTGCGCTTCTTGTAGCGGCGCACCTCGCCTGCATAGACATTGAGCGTCAGCGAGCGCGCGAGCTCAGGCGATTGCGTCGAGCCCGCGAGATTTTTCAAGTGATCGTCGGGAAATACCTTGTCATCCTGCGTCCATTGGCAATTGCGCGGATCGGCTTCGAGGTGATCGTTGACATCCCATTGGGGCGCATCACAGGATGCGTCCGCCCAGATGCCGCCATTCAGGATGATTTGCACGGGAACGCGCTGATCGATTGCGTAACGCAACACATTCGCGAGTGAATCGTCGGCAAGCGCGCGCGCGCCGCACTTTCGCGACACGTCGAAGTTCGGATCGAATGTAAAGTCCCGCGCACGACCATGCGTCGTTCGCATATAGAGGACCGGCACGGCCATGCCGATGCGCTGGGTTGCCGATCCGTACCCGCGGTACACATCGGCGATCTCGTTCGCGCCACCTTGCGCCAGTCCCGAGGTCGCCATCAGGAAGTGAAACGCGTCAGCGGTGGCGGGTTCGAAGCGACGCCAAAGCTGAAGCGCTTCCGGCGGCGCCAGGCTGCGACGCCCCAACAACGTCGAACCGTTGCGATTGGTCGCTGTGATCTCGATCGGCCAACGCAACGCGCGAAGGTTGTCCAACGTGACATCGAGCGCGAACCCTGATCGCCCGGCTGCCGGATAGTCCGATTTGGCGAGCGCGACATCGGGCCGCGCGATTCCCGTTGTGGCCGCAATCGTTCGCCCGGCGATTCGCGCATCGACCGCAACTTCGCCATCGCGATCCATCGCCCATCCGGCAATACGCAAAGCACGCGAGACGATGAGCTCGTCGACGGGCCGGTCGATCGATCCGACAGGTTGCCCGCGCTCGAGTGCAGTCGCGACCGCTGGCGCGCTGCGTTCGACCCATGGCCTCGTCGCAGCAATGCCGACCGCCGTTGCAACGAGGATTGCGACGACGAGAAGCCTGTGCGATCGATTGAACGTCATGAGGAGTGCCCCACGGCCTTTAATCGCCTGGGCGGTGAGAGAATGCGAAAAGCGGGCGCTATGGTAGCTGGCGCCCGGGCGCGCGGGCTTTAAGCGCGTAAGCAAAGCGACGGCATCGCGACTAGAAGAGCAGGGAGGCTCTGACCAAGTTACGCGGGCGCGACGGAGGTTTTCCGGGGATGATGACGCGACGGCAGGCGCGGCCAATAGTTCATCCTATTGGCCGTCGCCTAACAACAAAGTCAGCGCCTCGGAAAACCCCGTCCCTTTAGGGTTGGCACGATAATCTGGCGCTGGTGTCGCCCAGTGTCTTGAACGTGGGAAAGACCACGTCCTTCGCCCCTGGTCTAACCATCATCCAGATTTCGTGCCAACGCGCTCCACGTAACTTGATCAGAGCCTCCCTAGGGCAGCCAGCGAAATGCGACCTCAATTCGACATTGCCGTGATCGGCGGCGGAGCCGGCGGCCTCGTCGTCGCTGCCGGCGGCGCATCGCTCGGCGCCAAGGTCGCTGTCATCGAAAAGCACAAGCTCGGCGGCGATTGCTTGTGGTACGGATGCGTGCCCAGCAAGTCATTGATCAAATCCGCCCGCGTCGCCCACCAGATGCGCCATGCCGACCGCTGGGCCGTCCCGCCCTCCGAACCGAGCATCGTGATGGCCGATGTGATGGAGCGCGTCGCCGACGTGATTCGCGGCATCGAGCCGAACGACAGCCCCGAGCGGTTTCGCGGTCTTGGCGTCGACGTCATTTTCGGCAACGGGCGCTTCACCGCGCGCGACACTTTCGAAGTTGATGGGCGACGGATCACTGCCCGCACGTTCGTGATCGCAACCGGTTCGCGTCCCGCGATTCCGCCAATCAAGGGGATCGACTCCGTTCCGTATCTCACCAACGAAAGCGTCTTCGGCTTACGTACTGATGTACGGAGTCTCATCGTCGTCGGCAGCGGCCCGGTCGGAAGCGAGTTGACGCAGGCTTTCCGACGACTCGGCAGTGACGTGTCGGTGCTCGACATCGCGGCGACGGTGATGCCGCGCGAAGACCCCGAGCTTGCCGAGATCGTGCATCGCCAGCTCGTTGCAGAAGGCGTTCGCTATCACTTAAGCGCCGAGATAAAAAGCGTCGAAGGGCAAGCGGGCGACATTCGCGTCAACATTGCGCGGCAAGGCTCGGCTCATACCGTCAGGGGAACGCACCTGTTGCTCGCGGCCGGACGCATAGCCAACGTCGAGGACCTCGGCCTCGAAGCAGCGGGCGTGGAAGTCGACAACGGACGCATCGTCAATCGCGGTCTGACGACGACCAATCCATCGATCTATGTGATCGGCGATGCCGCCGGCGGATTGCAATTCACCCACGTCGCCGAGCATCACGCCGGCATTATTCTGCGCCGCGCGATTTTTCGCATGAAGTGGGTCAAGCCATCGATCATCGTGCCCTGGTGCACGTACACCGATCCGGAGCTCGCGCGCGTGGGCGTCACTGAAGCCGAAGCGAAGGAGCGGAGCATCGCGCACCGCGTGTATCGCTTTCCTTTACACGATATCGACCGCGCGCGCGCCGAGGGCGAGTGCGAAGGGATGGCGAAGCTCGTCACCGATCCGAGAGGCAAGCTCATCGGTGCTGCGATTGTCGCGCCGCATGCCGGCGAATTGATCGCCGAATGTGCGCTTGCGATGCGTCACGGACTGAAAGCCGCCGATCTTTCCGCATCGATTCACGCTTATCCGACGTTTGCGATGGTGACGCGACGCGCGGCCGATCAGCGCATGAAGGAGAGCCTCACTCCGACGTCGCGCGCCTGGATCAAGCGATTGTTCGGCTTGCAGGGTGCATGATGAATGCACCCGCGCAAAAGCAGGCACGTCCGTGGACGAAGATCGTTGTCGCAGCATTGTTCATAGGCGGTCTCGTGGTTTTTTTCGCACTCGGCGGACATCGCTATCTGTCGCTGGAAACGATCAAGGCCAATCGCGACGCGTTCCTCTCGTTTGCCGACCGGCATTTCGTTGCGGCGATCGCCATTGTATTCGCGATTTACGTCGGCGCGACCGCGCTGTCGATTCCGGGCGCCGCCGCGCTGTCGCTCGCCGTGGGTTTCGTCTTCGGACGCTGGCTCGGAACGGCGATCGTCGTCGTCGCCGCAACCGTTGGGGCGACCGTCGTGTTTCTCGCAGCGCGGTATCTGTTTGCGGAGGCGGCACAAAAGCGCCTGGGCGCGCTCGGCAAGAAAATCAATGAAGGCTTCACCGAGAACGCGTTCGCTTATCTCTTGTTTCTGCGACTCGTGCCCGCGTTCCCGTTTTTCCTCGTGAACATCGCCTCCGCATTCACCACCATTCCGGTGCGCACTTATGTGCTCGCAACGTTTATCGGAATCATTCCGGGAACGTTCATCTACGTGAACCTGGGCCAGACACTGGGGCGCATCGATTCGCTCGAGGGATTGGTATCGCGTGAGACGCTGTTGGCGTTTGCGCTACTGGGTCTTGCGGCGCTGCTTCCGGTCGCCTGGAAGAAATTCAAGGCGCGCCGCACCGGGGATGCACGTACATGAGTGCTATGCTCGACGACATGAGCCCCATCGACGCCATTGACGAGCGCGTCGACCGGATCGCGCTGTGCGGTGGTCCCTACAGCAACTTCGCCGCAGTCGAAGCATTTCTCGCCGTGACTCACGGAATGCCGCGATTCTGCCTTGGTGATATCGGCGGATTCGGGCCCGAGCCCAATCGCACGCTCGATCTCGTTCGCAGGAACGACGTCGTTTGCATTCAAGGTAATTACGATCACGCCGTCGGCTTCGACGAGCGCGATTGCCGATGCGGTTACATCGATCCCCTCGACCGCGAGTACGCGCAGATCTCGTTCGACTACACGGCGAAGCACACGAGCGCGCAGCACAAGGCGTGGCTTCGCGAGCTTCCGCCGCAGCGAATCATCGAATGGCGAGGCGCGCGCATCCTGCTCGTGTACGGAAGTCCCGATCAAGTCAACGAGTTCGTCTGGGACAGCGAAACCGGTGATGACACGATCGATGGCTGGCTCGCTCGCGAGCGCGTCAGCGGCATCTGCGCGACACACTCGGACCTGCCCTGGATTCGGCGCACGTCGCGAGGATTCTGGTGCAACGTAGGCTTGCTCGGTCGTCCTGCGCACGATGGCTCCAGACAAGTCGGCTACGCGCTGCTTTGCCACGACGGTAGTCGAGTCGAGCCGCAACTCGTCGCGCTCGACTACGACGTTGTGAGCGTCGCTGCAGCAATGCGCTCGGCTGGCCTTCCGGAAGCGTTCCCTGCGTCGCTCGAAAGCGGGCTTTGGACGACGTGCGACAACATCCTGCCGGCGCGCGAGCGCGAGCCGGCCAGGCGATACTGGAGCTCAAACCAGCAGCACCACGGGGAAAGCGATGCACGCAACGTTGCCGCTGCTCAGGGCGACTGACTTTCCGACGATCGCTCGCCGGGCGCTCGATACGCTGCAGGTCAATCTCGGCTATCGCTGCAATCAGGCGTGCCTGCACTGCCACGTCAACGCAAGCCCCGACCGCAAGGAGATGATGGGCCGCGAGACGATCGATCTGATCTTGCGCGTGGTGCGCATGCGACGCGTCGCAACGCTCGACGTCACCGGCGGCGCGCCTGAGCTCAATCCGCACTTCCGCTATCTCGTCAGTGAAGCGCGCAAGAGCGGTGCGCGCGTCATCGACCGCTGCAACCTGACGATCCTGAACGAGCCGGGCTTCGAAGACCTCGCGGACTATCTCGCGGACGAGAAAGTCGAGATCACCGCATCACTCCCCTGCTACACCAAGGACAACGTCGACAAGCAGCGCGGCGAGCATGTGTTCGAATCGTCGATACTCGGTTTGCAAAAGCTCAATGCGCTCGGCTACGGGCGTGAGGGAAGCACGCGCGTCTTGAACCTCGTCTACAACCCGCTCGGGCCTTACTTGCCGCCCGCGCAGGAAAAGCTCGAAGCGGATTACAAGCGCGAGCTCGGCGAGCATTTCGGCATCACGTTCAATCAGCTGTTCACGCTTGCGAACATGCCGATCGCGCGCTTTGGATCGACTCTCGTGTCGCAAGGCAAATTTGCGCCGTACATGGCGCTGTTGAGAAGCGCGCACAACCCGGCCAATCTGGATGGCGTCATGTGCCGTACGCTGATGTCGGTTGATTGGCGCGGATTCTTGTACGACTGCGATTTCAACCAGATGCTCGGGATACCGTTGTCGGTCGCCGGTAAGCCGCGCCGTCACTTGTCCGATCTCTTGCACGAGGATCTGGAAGGGGCATCGATCGCCGTCGCCGATCATTGCTACGGATGCACGGCGGGACAGGGCTCGTCATGCGGCGGAGCGCTCGGCTGAAGGCGTTATCGATCGTCGTTCCCGTACTCGACGAGGCAGATGGGCTCCGGGCGACGCTGACACCTCTGCAGTCGCTGCGTGGTCCGGACATTGAGATCATCGTCGTCGACGGAGGCAGTCGCGATGCGAGTCGCCACCTTGCGCAATCGCTTGCCGACCATGTCCTGATCGCGCCTCGCGGGCGCGCGGTGCAAATGAATGTCGGGGCTTCGATTGCGCGGGGCGACACGGTTCTTTTCTTGCACGCCGACTGCGTGCTGCCATCAAGGGCCGTGCAAGGGATCGCCACAGCGCGTGCGCGCGGCGCAAAATGGGGTCGTTTCGACGTCGCACTGCGCGGTCGCTCAAGGCTGTTGCCTGTGATCGCGCGCTGCATGAACGCCCGGTCGCGCTTGACCGGAATTGCGACGGGCGATCAGGGAATGTTCGTTGCGCGGGAAGCGTTCGATGCGACGGGCGGATTTCCGGCAATCCCGTTGATGGAAGACGTTGCGATGTCGTCGACGTTGCAGCGCGTCGCGGGTGCGCCCGCCTGTCTGACCGATCGCATTGAAGCATCCGGCCGCCGCTGGGACACGCATGGCGCATGGAAAACGATCGCGACGATGTGGTCGTTGCGCTTCGCGTACTGGCGCGGCGCAGATGCGGGTGAGCTTGCGCAGACATACTATCGATGGGCGCCGCGGACGCCTGTCATTCTGCAGGTCTTCGCGAAGCCGCCGGTGCCGGGCCGCGTCAAGACGCGTCTCGCGCGCACGATCGGCGCCGACGCTGCGGCAGATGTTTATCGCGATCTGGTGCAACGGACTCTCGCCGTTGCGGTGTCCGCCCGCGCTGCGGGCGTTGTCGAAAATGTCGAAGTCTGGATCGCGCCGGACGCCTCGCCCGGGATTCTGAGCGAGTGGTGTGAGGCGCTGGGCGTAGTGACGCGCGTGCAGCTCGGCAACGATCTTGGCGCGCGCATGCATGCGGCCCTAAAAGACGCGCTGTCGCGCAACGAACGCGCGATCGTGATCGGGACCGACGTACCCGATTACGACATCGCTTATCTCGCTGCGGCCGCTGCGACGCTCGAGCGTCACGATGCAGTCATCGGACCCGCGGAGGACGGCGGCTACGTCCTGGTCGGTCTTGCGCGCGATATCGACCTATTTGACGGCGTTCGCTGGAGCACATCCGAGGTGTTGCACGACACACGCGCAAAGCTCGCGGCGGCCAACGCGACATGGCACGAGCTACCGCGTTTGTGGGACGTCGACACCGAGGACGATCTCAAGCGCTGGCTGACTGACGAGCGTCACAGCCGGTCGACGGCGGGCGAGAGGCGTGAACTCACTTGCGTGCACACACTGGAACAGCGCTGATGCGCGTTACCCCCAGGAAGCATGCCCTTGCAGTAAAGCGCTCGACGCGCCTAACCGACGTCGCTTTGCGCCACCTCGCACAGCGGTGACTGCACGAGATTCGCCTTTGCCGCGGCAATGCTTACCGCCTCCGGCAACGCAACGCCGTTCTTGACCGCCGTGATCTCGGCAAGAATCGAGATCGCGATTTCCGGCGGCGTGCGACTGCCAATGTAGAGTCCGATCGGCCCGTGCAGGCGCTCGATCTCGGCCTGTGACACGTCGAACAACTGCAATCGCTCGCGACGCTTCTCATTGTTCGCGCGCGAGCCCAGCGCGCCGACATAAAACGCGGGCGACTTCAACGCCTCCATCAACGCGAGATCGTCGAGCTTGGGATCGTGCGTCAGCGCGACGACAGCGCATCGCTCATCGAGCTTCATCGCCATAACCGTATCGTCGGGCATGGTGCGCACCAACGTTACGCCGGGAATGTCCCAGGTCTCCGTGTACTCCTCGCGCGGATCGCAGATCGTCACCTGGTAATCGAGGCCGACCGCGATCTGTGCGAGATACTTCGATAGTTGCGACGCGCCGATGACAAGCATGCGGTAGCGCGGTCCGTGAATCGTCGTCAGCGTGCGGCCGTCGAATGAAAGCCCGTCGGTCGCTTGCGCGGGATGCAGCGTTGCAAAGCCGCTCGCAAGCTCGAGCCGCCGCGCGACAAGGTGACCCGCTTCGATCTCGCGCAGCAACGCGAGCATTCCCGATTCGCGCGTCAAAGGCTCGAGCACGAGCTGGATCGTGCCGCCGCATGGCAAGCCAAAACGCCGCGCTTCGTGGGCCGATACGCCGTACGTCACAGCTTCACACCGCGTTGCCGTCATGCCTTCGCGACGCACGCGATCGATGATGTCGTCCTCGATGCAGCCTCCGGAGACGCTGCCAACGACCAGACCATCGTCACGCACGACGAGCATCGCGCCTTCGGGTCGAGGCGAGCTGCCCCACGTCTTCACGACTGTGACGAGCAGCATGCGACGGCCCTCCTCGAGCCATTCGGCGCTGCGACGCAAGACTTCGAGATCGACGCTGTCCATTCTCTACTCCAACAAGAATTACCGTGTTCGCACGAACAGATAGACGACGATCGCGACGATGATGCCGATCGCAAGAACGCGCACCCACTGACTCGACGACGGTGCTTTCGCAAGTGTTGTCGTCGGCGCCACGACCGCGACTCCTTCCTTCGCCGCAGGCACCGCCACGCGCTCCACAAAGCGCGAGAAAAAATCCTCGGCGAGCTTCGCTGCGGCCGCATCGATCAAGCGGCTGCCGATTTGCGCGAGCTTCCCACCGACTTGCGCCTTCACCGCATACGCGAGCGTTGTCGCGTTGCTCTCGACGGGAACGAGTGAAACTCTCGCTTCGCCATTCGCGAATCCGGCGACACCGCCCTGCCCTTGGAATTTCAACGTATAGCCATTCGGTGCGTCGACATCGAGAAGTTGCACACGCCCCGCGAAACGTGCCGACACGGGGCCGACTTTGGCCGCAACCGTGGCGCGATAACCATCGGCCTCGGTCTCGAAGCTCTCGCAGCCTGGAATGCAAGCCTGCAATGTCTCCGGATCGTTGAGCGCCTGCCACACGCGATCGCGCGGTGCCGGAACGAGACGGCTGTTGTTCATTTCCATGACGCCATTGTCCCTTAGATCACGAAGCTCTCGAGCGTTTCCGGCGCGAAGAGCTCCTCGGGCTGCAGCTTACGCTTGCTCAATCCCTGCTCGTGGTGATAGCGCAAGAACGTGTCGAGCGTCGCGCGATTTCTCGCGAAGCCGTACGGCCAGAAATCCTCGCCCATGTCGCGCACGAGTTCGTCGACATGCGCGACCAGCCATGGCAGCATTACCTTCAAAGCTGCCGTCTCGCGCAAGCCTTCGTAGATCTGCCGTTGCGCTTCGAAGAAAGCTTTGGTCAGCGACTGCGCTATCCATCGATGCGCTTCGTACACTTCGCGCTTGATTGCCACCGTGTGCATGATCGGAAAAATACCGGTGCGCCGAAAATAGTCGCGCTCGACATCGATGAAATCCGGAAACAGCCGCCGCACACGTTCCGGTTGCGCGCGGAAAGTCGACGGCGTGCGCGCGGTATAAAGCGCATCGATCCTGCCATCGGCGAGCATCTGCGCAAGCGTATCGTTGGGGCCGATTCGCTCGACGCGAATGCCCGAAGGCAGGTCGAGCTTCACCTTCTCGCTGCGCCCAGGCGTTTCCTCGCCGCCGGTCACGTACGTCACGCCATCGACAGGAACGCCGTAACGGTCCTGCAAGATGCCGCGAATCCACACGGGTGCGGTCATCTGATATTCGGGACACCCCACCCGCTTGCCGATCAAAGCCTTCGGCTCGCGAATGTCCGATTGCGTCGACACGAAAATCGACGAATGCCGAAAGAAGCGCGATGGAAACACCGGAATCGCGACAAACGGCGGTGGATCGCGATGACGCGTCACCGTGTACGACGAGAGTGACATCTCGGCGACGTCGAACTCGCGATGCCGCAGCATGCGAAAGAACGTTTCCTCGACGGGCATCGACAGGAAATTGAGATCGATGCCGTCGGGCCGCACCGACCCGTCCGCTAGTGCCTGAACGCGATCGTAGTTCCAGCAGCCGAGCGTCAGAGCGAGTCGCGACACGTGATGGCCCGTTGCAGCGGGAGCGCTGCGTCACTCTGGCTTGAGACCCACTGCCTCGATCGCTTTCGCCATGCGTGCGTTCTCGTCGGCAATCGCCTTGGCGTACGCTTCCGACCCGGCACCGACCGAATCGATCCCGGCGCTCGCGAACGCCTGCAACACTTCCGGCATTTTGGTGATCGCAACCACCTCGGTCGAAATTTTATCGATGACCGCCTTCGGAGTACCGGCAGTGGCGAGCACGCCGACGATCGGTGCGAAGTCAAACCCTGGAACCAGCTCGGAGATGGCGGGAAGATCGGGCGCGAGCGACGAGCGTTGCGCGGCATTGGTCGCGAGCAATTTCACGCGACCGTCTTTCACGAATCCGATCAGCGACGGATACGCGGAATAGAGCATTTCGACTTGTCCGCCGACGAGCGCGGGCACCGATTGGCCGGTTCCCTTGAATGGCACGTGCACCATGTCGAGCCCGAGCGAAGTCTTCATCGCCTCGACCGTCAAATGGTGCGTGCTGCCGATGCCCGAAGAGCCGTAATTCACTTTACCGGGATTTGCTTTGACGTAGTCGAGAAATTCCTTCAGCGTGCTCGCAGGCAGCTTCGGATGCACGGCCATGAAAAGCGCGGCGCGTGCGACCAGCGCGACTGGAACGAAGTCCTTGACCGGATCGTAAGTGAGCTTCGTGTAAAGCTTCGGATTGATCGAGAACATCGAGCCGTCGGTGACCATGAATTGATAGCCATCCGCCGGCGCCGAAGTGAGAACACCGGCAGCAACGCCGCCGTTCGCGCCGGGGCGGTTGTCGACAACGACGGTTTGACCGACGCGATCCTGCAGCCGCTGCGCGATGATTCGCGCGACCGTGTCCGGAAATCCTCCGGGCGCATACGGCACGACGAGCCTGATCGGCTTGTTCGGATAGGCGGCGGGCGCTTGCGCCTGCGATGTCAGCGGCGCAACGACAAAGGCCGCTGCGACGAGAGCGACGATCCGACGTAGCGCGTCGCGACAGAATACGTGCATCGGAAATCTCCTCGATTGAATGAGCCGATTACTCGGCGACGGCGGGTTGATCCTCCCGCGCCGCCTCTCCCAATGTTCGCCAATCGGTCGTTTTCGGCACGACGCCTTCGAACGAGCGCAACACCGACCAGTCACCACCCGAGCCCAACGCAACGCCGCGCTCTTTCATCGTCTGCGCCGCTTCGACCATCGAGCGACGAAACTCGACGATCGCAAGATCGCTGGCGCCGAGTCGATCATGCGTGCGATCGGCGATCGGCCCCATCGTCTCCCACATTGCGATGTCCTGGTTCGGAATGCCGCGAATACCGGTGAAACTGCCAAGTCGCATCGACTGGCGGTCCTGCAAATAGCGATTGTCGAGCGTGCGGACCTTGTTCCATTCGCGGTCGACGTCGACACCGACCTGCGCGCCGCAAAACTTTCGCCATCCCTCGACGTCGACGGCATTTGCGTCGCTCTCGGTCCAGGCGATGAAATGAAACATCGTATGCGTGTCGTCGATCGGCACGTTGATGTTCGCCACGTTGTACATGTTGTTCGGCGGAATCAGAACGGTGAACGGCGACACGAATACGGTGATGCGTACGTAATCGTTGACGTTGGAGTTGGTGATCGGACGTCGAATCGCCGCATACTTGAAGCCGAAGTCACCGCGCTCGACCACCAGTCGCGGTGCCTTGTCGGTCGACGGACGCAGCCACACGTCCTTGGTGGCCTTTGCCCGATCGACACGCGCTGGTGTCATGTCGGTCGAGTGCAATGTAGAGCTGTGTGCCGAATCGATCGCACCTTCGAGGATCTGCGCCCAGTTTGCATTCACGATGATCTTGACCACCGCGCAACGTGCGTTCTCGGTGGGCGCGTAAGGCGGCGGCGTGAACGTCGTCATCGTTTCGCGCTCGCCCATGTAAACGAACACGAATCCCGCATGCTCGTGCGTCGGATATGCGATGTGCTTCACTTTCTGCGCGAGTGCGCTGCCCTGCGGCTCGGATGGCATTTCGAGGACGTTGCCGTCCACATCCATCTTCCAGCCGTGGTAAAGGCAGCGCAGGCCGCAGTCTTCGTTGCGTCCGAACACGAGCGAGGCGCGACGGTGCGGACAGTACCGACCAATGACGCCGACGCGGCCGTCACTGTCGCGAAACGCGACCAGATCCTCGCCGAGGAGCCGCAACGGAACGGGATCGCTGTCAGGCTCGGGCAGCTCTTCGCTCAGCAGCGCCGGAATCCAATGGCGGCGCATCAGCCGTCCCATCGGAGCATCTCTCTCGACGCGACACAGCAGCTCGTTTTCCTCGCGAGTCAGCATGATTCCCTCACCTCCGCCATTTTAAGGCCCAAGGGATCTCTTGTGCGATTATTCTTAGGCATCTAAGATTATCACGATCAAGCGAGAGAGAAGTCGTGCCCGAAGAAACCCCAGAGCCGGCATTCCGCGAGCTTTTCGTCAGCGCCGCCGACTTCGTCGCCGAGGACATCAAGCGCTTCGAGTTGCGCGATCCGGCGAACGCGGCGCTGCCCGCGTTCACCGCCGGCTCGCACATTCCGCTCGTCACGCCCACAGGCGCGCTTCGCCGCTATTCACTTTGCAACGATCCCCGGGAAGAAGATCGCTACGAAATCGCGGTCAAGCGCGACGCGGCCGGACGCGGTGGATCGATCAGCATCTGCGATACTTTGAATATCGGTGATCGAGTCGATGTCGCCGAGCCACGCAGTGAGTTCAGCTTGGCGCCGCGTGCGAAGCGATTCCTGTTCATCGCGGGAGGCATCGGCATCACCCCGATCCTGTCGATGATGCGACATCTCGCGACGACTCGCGCAGGAACGTTCAAGCTCGTTTATCTCACGCGCAACGCTGCGAGCACCGCATTTGCGGACGTCCTTGCGGCGCCGGCATTTGCGAATGTCACCACGATTCATCATGACGAAGGTGATCCGAACAACGTATTCGATTTGTGGCCGTTGCTCGAGAGGCCGACGAGCGCGCATGTCTATTGTTGCGGACCGCGTGCCTTGATGGATTCGGTGCGCGACATGTCGGGACACTGGCCGTTCGGCGCCGTTCACTTCGAGAGCTTTGGTGTGGACGCTGCCACGCGCCGCAACGACACTGCGTTCGACGTGCATCTCGCACAGAGTGGCCGTGTCGTGCACGTTCCTGCGAACCAGTCGATTCTCGAAGCGCTGCGGGCCGAGAACGTGCTTGTCCGAAGCTCGTGTGAAGCGGGAAGCTGCGGATCGTGTCGAACGACACTCGTTGCAGGTGATGTCGATCATCGCGACTTTGTCTTGAGCGAGGACGAGCGCGCCACGCAGATCATGGTGTGCTGCTCGCGTGCACGAAGCGGCACATTGACGCTCGGTCTTTGAAGATGGCCAATATAAAGACGATCGGAATCGGCGTGGTTGGGCTGGGCCGCGCATTTACGCTGATGCTGCCGACGTTCGTCGCAGATTCACGTGTGCGTCTCGTTGCAGCGACCGATCCGATCGCAGCCGCGCGGGAACGCTTCGTGCACGACTTCGGCGGTGCGACCTACGAAGACGTCGACGAGTTATGCAACGACGCATCTGTCGAGCTTGTCTACGTTGCTTCGCCGCATCAGTTTCACGCCGAGCACGCCACTCGCGCTTTCGCAGCGCGCAAGCACGTGATGATCGAAAAGCCGATGGCACTGTCGATCGATGAATGCACGACGATGATCGATGCCGCGCGCCGGGCGAAACGACATCTGATCGTCGGCCACAGCCACAGCTTCAATCGCCCCGTGGCACGAGTCGCCGAGTTGATTAGGTCAGGCGAATACGGCGACGTGCGCATGATCACCGCGCTCAATTTCACCGATTTTCTCTATCGACCGCGTCGACCCGAAGAACTGGTGACCGAGGCAGGTGGTGGCGTCGTGTTCAGCCAGGGCGCGCATCAGATCGACATCGTGCGGCTCGTCGGTGGCGGGGAGCTTACGAGTGTACGAGCGCGCACCGGCGTGTGGGATTCCGCTCGTCCCACCGAAGCCGCATACAGCGCATTGCTCGCATTCAAAAACAGGGCTTTTGGACACGCGACCTACAGCGGCTTTGCGCATTACGACAGCGACGAGCTGATGGGCGACATCGGCGAGCTGGGGCAAGCGAAGACCATCGCCGACTACGGCGCGACGCGACGGCGGCACGCCGCACTGGATGCACGCGACGAAGCAATCGCAAAAGCTGCCCGCAACTACGGCGGCAGCGCATATGCACCGTCGCTGGCCGGCGCCACCGCCTGGCAGCACTTCGGATTGCTCGTAGTCACTTGCGATCACGCCGATCTCAGGCCGACGCCCACCGGTGTAACGATCTACGGCGATTTCGAACGCAAGGTCGAGACGCTACCGCCGCCACGCTATCCGCGTGAGGAAGTGATCGAAGAGATCGTCGATGCGCTTCGAAACGATCGCGCACCCGTTCACGACGGCGAATGGGCGCGCGCGACGGTCGAGGCTTGTCTTGGCATCCTTGCTTCGGCTGGCGAGAATCGCGACGTCACGCTGCATCATCAAGTGCCGGTCCGATCACGATGACGGCCACGCACGCATCCACCGAGCAGGATCGTCTCGCACACCTCGTCAAGGACACCACACGCGCATTCGTGCGTGCGCTTTCCGATCGGCTGGCTGCGCACGGCGTGTCGTTCGGCCACTGGACGTTTTTGCGCATCCTCTGGGAGCGCGACGGCCTCACGCAAAAGCAGCTCTCGAACGAAGCGGGCGTGATGGAGCCGACCACGTTCGCCGCGGTCACCGCGATGGAGCGATTAGGCTACGTGCGTCGCGAACAGCGTCCAGGCAATCGCAAGAACGTGCACGTAACACTGACGCCGCGCGGTCGCGCGTTGAAGCGCACGCTCGTGCCGCTCGCGGAAGAGGTCAATCGCATCGGCATCGCGGGCGTTGCGGCGCGTGACGTCGCTCTGACGCGCGCCGTGCTTGCAACGATTATCGCGAACCTCTCCCGCGAGTCGCGGCGTCCGAAGTGAGCGCCTTCGCGAGGGATTCGAGCGATGCAAGATTGTGAACCGGCAGAAATTCGTCGACGTGCGGCAGTAGCATCCGAATCCCCGCCGGACGCGCTTCGAAACCCTCATAGCGAAGCAATGGATTGAGCCATACCAGCCTGCGACACGATTTCGCCAACCGCTCGGCCTCGAATGCCAGACCTTCGCCCGCGTCAGCGTCGAGGCCATCGCTGATCAACAGCACGACCGCGTTCTGTGCAAGCAGTCGCCGCGACCAGCGTCGATTGAATTCCGCGAGACATGCGCCGATGCGCGTACCCCCCGCCCAATCCGAAACCGCGCCCGCAACGCGGGCGAGCGCGACGTCGACATCGCGATGACGCAAATGCCGCGTGATCGGCGTCAATCGCGTGCCGAACAACAGCACATGCACGCGGTGGCGATCGTTGGTGATCGCATGCAGGAAGTGAAGCAACATCCGCGCATAGCGATCCATCGATCCCGAAATGTCGCACAGCACG
>DATLOI010000125.1:0-3656 GCA_035536295.1 Casimicrobiaceae bacterium
GATCCTCAGCAGGCACGCAAGCTCCTCGGGATGGGCAAGCTCAAGTCGACGAAGTACGTCGTCAAGTTCGACATTCTGAAGACGGAGCAGATTGCCTCGGCGCAACAAGGCTTCGACGGACGCGCACTCGGCAACATCGCAGGAACCCTCGGTGCGTTCAGCGGCTCGCTCGGCGGCGCGCGTGCGGGTGCGGTCGGCGGCCAGGCACTCGGATCGGTGCGCAGCAACGAAGCGACCAGCGTATGGATCATCGGCATGCGCTACAAGATCATCAATGCGGAGACGACCGAGCAGGTCGCGACCGGTTACACCGAAGAGAAAATGGAAGTCGGTGCGACGTCGCAATCGGTGCTCGGCGCTTCGCAATCGCAGCAGGGCGGTGTCGGGCTCGACACGATGGTGCAACGCCTGGTGCAAAAATCGGTTTGGGAAATCGATAACAAGTACAAGTAATGAGCGCGCCCGAGACGCTCGGCAAGTACGAAATCCGCCGCGAGCTTGGTCGCGGCGCGATGGGCGTCGTTTACGAAGCGTGGGACCCGATGATCAAGCGGGTCGTAGCGCTGAAAACGATTCGCGCTGATCAGCTCGCTCGGGACGAGGCTGCCGATATCGTTGCGCGCTTTCGGCGCGAAGCGCAGGCGGCGGGGCGCCTCAATCATCCGAACATCGTCTCGATCTACGATTTCGCGGAGGACAACGGCATCTCGTTCATCGCGATGGAATACGTCGCGGGTCGCGAGCTTCGCGAGATGTTTGCCGCCAACGAGCGCTTCTCGCTCGCGCAGGCGATCCGATTGATGAATCAGATTCTCGATGCCCTCGACTATTCGCATCGACAAGGCGTCGTGCATCGCGACATCAAGCCCTCGAACGTATTCGTGCTGCCCGATGGCACGGCGAAAGTGGCTGATTTCGGCATTGCACACGTCGACACGTCGAGCTTGACGCAGGGCGGATCGGTGATGGGCACACCCGGCTACATGTCGCCCGAGCAGATCCAGGGGCAGCCGGTCGATGGCCGCTCGGACTTGTTTTCGGCTGGCGTCATCCTTTATCAATTCCTGACAGGTGAGCGCCCGTTTGCATCCTCGGCTGCGGCGACGACGATGCAAAAAGTGTTGCGCGAAGATCCGTTGCCACCGACGACGTTGAACGTGCAGCTGCCTGATGCGGTCGATGGGGTCGTTCGCAAGGCGCTCGCGAAAAAACCGGACGAGCGTTATCAGACAGCGGCGGAATTTGCGACGGCGCTGCGCGCAGCGGTGGGGCCGGTGACCGGTGCAATTCCCGTCCCGCTCGGTGTTGCGATGAACGAAGAGGCGACGGTGTTGCATCAGTCGAGCACGCCTGCAGCGCCGACGCTCGTCAAAACGCCTGTTGCGCCGGCTGCACCGGCCTATGCGAAGGCGGGATCCCAGCGTGTTGCCGTGTCCGTGGTCGCCGTTTTTGCAATCGTTGCGATCGCCGCCGTGGCGTGGTTCGCATTGGGTCAACGCGGGGAGAAGCCCGTGGTTGCGGCAGCGCCAGTTGCCCCTTCGCCGGCCAAACCCAGCGACGGCAAAGCGACTTCCACTGCGCCAACGGCCGATCCCGTCGTCGCTGCAGTGACTGCACCGCCGGTCCCGTTTGTTCCGGCCACGGCACCCGCTCCAGAGAAATCCGATCCGGGCACACTCGTCATCACCGCGGTCGGGCTCGCCGACCCGTCGAACCCGCGTTATCAAGGCGACTCGGCGAAGCTTGCGGACGATGTGCGCGCCGATGCGAAAGGGCAGCTCGTCGCGAAAGCGCTCGGGCTTTTGGTCGATCGCGATTCGCTCGCGCGAAACTATGGCGTGCTGAACGACCGGCTGGTTGCGAAAAGCGCAAGCTTCATCGGTCCCGTCGTCAAGGAAAGCGCGCCGAAAGTCGGCAGCGACGGTTTGATGTCGGTCACGACCGAAGCGGTTGTGAATGTCAAGGCGATGCAAAAATCGCTGAACGAGATGACGCGCAATGAGCGCATCAACCTGATTCGCGCGAGCGGTGACCCGCGCATCGCGATGCGAATCGCAGTGCACGACGCAGATCGGCCCGAGTTGCCGCCGCGCTCGTCACCGATCGCGGAAAACATGCTGAAAGAGCGCATCCGCTCGTTCGGTTTTCGAACGTTTGGCGACGAGGCGAGTGGCGGTGACTTTCTCGTGACCGCGGACGCGAAGATTCGGCGAGTGTCGACACGGCTCGAAGCGTCCGGAATCACGATCACGAAGTACGCGGTGAGCGCGATGACGGTGAAGTGCGTCGACCGTTCCACCGGCGAGGAGATCTATTTCAACACGGCGCTGCCGAAGGGCGGAGGAACCTACGCGACCGAAGACGAGGCGTTGCGCGCCGTTGGCGGACGCGTGGCCGACGATTTCTCCCGCGATTTCTTCTTGCAGCACGTGAGCGTCAGTGGTCGACGCGTATCGTTGAGCGTCGAAGGAATCACCGAGCCACGCATTGCCGAGTTGCTCACGCGTGAATTCGCGGGACTGCCGGCGGTGATCGCGGTGCGTCCGGCCGTAGGCGGTGCGCGCAAATGGGAGCTGAATCTTGCGGGCTCAGGATCGCCGAGCGAACTCGTCTCCGCAGGTGTTTTGGCCCCACTCAACGCAAAGCTCGGACAGCAGTGCATCGCGCTTGGTGCGACGGCGGGCGACGAAGTAATCGTGTCCTTCGATGCGCGTTGCAATACCAGCGAGGTTGCATCGCGACTCGAAACGCTGCCTCCTGCCGGCCTCTACAGTGCACCGCCGGCGCGGCGGTCGGCCGTCATCACTAATCCGGACACGCTGCGCAAATTCTCTCTTTAGAATCGCGCCTGAACCGATGAGCGCGTTGCGCGATAGTTCAGGACGCCTCGCCGAGAACGTTCTGCACTTCGTCCGGGCATTGCGCGCCTGCGGGCTCGCGCTTGGACCTGCAAAAGTGATCGATGCGCTCGCTGCCGTGCAGGCGGTCGGCATCAGAGACAAGGCTGACTTCAAGGCGGCGCTCGAGTCTGTACTCGTCTCACGTCACGAAGAGCTGGTCCTGTTCGAGCAGGCATTCGACATTTTCTGGCGCAATCCGAAGCTTTTCGAGAAGCTCCTCGCGTCGATGTTGCCTACCGTTCGGGGGAAGCTCGCTTCACCATCGCCGGCGGACATTGCGGCGCGCGTGGCGCAGGCCTTGCTGCCCCCGCGGCCGTCGAGCAACGCTGATGAAGGCAACGAAATCGAGCTTGACGCTGCGTTCACGTTTTCGCCTCGCGAAGTCCTGCAACGCAAGGACTTCGCGACGATGACCGCAGAGGAGCTCGAGGATGCGCGACGAGCGCTCGCCAAGTTGCGGTTGCCGTTGCCATCATGGCCGGTCCGACGGACGGCACCATCGCGACGCGGCGCGCGGGTCGACATGCGCGCGACGATGCGGAGGATGACTGGCGCCGCGGGCGCTGCAGCGCCTCTCGCATTCCGCCGCCGCGTGCGCCGAACGCCGCCGCTGGTCGTGCTGTGCGACATTTCGGGATCGATGGATCGCTATGCGCGGATGTTGCTTCACTTCCTGCATGCGATCACCAACGATCGCCACCGCGTGCATGTGCTGTTGTTCGGCACGCGATTGACGCCGATCACGCGGCATTTGCG
>DATLOI010000126.1:0-7048 GCA_035536295.1 Casimicrobiaceae bacterium
GTGAAGAACAAGGTGCCCGAGCCGCTGCCGCCGGCGCAGTCTGCGACGAAGTAGTCCCGACCACCAGCGTGCGGCGCGCAAATCGGAAAGCGCGTTCACACGCGCGTTGCGTCAACGTGAATCGGGGCTGACCATCACACCGCAATCAGCCCCCGCACGTCCTTTTCGTCCATCTCGCTCGCCGGCCCTCGCGCGACGATCTCCCCGCGACTCATCACCGCATAAGTGTCGGCGATGCGCTTCGCGAAGTCGTAATACTGTTCGACCAGCAAAATCGCGATCCCCTGTTCCTTCGCGAGCTTGACGATCACGCGACCGATATCGGCGATGATCGACGGCTGGATGCCTTCGGTGGGCTCGTCGAGTATCAGGCACTTCGGCTTGCTCATCAGCGCGCGTCCGATCGCGACCTGTTGCTGCTGACCTCCCGATAAGTCACCGCCGCGCCGATTGCGCATGTCTTTCAATATCGGAAACAGCTCGTATAGATAGGGCGGAATGGCATCGCTCGAATTGCGCGCTGCGCCGACGCGCAAGTTGTCCTCGACTGTCAATCGCGGAAAGATCTCGCGGCCTTGCGGAACGTAGGCCAGCCCGCGCGCGACGCGCTCGTACGAAGGCAAGCCGTCGAGCGGCGCCGCGTTCCATTCGATACTTCCCGCACGCGGCGCGATCAGGCCCATCAGGCAGCGCAACAACGTCGTCTTCCCCACGCCGTTGCGACCGAGCAACGTGGTGATCTCGCCGGCCTTGGCGGTGATCGACACGCCACGCAAAATGTGGCTGCCGCCGTAATATTGATGCAGGTCGCGGATGGCAAGCATTCTAAAAATCACTCGTCAACGGCCAAGATAAACCTCGACAACCGCGTCGTTCGCTTTCACTTCATCGAGCGTGCCTTCGGCGAGCACACGTCCTTCGTGCAGAACCGTCACGCGACGCGCGATGCGTGCGACGAACTCCATATCGTGCTCGACGACGATTATCGAATGTCTCCCGCGCAACGTTTCCAATAGCTCGGCGAGGCGCTCGGTTTCCTCGTCGGTCATGCCGGCGACCGGCTCATCGAGCAACAGCAGTCTCGGCTCTTGCGCCAGGAGAATCCCGACCTCGAGCCGCTGCTTTTGACCATGCGCAAGCAGTCCGGCCGGTCGACGCACTTCGTCTTCGAGACGAATCGTCGCGAGCAATTCGTCGACGCGCCGGCGCGTGGCAACCGGGGTGCGCAGAATGAGACCTCGCCACCAACGGCGATCGGCTTTCACCGCAAGCTCCAGGTTCTCCCATACCGTATGCTGTTCGAACACCGTCGGCTTCTGGAATTTGCGTCCGATGCCGGCCTGCGCGATCTGCGGCTCCGACAACCGCGTCAAGTCGATCGACTGCCCGAAAAACGCTCGCCCCGCATCGGGACGCGTCTTGCCGGTGATGACATCCATCATCGTCGTCTTGCCCGCGCCGTTGGGGCCGATGACACAACGCAGCTCGCCGTCATCGATCGCAAGCGACAACGCATTCAGCGCCTTGAAGCCGTCGAAGCTGACAGTCACGTCCTCGAGATAGAGAATGACACCGTGCGAGACGTCGACACGGCCGTCGAGCGCGACGCGTCCGAACGGCGTTTCGCCGCTCCGTGCAGTCGCATCGGAGTGCATCGTCACGCCCGTCTCCACGCGCGATTCAGTCCGATCACGCCCTTTGGTAGAAACAGCGTCGACAACACGAAAATCGCGCCGAGCAAGAACAGCCAGTACTCGGGGAACGAAGCGGTGAAAACGCTCTTCGCGCCATTGACCAGCGCCGCGCCGATGATCGGACCCACCAGCGTGCCGCGACCGCCCACCGCCACCCATATCACCATCTCGATCGAGTTCGAGGGCGCCATTTCGCTCGGATTGATGATGCCGACCTGCGGCACGAACAGCGCGCCGGCGATGCCGCACAACACTGCCGAGAACGTCCACACCGCGAGTTTGTAAGGCAGCGGGTCGTAGCCGGTGAACATGACGCGTGATTCGGCGTCACGAATCGCAGTCACGATGCGTCCGGTCTTGGAGCGAACGATATAGCGGCACGCCAGAAACGCGCCGATCAGCGCGAGCCCGGTGATCACGAACAAGACGACGCGCGTTTCAATTGCCGCGATCGGAAAGCCCAGAATGCGCTTGAAGTCGGTGAAGCCGTTGTTGCCGCCGAATCCGGTGTCGTTGCGAAAGAACAAAAGCATTGCGGCATAAGTGAGCGCCTGCGTGATGATCGACAAATAGACGCCTTTGACGCGCGAGCGAAACGCGAACCAGCCGAACACGAACGCGAGCGTTCCCGGCACAAGCACGATCATCGCGAGCGCCCACAGAAACGAATCGCTGCCGTGCCAGAACCACGGCATCGCTTTCCAGTCGAGAAACACCATGAAGTCGGGAAGATCACTCGCGTAGACGCCGTCGCGCCCGATCTGACGCATCAGATACATGCCCATCGCGTACCCACCGAGTGCGAAGAACAGTCCGTGACCGAGCGACAGGATGCCGCAGTAGCCCCATACGAGATCGAGCGCGACTGCGACAATCGCATAACACATGATCTTGCCGGTCAGCGTGAGTCCGTACGCTGTCATCGCGAACGGTGAATCGACGGGAACGACGAGAGCCGCGATGGGGACGAGCACGCAGTTCACGAATGCCGCAGCGGCAATCATCGTCCACCCGGTGCGCGACAACAGCGTCGTTTGCTCGGCAACGACGACCTTCGGTGCAGGCGCCAGCAACTCGGGCGTGGTCGGCGCGTTCACGTCAAGTGGCGCCGGGCGTGGCGCGAGCAGCCGGCGAGGGGCCCCACGCGTTGTTTGCGTGGGGATCGCGGCGTCGCGAGTCGACACGAGTTGGCCGACTCGTGCGCTACCCATGGCACCGTCGGACCAAGGAGGCCAGCCGCCCCAAGCCACTGACTGCGCCCCCTCGGGGGCAGCGAGCGAGGCGAGCGTGGGGGTCGTTTCATCCTAGGCCTCGGCCGCGCGGCCCTTCAACGCGAACAATCCTTGCGGTCGGCGCTGAATGAACAGCACGATCAGCACGAGCACGACGATTTTCGCTAGCACTGCGCCGGTGAATGGCTCGAGGAACTTGTTCACAATGCCGAGTCCGAACGAGCCGACGATTGTTCCCGCGAGCTGACCCACACCGCCCAACACGACCGCCATGAACGAATCGACAATGAACGCCTGACCCAGATCAGGTCCGACGTTGCCGATCTGAGAAAGCGCGACACCGCCGAGCCCCGCGACTCCGGCACCCAAACCGAACGCAAGCGTGTCGACGCGTGCCGTGCGCACGCCGACACACCCGGCCATCGCTCGATTCTGCGTGACTGCTCGCACGAACAGCCCCAGCCGCGTGCCGTTCAGCAGGATCCACACGAGTGCCACGACGAACAGGGCGAACGCGATGATGTAGATGCGATTCCAGGGCAGGATCAGATTCGGCAGCAACTGAATGCCGCCGCTCATCCAGCTCGGATTGGCGACCTCGACGTTCTGCGCGCCGAATATCGTCCGCGTTGCTTGAATCAGAATCAGGCTCAAGCCATACGTCGCGAGCAGCGTTTCCAACGGTCGGCCGTACAGATATCGCACAACAGTGCGCTCGATGAGCACACCGCACACGAATGCGCATCCAAATCCGACGGGAAGCGCCGCGGCCAGATACCAGTCGAGCGCGCCGGGGAAGTGCTGGCGAAAGAGGTTCTGCACGACGAACGTCGCATACGCGCCGATCATCAGGAACTCGCCATGCGCCATGTTGATGACGCCCATCAAGCCGTAGACGATCGCAAGCCCGAGTGCGGCAAGCAGCAGCACGCTGCCCAACGACAATCCCGTGAAGATCGCACCGGCAAGCTCGCCTTTGCGCTGGCTACCATCGATCGAGCGAATCGCGCGCTCCGCGGCCGAGCGAAGGTCGGCATCGTCTTCCTTGAACGAGCCGTCGGTGTTCCTGTCGAGAAACGGAAGCAGCAACAGACGCGTCGCAGGGTTGTCGCTCTCCGACAATTGCGCGATCGCTTCGAGCTTCGTCGCACGATCATCACTCGCGAGCTGATTCGCCGCGCGAACGAGTCCAAGACGTGACTTGAGATCAGATACCGTCTCGCGCGCGAGTGCTGCATCGATCAACGACGCCAACGCAGGATTCGGCGACTTCTCGAGCGCAGCAATCGCTTTCGCACGCACACCACTATCGGGAGAGAGTAGATCGAATGCCGCGAGCGCGGCGTCGAGCCTTCCACGCACGCGATTGTTGATCGTGACGCTTTCGAGCTTGGCCGCGTCGACATTGGCTTTCTCGCCCGTCAACGCGTCGACATGCGAATTCCCCTGCGCAATGTAGAGCGCGCCTTCGGAAGTCGCCGCGAGCGCGTCGTCGCGCATCGCGCGCAGGATTGCAGCCGCACGCGGCTCGCCGCTGGCAACGAGCCGATCGATGCCTGCGAGCTTTTCGCTCGCCGACTCGTCGGCAAGAAGCTTCAGATCGTCGGCTGTGAGCGCGGCGTGGCCGCTGGCGCACGCGAGCGCGAGCCATAGTGCGGCGAGCCCACGCGCGAGTCGGAATAGGAGCATCGCGGGAAAGGGGTTCGCGCACGACACCGTCGCGCGCAGCGGGCTGAATCGCGAGCACCGATGCGCGAGCCGTGCGATCTTGGCATGAAGGTAAGTGACATCGCGGCGTCCTCCCCCACCGAGCGAGCGATGAGGGAGGAATCTCCTGCGCGTTACACCGCCACCTTGTCCGGCTTGCCTTGGTTCCCGTCGATGAACGGGCTCCACGGCTTCGCGCGGATCGGGCCCTTCGTCTTCCACACGACGTTGAACTGGCCGTCGGATTTCACTTCACCGATCAAGACAGGCTTGGTCAAATGATGGTTGTCCGCCATCTCGAGCGTGAATCCGCACGGTGCGTCGAACTTCTGTCCCCACATCGCCTTGCGCACTGCATTGACGTCGGTCGACTTCGCTTTCTCGACGGCCTGTTTCCACATGTTGATGCCGACGTAGGTTGCTTCCATCGGATCGTTGGTGATCGCCTTGTCCGCGCCAGCGAGTTTTTTCGCCTTGGCGTAGTCGGCCCACTTTTTCTTGAACGCTTCGTTCGATGGATTCTTCAGCGACATGAAGTAATTCCAGGCGGCGAGATGGCCAACCAGCGGCTTCGCGTCGATGCCTTTCAACTCTTCCTCGCCAACCGAGAACGCAACCACCGGAACGTCCGTGGCCTTCAAACCTTGATTACCGAGCTCCTTGTAGAACGGAACGTTGGAATCGCCATTGATCGTCGACACGACCGCAGTCTTGCCGCCGGTCGAGAATTTCTTGATGTTGGTAACGATCGTCTGATAGTCGCTGTGCCCGAATGGCGTGTAGATCTCCTCGATGTCCGATTCCTTCACGCCCTTCGTCTTCAGGAACGCGCGCAAGATCTTGTTGGTCGTGCGCGGATACACATAATCGGTGCCGAGCAGGAACCAGCGCTTCGCGCCGCCGCCATCGGCGCTCATCAGATACTCGACGGCAGGAATCGCTTGCTGATTGGGTGCAGCACCTGTGTAGAACACGTTCTTGCTCATCTCCTCGCCTTCGTATTGCACGGGGTAGAACAAGAGCCCGTTCAACTCCTCGAACACCGGCAGCACCGATTTACGCGACACGCTCGTCCAGCAGCCGAATGTCGCAGCGACCTTGTCCTGGGTCAGCAAACCGCGCGCCTTTTCGGCGAACAGCGGCCAGTTCGATGCGGGATCGACGACGACGGCCTCGATCTTGCGCCCCATGACGCCGCCTTTCGCGTTGATCTCCTCGAACGCCATCAACGCAACGTCTTTGAGCGACGTTTCCGAGATCGCCATCGTTCCCGACAATGAATGCAACACGCCGACCTTGATCGGTGCGTTGCTTTGCGCGAATAGCGAACCAGGCAAAGCCGACAGCAGCGCGGAGCCGGCCGCGGCCTTGATGATCGAGCGGCGAGATGTGTTCATCGACAGAGTTCCCCCGGAAGAAAAGTTGGGCGCGCGAAGATGCAGCGCCACCGTGTTGCACAGCAGCAAGCGGTATGCCATGCTGTGAACTCACGTACTTTCCTTTTGAGATCATCCGTTTGGCTGATTGACACACGCACCCGGCGCCTGCGCTTCGAGTGGCCAGCGCACCGTCGTGGAGCGGCGGAGCGAGGGCAGTGCGCCGCGAAGGTGCGTTGTCATCACTAACAGAGGACAGGTAACAGGTATCAGATGAAGGCGCGGCGAAAGGCAGCGCCGGTGAAAAAGAGAATCATTCAATGAACGTGCTTAGAAGCGACGCCGCCTGGCGAACGCCTGCGCTGGTGCTCGCAGCATCCAGCGTCATCCTCTCGATCGGCTTCGGCATTAGGCACGGCTTCGGCTTGTTCCTGCAGCCGATGTCGACCGACCTTAATTGGGGTCGCGAGACGTTCGCACTCGCGATGGCCGTGCAAAACCTGACTTGGGGCATCACCCAGCCGATCGCCGGAATGCTCGCCGACAAATACGGCACGGCGAAAGTCGTTCTCGCGGGCGCGATTCTTTATGCGCTCGGGCTTTTCACGATGGCGCATGCGACCACGCCAACCGCGTTGGTGCTGACTGCCGGCGTCCTGATCGGCACGAGCCTCTCCGGCCTCACGTTCACGATCTTCGCGGGAATCCTGGGACGCTCGTATCCGCCCGAAAAACGCAGCATGGCGCTCGGCATCTCGGCGGCGGCGGGATCATTCGGGCAGTTCGCGATGCTGCCCGTCACGCAGTGGCTGTTATCGTTGCAAGGCTGGTATGGCGCGCTGATCACGTTGTCGGCGGTCAGTCTTGCGATCGTGCCGTTGACCTTGACGCTCGTCGAGCGTCGCGCAAACGCACTGCACACGTTCCAGCAATCGGCCACCGGCGCCGTGCACGAGGCATTGCGGCATCGCGGCTATCTGTTGCTCACGATCGGCTTTTTCGTCTGCGGCTTCCAAGTCGTGTTCGTCGGCGTGCATCT
>DATLOI010000127.1:0-96343 GCA_035536295.1 Casimicrobiaceae bacterium
CCTAACCCCGTTTCTCACCCCATGCGCTTCAACATCTACCGCTACGACCCCGACAAGGACGCCAAGCCCTACGTCAAGAGCTACGACGTCGAGCTTGCACCCACCGATCGCATGCTGCTCGATGCATTGGTGCGCCTCAAGTCCGTCGACGAGACGTTGTCGTTTCGGCGCAGCTGTCGCGAGGGCGTGTGCGGTTCGGATGCAATGAACATCAACGGCAAGAACGGCCTTGCCTGCACGACGAACCTGAAGGAATTGAAAGAGCCGATCGAGTTGCGGCCGCTACCCGGATTGCCGGTGATCCGCGATTTGATTGTCGACATGAGCCAATTCTTCAAGCAGTACCACTCGGTCCGGCCCTACCTGATCAACGACACGCCCCCGCCCGAGCGCGAGCGTTTACAGTCGCCCGCGGAGCGCGAAGATCTCGACGGACTCTACGAATGCATTCTGTGCGCGTGCTGCACCACGTCGTGCCCGTCGTTCTGGTGGAACCCGGACAAGTTCGTCGGGCCCGCGGGGTTGTTGCAGGCGTACCGATTCATCGCCGATAGTCGCGACCTCGGGATCAATCCAAGGCTCGACGATCTCGACGATCCGTATCGGCTGTTTCGCTGCTACTCGATCATGAATTGCGTCGACGTGTGCCCGAAGGGGCTCAATCCGACCAAGGCGATCAGCAGGATCAAGGACCTTCTGGTCAAGCGAGCGGTGTAGCGCGATGCAACTGCCAGCTCAAACGCCAACGAGCAGCACCGACGCGATCGCGCCGGTGCGATTGCGCCGACTGCGCTGGCGCGCACGACGCGGCATGCTCGAAAATGACCTGGTGCTCGAGCAGTTTTTCGCTGCACGCGCGACGCCATTCGACGAGAACGACGTCGCGATGCTCGATCGCTTGCTCGCGCTGCCCGACAACACGCTGTGGGAGCTCTTCACGGGACTCGCTGAACCGGAGGACGCATACGTCGCACCGCTGTTGCGCGAGATTCGCGCTGCAGCGACGGCGCACTCGCCACTTTACTGTCGCAAGGATGTCGACCGATGACCGACCGCACCGCCACCTTGACCTTTTCCGACGGCAAGCCGTCGGTGACCTTTCCGGTGCATTCCGGAACCATCGGACCCGACGTCATTGACATTCGCACGTTGTACGGCAAGACCGGGACGTTCACCTACGATCCGGGCTTCATGTCGACCGCCGCGTGCCGCTCGAAAATCACCTTCATCGACGGCGACGAGGGCGTTCTCCTGTATCGCGGCTATCCGATCGAGGAGCTCGCGCGATCGTGCGACTACATGGAGGTCTGCCATCTGTTGCTCTACGGCGAGCTGCCGAACGTCGAGCAGAAGAAGGATTTCGTCGCGCGCGTCACGATGCACACGATGGTCAACGAGCAGATGCAGTTTTTCATGCGCGGATTCCGTCGCGATGCGCACCCGATGGCGGTTCTGACCGGCCTGATCGGCGCGATGAGCGCGTTCTACCCCGACTCGATCAATCTCAACGATGCGCATCAGCGCGACATCTCGGCGATTCGCCTTATCGCGAAGCTGCCCACGCTGGTTGCGATGTCGTACAAGTACTCGGTCGGGCAGCCGTACATGTACCCGTGGAACTCGCTCCCTTACGCGGCGAATTTCATGCGGATGATGTTTGCCACACCTTGCGACGAGTACACGGTCAATGACGTTCTGACGCGCGCGGTCGATCGTATTTTCATCCTGCACGCGGATCACGAGCAGAACGCCTCGACATCGACGGTGCGCTTGTGCGCATCGTCGGGAACGAATCCTTTCGCGGCGATTGCAGCAGGTGTCGCGTGCCTGTGGGGACCGGCGCACGGCGGCGCGAACGAAGCCGCACTCAACATGCTCTACGATTTGCAGGCGCAAGGCGGCGTCGAAAAGATCAGCGAGTTCATCGCGCGCGTGAAGGACAAGAACAGCAATGTGAAGTTGATGGGCTTCGGCCATCGTGTTTACAAGAACTATGATCCGCGCGCGAAGCTGATGCGGGAGACCTGTCACGAGGTGCTCGCTGCGCTGGGACTTGGCAACGATCCTTTGTTCAAGCTTGCCATGGCGCTCGAGAAGATCGCTCTCGAAGACGACTACTTCGTGCAGCGCAAGCTCTATCCGAACGTCGACTTTTACTCAGGGATAGTGCAAAAGGCGATCGGCATTCCGCCCTCGCTGTTCACGGCGATATTCGCGCTGGCGCGCACCGTCGGCTGGATCGCTCAGTTGAACGAGATGATCACCGATCCCGAATACAAGATCGGCCGGCCACGCCAGCTTTTCGACGGCAGCGAGCCGCGTCACGTGAAGCCGATCGGAGAGCGCGGCAAGGGCGCGAGCGACTCCGCCAGGCATTCCGCTGAACGCGCGTCAAGCGTATAGCCAGGGACCGACAAGCAATGGGCGTAATGCAGGAGCTGCAAAACACTTCGACGCTGTTCGGCGCCAACGCGCCGTTCATCGAGGAGCTTTACGAACACTATCTGGCGAGCCCCGACAGCGTTCCCCCGGAGTGGCGCGCGTACTTCGACGAATTGCGCGACGGCTCACCCGATGTCGCACACGCGCCGATCGTCGAGTCGTTTCGCCAGCTCGCGAAAAGCCGCAAGGTCGCCCATGCGATGGTCGACGCGAGCACGATGCACAAGCAGGTGCTCGTGCTGCAGTTGATCGGCAAGTTCCGCATGCTGGGGTTGTTCCAGGCCGATCTCGATCCGCTGAAGCGCACGCCAGCGCCGTATCTGCCCGACCTCGATCTGGCGACTTACGGCTTTACCGAAACGGATCTCGACGCCGAGTTCGACGTCGGGTCGCTCAAATCCGGCGCGCAACGCATGAAGCTGCGCGACATCGTCGAATCGCTGCGCGACACGTATACCCGCACGTTCGGCGCCGAGTACATGTACATCGTCGACACGCCGACCAAGCGCTGGGTGCAAGGTCGCATCGAGCCGATTCGTGCGCACCCGAGCTACGACGCGGCGCGCAAGCGTGACATTCTCGAGCGCTTGACGGCCGCCGAGACGCTCGAGCGCTATCTGCACACAAAATATGTCGGGCAAAAGCGCTTCTCGCTGGAAGGTGCCGAGACGAGCATCCCGATGCTGGACCACCTGATTCAGCTCGCCGGCGCGTACGGCGTCAACGAGACTGTGATCGGAATGGCGCATCGCGGGCGCTTGAACGTGCTCGTCAACACGCTCGGCAAGATGCCGCGCGACTTGTTCCTCGAGTTCGAAGGGAAGTACGCCGTCGACCTCTCAGCGGGTGACGTCAAGTATCACCAGGGTTTCTCGTCGGATGTCATCACGCCGGGCGGACCGATGCATCTGACGCTGGCGTTCAATCCTTCGCATCTGGAGGCGGTCGATCCGGTCGTCGAGGGGAGTGTGCGCGCTAGACAGCATCGGCGCGGCGACACGCGCGGCGATCAGGTGCTGCCAGTGTTATTGCATGGCGACGCGGCGATCGCGGGTCAGGGCGTCGTGCAGGAGTGCCTCAACATGGCCGCGACGCGCGGCTTCTACACCGGTGGCACGATCCACATCGTCATCAACAACCAGATCGGCTTCACGACCTCCGATCCGCGGGACACGCGCGGCACGCTTTATTGCACCGACATCGCGAAAATGGTCGATGCGCCGATTTTCCATGTCAACGCCGACGATCCCGAAGTGTGCATGCTCGCGATCGAGCTGGCCATGGAATATCGCCAGCAGTATCACAAGGACGTGTTCATCGATCTCGTGTGCTTCCGCCGCCTCGGTCACAACGAAGCCGACGAGCCGATGGTCACGCAGCCGTTGATGTACAAGCTCATCAACGCGCATCCGGGCACGCGCAAGCTCTACGCCGATCGTCTCGAGGCCGAGGGCGTCATCCAGCCCGGGGCGGCCGATGCGATGATCAGCGACTATCGCGCGGCGATGGACAAGGGCAATCACACCAACAAGACGATCCTCTCCAATTACAAGCGGCCGTTCGCGATCGATTGGACGCTGTACATGGGGCGCCACTGGACGGTGCCGTACGAATCGGGTGTTCCGCTCGAGCGATTGAAAACGCTCGCCTTGCGTGCGATTGACGTGCCCGAGGGCTTTACGTTGCACCCGCGCGTGCAAAAAGTGATTGCCGAGCGGCGCGCGATGGCGGAAGGCAAGCAACCGCTCGATTGGGGGATGGGCGAAACGCTGGCGTATGCAACGCTGCTGGATGACGGCTATGGCGTGCGGTTGTCCGGAGAAGATGTGTCGCGCGGCACGTTCAGCCATCGCCATGTCGTGGTGCACGATCAGAATCGTGAGAAGTGGGATGCGGGGACTTACACGCCCTTGCAGCACATCAAGGATGGCCAGCCGACGTTCGAAGTGATCGACTCGGTGCTCTCCGAATACGGTGTGGTCGGCTTCGAGTACGGCTACGCGACGTCCGATCCGACCAAGCTCGTCTTATGGGAAGCGCAATTCGGCGATTTCGTCAACGTGGCTCAGGTGGTCATCGATCAGTTCATCGCGGCGGGTGAAGTGAAATGGGGTCGCGTGTGCGGGCTTGTGCTGTTGCTGCCGCACGGTTACGAAGGCCAGGGTCCCGAGCATTCGTCGGCGCGCCCTGAGCGCTTCCTGCAGCTTTGCGCCGAGCACAACATGCAGGTATGCGTCCCGACGACACCTGCGCAAATCTTCCATCTGTTGCGACGCCAGATGCTGCGGCCGTATCGCAAGCCCCTGGTTGTGATGACACCGAAGAGTCTGTTGCGTCACAAGGAAGCCGTGAGCGCGCTCGAGCTGCTTGCGCAGGGACGCTTTCAGACGGTGATGGGGGAGATCGAAAAAGTCGACGCGAAGCGCATCAAGCGCGCGATCATCTGCTCGGGCAAGGTGTATTACGAATTGCTGGCTTATCGACGCGCGACCAAGGTCGATGACGTGGCGATCCTGCGTCTCGAGCAGCAATATCCGTTTCCGCATGAAGATTTCAAGGCTGCGCTCGCCGTTTATCCGAAATTGAAGGAAGTCATCTGGTGCCAGGAGGAGCCCCAGAACCAGGGCGCGTGGTATCGGCTGCGCGCATACTTGCGTAACGACATGCCTGCGGATGCGCTGCTTGCGTACGCGGGCCGGCGCGTGTCGGCATCACCCGCGGTCGGCTATTCCAGCAAGCACGCCGAGCAGCAGAAACAGCTGATCGAGGATGCGTTCGCGAAGTCGTTGTCCGGCGGTGAGATGCTGATTCAAAAATAAAAGAGAAGAACATGCGAGTGGAAGTCAAAGTTCCGCAGTTGCCGGAGTCGGTCACCGAAGCGACGCTCGTTTCGTGGCACAAGCAGGCGGGACAACCGGTCAAGCGCGACGAAAATCTGATTGATCTCGAGACCGACAAGGTCGTGCTCGAATTGCCATCGCCTGCCGACGGGGTGATCGCGGAGATCGTGAAAGCCGACGGCTCGACGGTGACCAGCAACGAAGTAATCGCCGTGCTCGACACCGACTCGAAAGCGGCGGGTGCGGCCAACGCCGCTCCTGCGCAAGAACGCGCACCGGCAGCTTCCGACAATGCGAGCGCCGCGAAGCAACAACCTGCGCCGCAGCCGCCGATGCAACAAGTTCCGTCGGCGGCTTCGTACGACACTCCGGGAACGAAGACGCCGCCCTCCGTCGAGCCGCTACCGGCTGCGCGCAAATTGATGGCCGAAAAAGGCGTGGCTGCAACGGATGTCAGCGGCACCGGTCGCGGCGGGCGCATCACCAAGGGCGATGTGTTGTCGATCGTCGACGGCAAAGCGCAGCCATCCGCTGCAAATGCGCCGGTACCGGCAGCGAAGGTATCGCCACCAACCGCGCCGGCAGCACCCGCAACATCGCCCGCACCAACGCCTGCCGCGCGCGCGCCCTCCGCGCCGCTTCCAGCAGGGCTGGCCGATCGTCCCGAGCAGCGCGTGCCGATGTCACGCCTGCGTCAACGTGTTGCTGAGCGTCTCGTGCAATCGCAATCGACGGCTGCGATCCTGACGACGTTCAACGAAGTGAACATGCAGGGTGTGCTCGATCTTCGCAATCGCTACAAGGACCGCTTCGAGAAGGAATACGGCATCAAGCTCGGCTTCATGGGCTTTTTTGTCAAAGCCGCCGTGCACGCGCTCAAGAAGTTTCCGCTGGTGAACGCGTCGATCGACGGCACCGATATCATCTATCACGGCTATTACGACATCGGTATTGCGGTCGGAAGCCCGCGTGGCCTCGTGGTGCCGATCATTCGCGACGCCGATCAAAAATCGGTGGCGGAGATCGAGAAGGAGATCGCCGATTTCGGCAAGCGCGCTCAGGAAGGCAAGCTCACCGTCGAGGAATTGACCGGAGGCACGTACACGATCAGCAACGGTGGCGTGTTCGGCTCGATGCTCTCGACGCCGATCATCAATCCTCCGCAGTCGGCGATTCTCGGCGTGCACGCAACCAAGGAGCGTCCGGTCGTCGAGAACGGACAGGTCGTCGTGCGGCCAATGAACTATCTCGCGCAATCGTACGATCACCGCATCATCGACGGTCGCGAGGCGGTGCTTTCACTCGTCGCGATCAAGGAAGCGCTCGAAGATCCGGCGAGGTTGTTGCTGGATGTGTGAGGGTCGAAGAGCGGGGAGAGGATCGAGGGAAGCGGATCGAGGGGGCATGGTCGCGATGCGCGCGCTTCGAAGGTGCCGTTCGGATGCGCCCTAACCACGGATCACTTTTGCGTGGCGTGGTGCTTCCTCGATCCTCGATCCTCGATCCGCTTTTTAACTAATCAGTGCCCACTCCCTTCGACATCGCGGTTCTCGGCGCCGGCCCCGGCGGCTACATCGCCGCCATTCGCGCGGCCCAACTCGGCTTTAGTGTCGCGTGCATCGACGACTGGGTTCGCGATGGCGGCAAGCCCGCCCCTGGCGGAACGTGCACGAACGTCGGCTGTATCCCATCGAAAGCGCTGCTGCAATCGTCCGAGCACTTCGATCATGCGGGCCACGCGTTTGCCGAGCATGGAATCGGCATCGCGGGGCTTGCCCTCGACCTCGCGCAAATGCTTGCGCGCAAGAACAAGGTCGTCGCGCAGAACAACGACGGGATTCTGTATCTATTCAAGAAGAACAAGGTCGCATTCCTGCATGGCCGCGGTGCTTTCGTCGGCGGCAATGCGAACGATGGATGGTTGTTGAAAGTCGAAGGTGCATCACCAAAGGATGTCGTGGCGAAGCAGGTCGTCATCGCGACCGGAAGCAGGCCGCGACCGCTGCCAGGCACTGCGTTCGACAACGTGCACGTGCTCGACAACGCGGGCGCGCTCGCATCGCCGGACGTTCCCAGGACACTCGGCGTCGTGGGTGCGGGTGTCATCGGACTCGAAATGGGAAGCGTGTGGCGGCGATTGGGATCGGAGGTGACGTTGCTCGAAGCGTTGCCGACGTTCCTGAGCGCAGCCGACGAAGCGGTTGCGAAAGAGGCGCAGAAGGCGTTCGCGAAGCAGGGCCTTGCCATCGAGCTTGGCGCAAGGATCAGTGAAGTGAAAGTCGCAAGCGAACGGGTCGAGGTTGGCTGGGCCAACGGCAAAGGTGAGGCGAAAACCTCGACGTTCGACAAGCTGATCGTCGCGATCGGCCGCCTTCCCATGTCCGATACGCTGAATGCGCGCGCGGTCGGACTCACGCTCGACGAGCGCGGCTTTGTCGTCGTCGACGAGGATTGCCGGACGAACCTGCCGAAAGTGTGGGCGATCGGCGATGTCGTGCGCGGACCGATGCTCGCGCACAAGGCCGAGGAGGAGGGCGTGGCAGTTGCCGAGCGCATCGCGGGCCAAAAGCCCCACGTCGACTTCAATACGATTCCGTGGGTCATCTATACGTCGCCGGAAATCGCGTGGGTCGGCAAGAACGAGCGCGAACTCAAAGCCGCGAATGTCGCCTACCGAGCAGGCAGTTTTCCTTTCATCGCGAATGGCCGGGCGCGCGCGCTCGGCGACACGACCGGATTCGTCAAGATGCTTGCGGACGCCAAAACCGATCGCATCCTCGGCGTGCACATCATCGGCCCGTTCGCGTCCGAGTTGATCGCCGAAGCGGTCGTCGCGATGGAATTCGGCGCGTCGAGCGAAGATATCGCGCGCATCTGCCACGCGCATCCGTCGCTGTCGGAAGCGACCAGGGAAGCCGCGCTTGCGGTGGACAAACGAACGCTGAACCTATAGCAATTGTTGGACGCGATTCGCGACGCGACACAGATCAACGGCGACGGCATCGTCTCGACGCCGCTTCGTGCACAACTCGCATCGCGCAATAGCGCACCCGATGCGGCGCAGGTCGCTGCACTCGTACGACTCGATCGACTGGCGGCAGAGCTTGCAGCGTTTCGCAAGGCCCGCGCCTCGCATCTGCGCCGCGTATTCGCGCCGCCCGAAGTTCCGCGCGGCGTGTATCTGTGGGGCGGCGTGGGACGCGGCAAGAGCCTTCTCATGGACGCGTTCTTCGCGGCGGTGCCGATTCGGCGCAAGACGCGTGTGCACTTTCATGCATTCATGCGTGACGTTCATGCGGAGCTTGCCAAGCTCAAGCGCGAGGCTGATCCGCTAATAACCGTTGCGCAAAAAATCGCCAAGCGTTGGCGATTGATTGCGTTCGACGAGTTTCACGTCGCCGACATCGCGGACGCGATGATTCTCGGACGCCTGCTGCGTGCGCTGTTCGAGCAAGGCGTCGTTTTCGTCCTCACGTCGAATTACCCACCGGAGGGTCTGTATCCCAATGGGTTGCAGCGACAGAAGTTTCTTCCTGCGATTGCGCAGCTGCGCGAATCGCTCGACATCGTCGAAGTGAATGGCGCGATCGACTATCGCTTGCGTGCACTGGAGCAGGCGAGTGTCTATCACGTACCCGCCGATGCGGCCGCCGAAGCCGCACTCGCGGGGACGTTCGACGCGTTGGCGCAAGGACACGACGAGTCGAAGCGCCTCACGATCGAGGGCCGCACGATCGAGGCTCGTCGCCGGGCCGGAAGCGTTGTCTGGTTCGACTTCGCCGCATTGTGCGAAGGGCCCCGCTCGCAACGCGATTATCTCGAGCTCGCACTGCGCTTCGCGGTCCTGCTGATATCGGGAGTGCCGCGTATGGGGCCGTCCCGATCCGATGCCGCACGCCGGTTCACCTGGCTGGTCGACATCCTGTACGATCATCGCGTCAAGCTCGTCGTATCGGCCGAGGCTCCTGCCCATGCGCTTTACGTCGAAGGTCCGAACGTTCAGGATTTCCCGCGCACCGTGAGTCGACTAATCGAGATGCGCTCCCACGAATACATGTCGCTCGCGCACGTCACTGGGGCCTGACGCAGCGATTCTGCGCCAACAATCGAACCATCCTGCGTCATCAACTTCGAGGAGATACCCGTGCAGACATTCAAGGCTTACCGCACGTTCGAGAACGACAAGGTGGTGTCGAGCCGCTTCGTCGACTTGTCCCTCGACGATCTCGATGCAGGCGAGGTCGTCGTTCGCACCAAGTATTCGACGATCAATTACAAGGACGCGCTGTCGCACAACGGCGCCGGTCGCATCATGCGCAAATACCCGACAGTGGCCGGCATCGACATGTCCGGCACCGTTGAAAGCTCGGGCGACTCGCGCTGGAAAAAGGGCGACAAGGTGATCGTGCATGGCTACGACATGGGTGTCGCGCACGACGGCGGCTACAGCGAGCACGCACGCGTTCCTGCCGACTGGGTCGTGCGACGTCCGGAGAGCATGACCGCGTTCGATGCGATGACTCTCGGCACCGCAGGCTTCACAGCAGCGCTCGGCATTCATCTGATGCAGCACAACGGGCTCACCAAGGAATCGGGACCGGTGGCCGTGACCGGGGCGACAGGGGGCGTCGGTTCAGTCGCAATCGAGATTCTTGCCAAGCTCGGCTACGACGTGCATGCAATCACCGGCAAGCCCGAGGAAGCGCGCTATTTGAAGAGTATCGGCGCGAAAGAAGTGGTGGATCGACGCGGAATCGATCTCGGGAAAATGCGGCCGCTCGACAAGTCCACGTGGGCTGGCGTGGTCGACAACCTCGGCGGCGATCTGCTTGCATGGCTGCTGGCAACATCGCGCGTCGGCGGTACGGTTGCAGCAGTGGGACTCGCGGCCGACATGAAGCTCAGCACCACCGTTGCGCCGTTCATCCTGCGCGGCGTGAGTCTGCTCGGCGTCGACAGCGTGAATTGCCCGATGGCGCTGCGTCAGCGCATCTGGAACAAGCTCGCCGTCGAATGGCGTCCCGACCAGGTGCACGACAGCGTGCGCACCATCGACTTCGATGAACTGCCGACTCACTTCGATGCCTATCTCAAGGGCATGGTGCGAGGGCGGACCGTGGTGCGGATTGGGTCGGACACGCATCCGTAGCAGGTATCAGTAGAGGCCGAATATGCAGCGCTATCGCGAAACAAATCGCCGCTCGATTGAAAATCGTGAGGATTATTGGCGCGAGCAGGCGGCGCTCATCGACTGGAAAACCCCATTCACGCGCGTGCTCGACGATTCGAAGCAGCCTTTCAACAAGTGGTTCGTCGGCGGTCGCACGAACCTGTGTCACAACGCGATCGATCGCCACCTTGCGGCGCGTGGCGAGCAAGCGGCACTGGTCTATGTGTCGACCGAGACGGGTGAAAAGCGCCACTACACGTATCGCGAGCTTCACTCCGAGGTGAATCGCGCGGCTGCGATGCTCGAGGCACTCGGTGTGCGCAAGGGCGATCGCGTCTTGATCTACATGCCGATGATTTGCGAAGCAGTGTTCGCAATGCTCGCGTGCGTGCGCATCGGCGCGATTCACTCGGTCGTGTTCGGAGGTTTCGCGGCGGCGAGCCTCGCCACGCGCATCGACGATGCAAAGCCTCAGTTGATGATCACCGCGGATGCGGGGATGCGCGCCGGCAAGGCCGTTCCCTACAAGCATCTGGTCGACGAAGCGCTGCGACTCGCGAAGCATCCTCCGCAGCATGTCGTGATCGTCGATCGCGGAATCGCGGGAATGTCACGAACGCAGGGACGCGACCTCGATTACGCGACCTTGCGCGATCAGCACGCAAATGCTTTCGTCCCCTGCGAATGGCTCGAATCCTCCGAGCCTTCGTACATTCTGTATACCTCGGGCACGACCGGCCGGCCCAAAGGCGTGCAACGCGATACCGGCGGCTACGCTGTGGCGCTGGCCGTATCGATGCGCGATATCTTTTGTGTCGCGCCCGGCGAGACGATGTTCACGACGAGCGATATCGGCTGGGTCGTCGGTCACAGCTACATCATCTACGGCCCGCTGATCAACGGCTCGACGACGATCATGTACGAGGGCCTGCCGATACGCCCCGATCCGGCGATCTGGTGGAAGCTCGTCGCCGAGCACAACGTGAAGACGATGTTCAGCTCACCGACCGCTATTCGGGTGCTGAAAAAGCAGGACCCAGCGTACATGCGCATGCACGACGTGTCGTCGCTGCGTTATCTGTTTCTCGCCGGCGAGCCGCTCGACGAGCCGACGGCGCGGTGGGCCAGTGATTCACTCGGCGTGGCGATCGTCGACAACTACTGGCAAACCGAAAGCGGCTGGCCGATCCTGACTGCGCAACCCGGCATCGAGGATACGCCGCGCAAGTTCGGCTCGCCTTCGTTTCCGACTTCCGGCTACGATGTGCGCCTCGTGAACGAAACCACGGGAACCGCTGCGAGCGTGAACGAAAAAGGTGTGCTCGCCATTGCACCGCCGCTCCCGCCGGGTTTCATGTCGACCATCTGGGGCGATGACGAGCGCTTCGTGCAAATCTATTTCAAGACGCTACCCGGTGCGATGCTCTACTCGACGTTCGACTGGGCGACGCGCGATGCCGACGGCTATTACTTCGTGCTCGGCCGCACTGATGATGTCATCAATGTCGCAGGCCATCGCCTCGGTACGCGCGAGATCGAAGAGGCCGTGCAAGCGCACACTGGAATCGCGGAAGTCGCGGTCGTCGGCGTCGCCGATCCGATCAAGGGCCAGGTGCCGGTCGCATTCGCAGTCGTCAAGGATCCGGCGAAAGTCGAGCGCGACGAAGGAATCGCCGCGATGCGCCAGGAGGTAATGGACACCGTCGACCGCCAGCTCGGCGCGATCGCGCGGCCTGCGCAGGTGCATTTCGTTTCGCTGCTGCCCAAGACGCGTTCGGGAAAATTGTTGCGACGCTCGATCCAGGCGCTTGCAGAAGGGCGCGATCCGGGTGACTTGACGACGATCGAGGATCCGGCGGCGCTCGATCAGATCAGGCAGGCGTTGAGCGCGACGACTTAGATGTCCACTCCCGGCGACACCAAGGCAGCATCGCGCGCGGCGGTCGCGAAAGCGCTGGCGCTGTCCGAGGAAGTGTTAAGCCGCCTCGACGGCGAGCTTCGCCGCGTGCTCGAGGCGATCGTGTCGCAGGACTGGAAAGTGCTGCTCGCTCGCACCGGCATCGCGAGCGGCAAGGACGCTTCGCCCCAATCGCTGCCACTTTTCATAGAGCTCGAGCGAAATGCCCTGGGTGAACGTTCGCTACAGAACGCGCTTCAATCACTCGAGCTCGAGATCGCCCCGACTTGGTATCGCGAGCTCGAGCGAGCGAGTAGCGACGCCATGCCCGCCGTCGTCCCCGCCATGTTGCCGCTCGCCCAGGGCGATCCGCGCCACACGCGAAGCGGCGCGGTCGTCACCGAGCAACTCGAACGCATTGTCGGTAGTCCGTTCGTGCAACGCATCAGGCTTGCCTCGCCGCATCCGCGCTGCAGCACCGACTCGTCGGTCGATGCGCTCGACTGGGGAACGCCACCTTCCTCGAATCGCACGAAGTTGCGCGGGCGTGACATCGTGATCGGTATCGTCGACGAGGGCTGTGCGTTCGCGCACCCCGATTTCCTGCGCTCAGCCGGTGCATGGTTCGGCACGCGGGTGCTTTGCCTGTGGGACCAGTCACGCGCCCCGACGGCGGCCGAGCAAGCGCTGGGATGGGATGGATCGCAAATCAATTACGGCCGCGAGATCGACGCGGCGTCGATGAACCTTGCGATCGCCGCGCACACCCAAAGCGATTGCGTCGACGAAGCGGCGGTTTACGCGCAGCTGGGCTACGAGATCAGTCCGGCGGCCGAGATCGCATCGCACGGGACGATGGTGATGGGAATCGCGGCTGGCAACGGTCGAGGCGCGATGGGTCGCATCGGCGTAGCACCGGAAGCCGATGTCATTTTCGTTCACCTTCCGCCGGATGAAGTAAGCGTGCACGGCAGCGCGCTGGGCAATCGAATCGCGGACGCCGCGGCCTATGTTTTCGCGCGCGCGGAGGCGCTCGGCAAGAAAGCGGCGGTTGTCAACGTGAGCTACGGCGGCTATCGCGGTGCGCATGACGGAACCAACGGCGCCGAGCTCGCATTCGACTTTCTTCTATCGGCGGCAAAGAATCGCGCGATCGTCGTTTCGGCCGGCAATGGGTTTGCATCCGATTGCCACATCGCAGCCGATCTCGCAACCGGCGCGTTCAGGGATTTTCACTGGCACGTTGCCGCAGAAGATCCCACACCAAACGACATCGAGCTTTGGTATAGCGGGGCTGCGAGCCTCAGGATTGCGCTCGTTTCGCCGGACGGTGCAACGTTTGGTCCTTTCGGCTTTGAGTCTCAAAAGCTTTTGCGCGCGTCGGACGGCAAGACGATCGGAGAGTTCGAGCAGACACAAGCCGATCCGCGCAATGAGGACAACGTCGCGCTGATTTCGCTGCGTCCCACCGATCCGGGTGCTGAGACAGCAAACGAAGCGCCCTCGCCTGCGGGCATGTGGATACTTCGCGTGCAGAACGGCGCGGCCGCTGCGGCGAGCCTGCACGGGTGGATCGAACGCGACGATCTGTCGAAACGACGCATTCAACGCCAGCAGTCGCATTTCGCGCGCGAGCAAACGCATCCCGGCTGCACGATTGGCGATCTGGCAAGCGGCCGTCTCACGATCGCTGCCGGCGCGTTCAATGCACGGACGGGTGAAGTGTGTTCCTATTCGGCGTGCGGGCCGACGCGTGCCTCGAAGAACAATGCGTCTCGACCGAAGCCGGAAGTGTGCGCGCCGGCGGAGGAAGATGGCGCGGGTCGGGGCGTGCTCGCGACGGCATCAGCTCGCGCGCAGCCGCGACGCTTCAACGGAACGAGCGCATCCGCGCCACACGTCACCGGAGTCGTCGCGCTCGCGTTCGATCTCGTGCGCAATCATCGTCGTCGGGATCTCGACGCGGTCACTTTGCGTGCAGCTCTCGCGGGTCAGACGACGAGTCCCTTGCGGTCGAACCGGTACATCGAAGCCGATGCGACGCATCCGGTCAAGCAGAGCGACGTGATGAAGGATCTGATCGGGGTCGGCAAGCTTTCGCTGAACGCCACGCTGGCCAACATCTGAGTTCAGCTCCACTCTTTCTTCGCTTCGTCCCACAACCATTTCACGGCATGCATCGGCGGGATGCTCGCCGTGACGCTCGCCCGGGCGATGAGATGCTTCGCCAGCGCTTCCGCCAGGCGCTGCCCTTCGTCGATGTCGACCGGATAGTGCACGCCGGCGATCACACGGTTGCGCCCGATGCGATCGGCCAGCGCCTTCAACTGGCCCTTCGTCTCGTTGGTCGCGCTGACCAGGCTCACGAGCACATCGGCGATCAGATGGCTCTGCATCGCGTGTCCGGCCGGATATGCCGCGTGGCGCGGGGTCATCAGAATCGGCTGCACGAGCGGCGATTGATCCCCAGGACGCGTGACGCGAAAGTGATGCTTGAAGCGCTGGCCGATTGCGGAGGCGAAGTTGGCGGCCAATGACATGAGCTCGAACGTGCGCCGATGCCGGCCCGACTGCATGTTCAGGATCGACGCGAAGAACGGATAGGGCACGACGACCTGGGTGAGGATTTCTGCCAGCCGATCGGTTCGAAGCGCCGATTGCTTGATCACTTCGCCGAGCTCGGTTGCAAGGTTTCGTCCCGGCGAGCCCGCCGGCACCGTGCCCGCAAAGTCGCACGCTGGTCGCAAGAGTTTCGCGATCGAGGCGTACTGACCGGTGAGCGTGGCACCTGCTTTCGTTGGTGCGGCCGACAGCGCGTAAAGCTCCGCTGCGTCGGCGAGGCTCGCGTCGAAATACAGTTCGCTCACAAGCTCGAACAAGTAGAGCCGCGAGCGAACATCCGGCGCCCACCGCGGAAATCCCGCGTCGTTGGCGACCGCGTGCGGCGCCGGCGTTGCCGCGCCGATGCCGGCGATGCCGCGCGCAAGCTCGCCGTGCGTGTTCCACAACGCCTGCGCGAGGAGCGTGCTGGTGCGCTGCCCCGAGTAGGCAGCGAGCCCCGCAGTGCTTTCCGTACTCTCGGTGCTTTCCGTGCTCTCGGTGCTTTCGGTGCTCTCCGTCGACTCGTTGCGAAAGGGATTCGCCATTGTTTATCCTTGAAATGACGCAGCTACCTATGCGCTCAGCGCGGCACGCCCGCGCGCGCGAGCGCTGCAGCGAACTCTACAGCCTGGGGAGATGATCGTCCCGGATATCGTTCGATGAATCCGCCGACGGTGAGATTGGGTTCGAGTTGCAGAAGCTGTACGGCAGCCGCACGGGCCTCGTCGCTGTAGCCTGCCAATTCAAGTGAGATGACGAGTGCGCGATGTGCGGTCACGAACATGCGGTTCTGACGAAGCGATTGTCGAACGCAATTGATCGCTTCGTCGTAGCGGCCAGCCACCATGTAGGCAGTGCCTGCCATCGCCGTGAACGAGTACATGTTCGGGTCGAACGGCGAAATCTCGATCGCGCGCGGCGCTCGCTGCACGGCTTCCTCACCGTGACCCTTCCAGGCATGCGCAGCCGAGCTCCACATCCACGCCGATGCCTCGCTCGGATTGATCGTGAGCGCACGATCGTAATAGGCGATACCCTCGTCGAGATCCTTGTTCAAGTACGCGGTGACAAGTCCGTAGATCGCGAGCACGCGCGAGCTCGTGTCGTCGCGCGACATCGCCGCGTCGGCGTATCGATTGGCTTGCTGCGTGTCGTGGGCGACATCGGTCGACCAGCCTTGTCCCACGGCTCGCACGTGCGATAGCGCAAGCCACGCGTGTGGCGCTGCGTAGTGCGGATCGGAACCGATCGCGGACTCGAGGAGCTCGCGTGACAAGCGCAAATCATCGGGCGAATTGCGATGCATATGATCGATTGCGCGCAGCGTGCGTTCGTATGCCGTGAGATTTTCAGGACGCTTGGCGCGCGCGCGCTCGAGCTCGATCTGGCGCACGTACGGCACGACTCGGCGCGAGATGTCTTCGGAGAGCCGGTCCTGCAGCTCGAAGATCGCGCTTCGCTCGCCTTCGAAGCGCTCCGCCCAGATGACCGAGCCCGCCTCCGATTCGGTGAGCTCGGCTGCAAGTCGCAGGCGATCGCCGGCGGATTGCAACGTGCCCGAAAGAATGTAGCGAACGCCCAAGAGCTCGGCGACGTTGCGCGGCTCGTAGAGACGATTTCGAAACGGCGTCGTCGACAGGCGCGAGATGACGACAAGATCGGTCGAGCGCGAGAACTGCCCGATCAGGTCCTCCGCGATCATGTCGCCGATGTACTCGTCTTCCTCGCGGCCGGACACGTTGCGAAACGGCAGCACGGCGATCGAAGGTCGCTCGCCAGCACGCGCGCGTCGCGCGAAGCTCGGTGCCGGCTCGCGGCCGGGCGGCCACGCTCGGTAAGCGCGCACCGGGCTGTCGAGCCCTTTGACGCTACGCTCGCCGAGATCTTCAATCTGCACGCCGAGCCCATCGGTGACCTCGTCGCGCGCACGTGTGGACATGACGATGTCGCCGGGCTCGCCGAGCGACATCAGGCGCGCGGCAAGGTTGACGCCCTCGCCATAGAGATCGAGCTCGTCGGCAATGACGTCGGTCAGGTTGAGGCCTATGCGAAGACGAAGCCGAAGCTCGGTCGCAAGGTCCGCATTCGTGCCCGCGAGACGATCCTGCATGGCGAGTGCGCACGACAGCGCATTGCCAACCGCCGGGTACTCGACCAGCATTCCATCGCCGGTGACCTTCACGATGCGACCTTGTCGCCGCGGCAGCTCTTCGTGCGTAACACCGGCAATAAAGGTGCGCCAGCGCTGGATCGTCCCTTCGGCATCGCGCCGGATCAATCCAACCGAATCGACGAGGTCGGCGAACAGCACCGCGCTGACGCGGCGTTGCGCGACCGGAACCTGGATCAGCGGGTCCATCGGAATCGATCTTAGCGCGAACGGGCGATAATGATAGGTTCCGCCCCTCTCAATGACCCGTCGCGACTCAATGCAGTATCCCCAGCCGCGCGTCCCCGCCCACGTCCCCCTCGTCGTCACGACCCGCGGCGACGATGTCGAAAGCGTGCATCACGGCTCGATCGCGGTCGTCGATCGCAACGGGCGCATCGTGTTGTCCGCCGGCGATCCGGACTCGCTCACGTTCACGCGCAGCGCACTAAAGCCCCTGCAGGCGCTGCCATTCGTGCGCGACGGCGGACCGCAACGTTTCGGATACTCGGAAGCACAGATTGCATTGCTTTGCGCAAGTCACTCCGGCGAGCCGCGTCACGTCGACGCGGTCGCCGACATGCTCGTTCGCGCGGACAACCGCGTTGCAGACCTTCAATGCGGGTCGCACGCGCCCGGTTTCTACGAGGCGCGCGCAGAACTGCCGCCGCCTCCGCCGTATTCGCCGCTCGCCCACAACTGCTCCGGCAAGCATGCGGGGATGCTGGCTCTGTGCACGCTGCACGGTCATGACAAGCGCGATTACCTCGAATACGAGCACCCTGTCCAACGCGTGATACGAAGTGCAGTCGCGGATATGGCCGGCGTCGACGAGCAGCTACTGCATTGCGGCATCGACGGTTGCTCCGCGCCCAACTATGCGATGCCGCTCGCATCATTGGCGTTCGCTTTCGCCCGCCTCGCCGTCGGCCACGATGCGGCGGGCTCGTCGAGTGCAGTGGTCGCCTTGCGTGACGCGATGCGCGCGCATCCCGGCATGGTCTCGGGAGAGAAGCGCAGCGATGAGGCGCTGATGCGGGCAGGACGCGCTGATTGGGTCGCGAAAATCGGTGCGGAAGGTGTGCAGGCGCTCGGCGTCACCAGCCGCGGCGTCGGAATCGCTGTCAAGATCGCCGACGGTGGTAGGCGGGCTCTGTTGCCCGCGGTCGTGGCCACGCTCGAAGCGCTCGAGCTTGTCGATGACGCGGCACATGCGATCCTCGGGCACTGGAATCGGCCGGCGCTTCACAACGTCCGCGGAACCGTGACGGGCACGGCGTATGCAGTCGCGCGCCTTTAGACGACCGCTCGGCGCCCCAACCTTGCGATAATCGTGGTTTTGCGTGCTTCCTGATGAACTTCGGCAATGATCGGCGGTCTCTGCGTGCAGTGCACCGCGGGCCCGCTTCATAGACCCGCGGATGGGCGATCGCGAAGTCGATCAATTGCTGGTCGAACGGGCCCAGCGCGGCGACAAGCGCGCGTTCGAGCTATTGGTGGCGAAGTACCAGCGCAAGCTGGGGCGCCTGTTGGCACGCATGGTACGCGACCCGGCCGAGGTGGAGGATGTGACTCAGGAAGCCTTCATCAAGGCCTATCGCGCGCTGCCGAGCTTTCGCGGCGACAGTGCGTTCTACACGTGGCTCTATCGCATCGCGATCAACACCGCGAAGAACTATCTGGTCGCGCTGGGACGGCGCGCGCCCACGACCACCGAATTCGACCATGAGGACGCGGAAAACTTCGATGAAGCCGAGGCGCTTCGTGATTCATCGACTCCTGAAGGCGAATTGCACGGCAAGCAAATCGCGGAGACGGTGAACCGCGCGATGGAAGCGTTGCCTGAAGACCTGAGGACTGCGATCACGCTGCGCGAGATCGAAGGCTTGAGCTACGAAGAGATTGCGAATCTGATGAATTGTCCGATCGGCACGGTGCGGTCGCGGATCTTTCGCGCGCGCGAGGCAATCGCCGCCGAATTGCGGCCTCTCCTTGGCACCGACGAGACCCGGAGATGGTGATGAACGAGAACCTGTCCCGCTTGATGGATGGTGAGCTGCCCGACAGCGACGTCGAGCGCGTGCTCGGTGAATGCCGCGGCAAAGAGGCGCTCGCGTGTTGGGCGTGCTATCACTTGATCGGCGATGCGCTGCGCGGCTCGCACGACTTGTCGGGGGCGATGCCGCGCGGCTTTGCGCAAGCGTTCGCGGTCGAGCCGACGGTGCTCGCGCCACGTCGCCGCTTGACTGCGGGGATCGGAACGCGGGCCTGGGCTGTGGCGGCTGGGGTGGCCGCGGCGGGCGTCGTTGCCTGGACTGCCGTGTCGCTCACTCAAACGCCTGGCACAGCGGTTGCCAAGGCACGTGAGGCCACGACAGTGACAGCTGCGCAACTGCGGCCGCAAACGCTGCCGCAGGACTATGTACTCGTGCACCAGGAATACTCGCCGGCGACCGCGATACAAGGTGTGCGCCCCTACGTTCGCGCGGTATCGGCGCCGGCCGTCGACCGGCCGTAAAGAGGCAGCGACGATTTTGCCCGCCGCGCCCCTCAATCGTCCGTTGCTGCCGCTGGCGGCGTTGCTCTCGTTACTGGCGGTTATCGCGCAGTCACCGACAGCGCGCGCGGAGGACGCAGCGGCATGGCTCGGTCGCGCGGCAAGCTCGGCACGCTCGCTCAACTACGTCGGCACGATCGTGTTTCAGTACGGGGGGCGCGTCGAAACCTCGAAGCTCGTGCATTACAGCGACGGCGGCGTCGAGCTCGAGAAGCTCGTCAATCTCGATGGACCGGCGCGCGAAGTGATTCGCAGCAACGGCGAGGTGCGTTGCTATTACCCCGACTCGAAAATGGTGCGCATCGAGCCGCGCGTGTTTCGCAACGTGTTTCCCTCACTGTCACCGCAGCAGCTTGCGGCTTTGACGCAGTATTACGATTTTCGCAAGGCTGAATCCGCGCGCGTCGCGGGGCTCGAGGCGCAAGCGTTCGTGTTCGAGCCGCGCGATGGCTTGCGCTACGGGCACAAGTTCTGGGCCGACCGGGACACTGGACTGCTGCTCAAGGCGCGCCTCATCAACGAAAAAGGCGAGATCGTCGAGCAGTTCGCGTTTTCGGACATCACGCTCAACGTGAAGCTCGATCGCGACGCGGTGAAGCCGACGTGGGGAACGACGCCGCCGGATTGGCAAGTTCGGCAAGGCTCGGCGGGCGATGCTACGCCGCAGGACACGGGCTGGGTCGTCACCAAGCTGCCGCCCGGTTTCATGAAGATCAGCGAAGGCTATCGAACGCTGCGCGGTCGCCGCGATGCGGTTGCGCATCTCGTCTATTCGGACGGGCTGGTGGCGGTCAGCGTGTTCGTCGAGCCGCTGTCAGCCTCGCCGGGTCACGCGTCTGGTGCGTTGCGCCAGGGCGGGCTCAATGTCTTTGCGTTGAAGCTCGATGAATTTCTGATTACCGTTTTGGGCGAAGCGCCGGCGACGACGGTGCGTCAGATCGCCCATAGCGTCGGCCGGCGCCAGTAACTCATGCACGTTGCGAGACTAGGCTTGGCAGGTCGCACGATGCTCGTTTTTTCCATCCGTTTCGCGCGGGCGCTGGACGGACCGCTCCTAGAGCGACCGCCTGAATTAAACTCGATGCAAAAGGCGCAACGCCGAAGCGTCGACAGCCGCCGAACGGGCGGACGCCTTTTGCATCGATCACCCGAACAACAATGTCACGTCACGAGGTTGTCATCATGCCGGTCGCTCGCGCTCCAACCGCTCTCGCTCGCAGTGCCGTTGCGACACTCTTCATCGCGTTCCTCCTGCCGTTCGCAAGCACGGCGGAAGCGCAGGGACGCGCAGGACTGTTGCCGGACTTCACCGATCTCTACGAAAGGCAGGGGCCGGCGGTGGTGTCGATCGATGTCACGCAGCGCGTGCGGCGCCAGCGCGTCCCCGAGCTTTCGGAAGATGATCCCTTTTACGAATTCTTTCGCCGCTTCGGACAGGTGCCGCGCGGTGGGCCGCAACCGCGCGAGTTCGATGCGCAAAGCGCAGGATCGGGGTTCATCGTCGGCGCCGATGGCTATATCGTCACCAATGCGCATGTCGTCGATTCGGCCGACGAAGTCCGCGTGCGCCTGACCGACCGGCGCGAGTTCATCGCAAAAGTGGTCGGATCGGACAAGCGCAGCGACGTTGCCGTGCTCAAGATCGATGCGACGAACCTGCCGAAGGTCACGATCGGTGATCCGGAAAAATTGAAGGTCGGTGAATGGGTCGTCGCAATCGGAAAACCGTTCGGTCTCGAGAACACGATGACTGCGGGAATCGTCAGCGCGAAGGGGCGCGATCTGCCGCAGGAAAATCTGGTGCCTTTCATCCAGACCGATGTTGCGATCAATCCGGGCAACTCCGGCGGCCCGCTGTTCAATCTGCGCGGCGAGGTGGTCGGAATCAATTCGCTGATCTACTCGCGCTCGGGTGGTTACATGGGACTTGCGTTCGCGATTCCGATCGACGTCGCGATGAACACCGTCACGCAGATTCGCGACAAGGGACGCGTGACACGCGGTCGCATCGGCGTGCAGATTCAGGAAGTGACCAAGGAAGCGGCCGACTCGTTCGGATTGAAGGCAGCGAGCGGTGCGCTCGTCAATTCAGTGGAGAAGGGCGGGCCCGCGGAAAAGGCAGGCGTCGAGGCGGGCGACATCATTTTGAAAGTCGACGGTCGCGATGTGACCAATAGCAACGTGCTGCCGCGCATCGTCACGCAAGTGCAGCCGGGCAAGAAAGTGGTGTTGACCGTGTGGCGCGCGGGGCAGTCGCGTGAAATCGCAGTCGTAGTTGCCGAGCTGGCTCAGGAAACGCCGCGCGAATTGCGCCGCGGAGGAACCACTCCCGCGCCGAAGGAAAAGGCCAAGCCCAATCGCATGGGACTCGTGCTGTCCGATTTGACGGCGGAGCAGCGCAAGGAAGCGGACGTGAAAGGCGGCGTGCTCGTGGACGAGATTCCCGGCGGCGTGCGCGGCAACGTGCAAGCGGGGGATGTCATTCTGGCGATCATCAACAAAGGGGTGACGACCGAAGCGAAAGGCGCTGCGCAAGTGAACGACATGCTCGCGAAGCTCGACAAGGGCGCGAGTGTCACGTTGCAATTGAAGCGAGGTGAGCAGACGTTCTTTTCGACGATCCGATTGCAGAACGGGGAATAGAGGGGACCGAGGAACTGATAGCGGGACCTTCGCTGCGCATTCGGGTGGCATCATCGCGACTCCACCACGCAGGGCAATCTCATGACGAAAGCGCTGCGGGAGTGCCCGGAGTGCCGCGCCGAGCTCTCAGCGGATGCCCGCTTCTGCTCGCAGTGCGGCGCGCGGGTCGTTTCTCATGCGTCGAAGAGCAGCGGCGAACGCCGTCCCGTCGCGGTGTTGTTCGCCGACCTGGCGGGGTTCACGCGGCTGACGACCGAGCTCGACGCTGAAGAGGTGCGCGCGCTGCTGGGGCGCTACTTCGAGATCGTCGATGGCGCCATCACGCGCGCCGGCGGAACGGTGGACAAGCACATCGGCGATGCGACGATGGCGATCTTCGGAGCGCCCGTCGCTCACGGGAACGACATCGAGCGCTCAGTCCGGGCCGCTTGCGACATCCACGAGCGCATCGGCGCGCTGACGGCAGAATATGGAAGGCCGTTGGCCGTGCACATCGGCATCGCCAGCGGCGAAGTCGTTGCAGCCGCGGTCGGCAGCGCGACGCGCGCCGATTACACGGTGACCGGCGATGCCGCCAATCTCGCGTCGCGACTCGAGGAGATTGCTGGGGCGGGCGAGACGATCGTATCGGACGACGTACGGCGAGCGCTCGCCTCCAAGCTCGTCGTCGAATCGCGAGGCACGATCGCGGTCCGCGGCTTCGCCGGTGAAATGCCACTGTGGCGCGTCAACGCCGTCACAGACGATAGTGGCGGCGGTAGGCATCGGTTGGTTGGGCGGGCGCGCGAGCGCATTCATTTTGCGAGCCTGCTCGAAGCGCTGCAGACCGAGCGACGTGGCGCGGCGATAGTGATTCGCGGCGAACCGGGTGTTGGCAAATCCCGGCTTGCGTGGTCCTTCATGGGTACCGCCGCGGAGCAGGACTGCGCATGCCATGTCGCCAGCGTGCTCGACTTCGGGGTCGCCCGCGAGCGCGAGGTGCTGCCGACGCTGACCCGTTCGCTGCTCGGACTTTCCGCGTCGGACCCGCACGAGGCGCAGCGGCGGACGCTCGATCGTGCGATCGCGGAACGCAAGGCCGAGCCTCGCGTCGAGCCGTTTGTCGCCGACCTTCTCGGCATTGCGCAATCGGCTGCGAGCCGCTTCGACGCGATGGACGCGGATACGCGAACGCGAGGATCAATCGATGCGATTGCGGCGCTGGCTGCTTCCGCGTCGCAGCAGCGTCGACTCGTCATGCTCGTAGAAGACATCCATTGGGCCAATGCGGCAACGTTGACGGCACTCTGCGCGCTTCGCGATAAAGTGCGCGACTGCGCGATCTTGCTCGTATTCACCACCCGCCATGAAGGCGATCCTACGGGTGTTGCTGCTTTCGGTGATTGCGAAGTAATCGACCTGCAGCCGCTCAGCGAAGCCGAGGCGCTCGAGCTCGCGGCTACGGTGCTGAATGCAGCATCGGAAACGGCCCGGCGTTGCATCGAGCGCGCGCAGGGCAATCCGCTGTTTCTGACCCAGCTCGTCGAAAGCGGCGTTGAAGGCGACTCGATCCCATCGTCGATCGCGAGCGTCGTGCTGTCGCGGCTCGACCGGCTACCGTCCGCCGAGAAGGAAGCCCTGCAGGCCGCCTCAGTCGCGGGGCAGCGCTTCGATGTCGAACTCGTGAACCATATGCTGCCCGGCAAGCGCGTTGACTTCACTGTGGCTTTGAGCCGGGGACTCGTTCGGCAAGACGATGTCGGCGCGTTGGCGTTCGCGCACGCGCTGATTCGCGAGGCCGCTTATAACTCGCTGTTGCACAGCGCTCGACGGGAGCTGCACTGTGGCGCGGCCGAATGGTTCACGGGTCGCGACGTGGTGCTCAGAGCCGAGCACCTCGAGCGCGCGAACGATCCGAGCACCGCCCAAGCCTTTCTCGAAGCCGCCCGGTCCGAAGCCGCTGCGCTGCGGCTCGCCAATGCTTTGTCACTGGCGATCCGCGGGTCTCGTCATGCGCAGGATCGTTCGCTTGGCTACACGTTGCAGATGCTGATCGGGTCGCTCGCGCGCGATCTTGGCGACGCAGCTAGCGCGGTGGCCGCGTTCCAGCAAGCGGCAACGCAGGCAAGCGACGACGCCGAGCGTTGCGCGGCACAAATCGGATTGGCGTCGGCGCATCGACTCACCAGCGCGCTCGAGCCGGCGCTGGCGGCGCTATCACTCGCGCAGCCGATCGCGGAAAGGCTCGATCTGGTAGCTGAGCAGGCGCGAATTGCCTATCTGAGGGGAAGCCTCGCATTCGTCCGAGGCGACCTCCCGGCCTGTGCGCTGGCGCATGAAAGCGCCCTTTCGCTCTCTCGCGCATGCCACGACGAAGGCGTGGAAGCGCAGGCGTTGTCCGGCTTGGCGGACGTCTTGTACGCCAACGCGAGAATGGCGACGGCGCGCGAAGCGTTCGAGCAATGCATCTCGCTTGCGCGCCGTCGCGGCGATCTTCGTTCCACGCTGATGAACCGCAACATGACCGCGGTGATCGATAAGTACCTCGGCAAAGTCGAGCGCGCATTGGCGACGGTGGACGAAGTGTTCCGCGATGCGCGCTCGATCGGTCATCGGCTGGCAGAAGCGATGAGCGACGAAGTGGCGGGGCTCGTTCTGGTCGGCGCTGGCCGCGACGAGGAAGCGGCGGCCCCGCTGGAACGCGGACTCGCACTTGCGCGGGAGATCGGATCGCGACGGTTCGCCTCGATCGATCTGGCGATGCTCGGTGTCATCGCGAGTCGTGCAGGCGATCGGTCGCTCGCGCTCACGCGCTTTAACGAGGGCCTGGAGGTGCTCAAGCCGATCGGGGAACGCTTTGCAGGCCCGATTCTGCTCGCTGGGTTGGCGCGCATAGCCGACTCGTCGGCCGAGCGGCTCGAGTTCTTGCGGCGCGGCGAACTGTTGCTCGCCGAAGGCTCGATTTCGCACAACCACTTCTGGTTTCGCGACCAGGCGATCGAGGCGTCGCTCGAAGCGCGCGATGTCGACGAGGCAATGCGGCACGTCGAGGCGCTGCATTCCTTCGCCGCGATCGAACCGACGCCGTGGAGCGACTTCATCGTGGCTCGGGGCCGTGCACTCGCAGAGGCGTTGCGGGGTCGCATCGACCAGTACGCGTTGAGCGCGCTGCACGGCCGTGGCGTGACGCTTGGCCTCAAAGCAGCGTTGCCGGCGCTTGAGGCGGCGTTGGATGGAGCTGTCGAAAAAAAAGGGATCAGCACTTGATCACGCAACGCCACCGCGTTCAGCTGATGCTGTTGTCTCGCGCGCATTGCCACTTGTGTGACGAAATGGAGGCGCAGTTGCGAATGATGATCGGCGCAACGCCGCTTACGATCATCGACGTCGACGCGCCGGAACATGCAGCGCTCGAAGCGGCGTACGGTGATGCGGTGCCGGTGTTGTTCGCCAACGAGTGTCTTCCGCAAAACGAGCTATGTCGGTGGCGACTCGACATGGCTCGCGTTCGCGCGGTCCTCGCGGAACCAACCGATATCCGCTAAAATTCAGCAGTTTGTGCTGGGCGAGGGCACTTTTGCAGTGCCCTTTCTCTTTTCTGAATGTAAACCGTGCAACGCATCCGCAACTTCTCGATCATCGCGCACATCGACCACGGCAAGTCGACGCTGGCCGACCGCTTCATTCAGCGTTGCGGCGGCCTGGCCGAGCGCGAAATGAGCGAGCAGGTGCTCGATTCGATGGACCTCGAGCGCGAGCGCGGCATCACGATCAAGGCGCAAACCGCCGCGCTTTTCTACCAGGCGCGTGACGGCGAGATTTATAACCTCAACCTGATCGACACGCCGGGTCATGTCGACTTCGCTTATGAAGTCTCGCGCTCGCTTGCTGCGTGCGAGGGCGCGGCGCTGGTCGTCGATGCCTCGCAAGGTGTCGAAGCCCAAACGGTTGCGAACTGCTACACGGCAATCGAGCAGGGCGTCGAAGTCGTTCCCGTGCTGAACAAGCTCGACCTACCTTCGGCCGAGCCCGATCGCGTCATCGAGGAGATCGAGGACATCATCGGCATTCCGGCGCACGACGCGATTCGCGCGAGTGCGAAAACGGGTGAGGGCATCGACGACATTCTCGAAGCCATCATTGCGCGCGTGCCGCCGCCGCAAGGCGATGCCGATGCGCCGTTGCAGGCGCTGGTGATTGACGCGTGGTTCGACAACTACGTGGGTGTCGTGATGCTCGTGCGGGTCATGAACGGCACGTTGAAGCCGCGTGACAAGCTGCTGTTGATGGCCACCGGCGCTGTGCATGGCTGCGAGCAGGTCGGCGTGTTCACGCCGAAGTCGGTCGCGCGCGAATTGCTGTCTGCGGGCGAAGTCGGATTCGTCATCGCCGGAATCAAGGAATTGCCCGACGCGAAAGTCGGTGACACGGTCACTCACGCAGCGAAGCCCGCGGCAGCGGCGCTGCCGGGCTTCAAGGAAGTGAAGCCGCAGGTGTTCGCCGGGCTTTATCCCGTCGAGTCGAATCAATACGAGGCGCTTCGCGATGCGTTGATCAAGCTCAAGTTGAACGACGCATCGCTCCATTTCGAGCCGGAAGTGTCGCAGGCGCTCGGGTTCGGCTTTCGCTGCGGCTTCCTTGGGCTTTTGCACATGGACATCGTGCAAGAGCGCCTCGAGCGCGAATACGACATGGACTTGATCACCACCGCACCGACGGTGATCTATCAACTCCTGCTTCGTGACGCAAGCGTGGTCGACATCGAGAATCCTTCGAAGCTGCCCGATGCGTCGCGCGTCGAGGAGATTCGCGAGCCGATCATTCGCGTGACGATCCTCGTTCCGCAGGATTATGTGGGGCCGGTGCTCACCTTGTGCACCGAGAAGCGCGGCCTGCAAAAGGACATGCAATACCACGGGCGCCAGGTGGTGCTCACCTACGAGCTGCCGCTTGCCGAAGTCGTGATGGATTTTTTCGATCGGCTCAAAAGCGTGTCGCGCGGTTACGCGTCGATGGATTACGAGTTCGTGGAATTTCGACCCGCCGATGTTGTGAAGCTCGACATCCTGATCAACGGTGAGCGCGTCGATGCACTGTCGGTCATGGTGCATCGGTCGGTCGCGCAATACCGCGGCCGCGAGGTCGTCGCGAAAATGCGCGGACTGATACCGCGCCAAATGTTCGATGTCGCCATTCAGGCGGCGATCGGCGCGCAGATCATTGCGCGTGAAACGGTGAAGGCGTTGCGCAAGGACGTGCTTGCCAAGTGCTACGGCGGCGATGTGACGCGCAAGCGCAAGCTCCTGGAAAAGCAAAAGGCCGGCAAGAAGCGCATGAAATCGGTCGGCAGCGTGGAAATTCCTCAGGAAGCGTTTCTCGCGATTCTGCAGGTCGGGGACAAGTAGGTGTTGCGTAGTTGCGACGGGCTGCGGATAGCGGGCGCCGAACGACGCTTGAGATGGCCGTCGCTCATGGGACAATTCGCCCGCGTCGCTTCCGCCGCCCGATAACACGATGAATTTCGCGCTGATCCTTTTCTTGCTGACGCTGTTCACCGGCGTCATGTGGTTCGCCGACAAGCTCGTGTTCGCGCGGCGCCGTGAGGCGGATGCGCGACGCGCGCTTTCGGATTTCGACCTTCGGCGCAGCACCGCGCTCACCAACGGCGATGGCGCGGTGGTTCGAGAGCGAGCGGAGATGGAAGCGCGCCTGACGCGCGAGCCGTGGTGGATCGAGTATCCGAAGAGTTTCTTCCCGGTCCTCCTGATCGTCTTTCTGTTGCGCTCGTTTCTCGCCGAGCCGTTTCGTATTCCAAGCTCGTCGATGCGTCCGACGCTCGTCGTCGGCGATTACATCCTGGTCAACAAGTTTGTCTACGGGCTGCGCCTGCCGATCGTCGAGCGCAAGATCGTTCCGCTCACCGATCCCAAGCGCGGCGATGTCGTCGTGTTTCGCTATCCGATCAATCCATCGCAGGATTTCATCAAGCGGGTCGTAGGCATGGGAGGAGACCGCGTCGAATATCGCGACAAGATGGTTTCGGTCAATGGGAAGCCGTTGCCGCAACGGGCCGACGGGAGCTACAGCTATCTCGAGGGCCTTCGCTTCGAAACGACCGAGCGGCGGATTGAAAGGACGGCGGATGGCTCGCACGAGTATACGATTGCCGTTCATCCGCAGGCGCCGTCCGTCATGCCAGGCGGCGTACGGTCGTTCCCGGGACGCGAGAATTGCGACTACAATGACCGCGGCTTCGCATGCACCGTCCCCGCCGGTCACTATTTCATGATGGGCGACAATCGAGACGCGAGCGACGACAGCCGTTATTGGGGCTTCGTGCCCGACGATCATATCCGCGGCCGCGCGTTCTTCATCTGGTTCAATTGGGACGACATCGCGAGCTTCTCGTTCCAGCGCGTCGGCAGCGGGATACGCTGAGGGGAGATTCGCCAATGCAGTTGTCGAGACAACCGTCGATGGCGCAGTTCGGTCGCGATAGACAGAGCGGCATCACGATCTTCGGCTTTCTGATCGTGGCTGCGGTCGTCGTGATCTTCGCGCTGGTGGGATTTCGCGTGCTTCCCGCGTACATCGAATGGATGTCGGTCAAGCGCGCGCTCGACGACACGATGAAAAGCGGCACGGCGGACGTCAACAATCCGCAGGCCTTTCGCGCCGAGCTCGAGCGCAGGCTGCAGACGAGCTACGTCGAGAACGTGAAAGCGCGCGACGCGATTCTGCAGCGCAACGGCGCGCAACTCACCGCCGAGCTGGCGTGGGAGCGGCGGCTGCACATGGTCGGCAACGCGTACATCCTCCTCGAGTTCGAGACGACGTCGACCCGGTGACCCTTACTAGCGTGGATGGCAGGTCCTGACGAATTCTCAGCGCGCTTCGGCTACACGTTCCGGCAGCCTCGCCTAATCGCACAGGCGCTGACGCATCGAAGCTATGGGGCTTCGCACAACGAGCGTCTCGAGTTCGTCGGCGACGCCGTGCTGAATTGCGTCGTCGCGCTGTCGTTGCACGAGCGCTTTCCCGAGAGTCATGAAGGCGATCTGTCGCGCATGCGCGCAAGCCTTGTCAATCGCGACACGCTTGCCGAAGTCGCGCGCCGCATCGGCATCGGCGAAGCGATTCGTCTTGGCGAAGGCGAGCACAAAAGCCGCGGCAGCGACCGGCCGTCGATTCTCGCCGACGCGCTCGAGGCGCTTTATGGCGCAGTGTTCATCGACGGCGGATTCGATGCGGCGAAAAGCATCATCGACAGTACCTTTGGTCAGGTGTTGCGCGATGCCGATCCGCAGGCGCTCGGCAAGGACGCCAAGACGCGCTTGCAGGAATGGTTGCAAGCGCGAAGGATTCCGGTTCCTGAATATCGCGTGGCCGAAGTGAGCGGCGAGGCGCACGCGCAGACGTTCAGCGTCGAATGCAGCATTGCCTCGCTCGGAATTGCGACGCGCGGTGAAGGATCGAGCCGGCGCACGGCGGAGCAGGCAGCAGCCGCCGCCGCGTACGCTGCTGTGACTGCGTCGAAGTTTTCGCCGTCATCGTCGTGAGCGGGGCAACGACTTCCGCGCATCGCTGTGGTCATGTCGCGATCGTCGGACGACCGAACGTCGGAAAGTCGACGCTTCTCAACGCACTGGTCGGCCACAAGCTGTCGATCACGTCGAAAAGGCCGCAGACGACGCGCCATCGGATCAGCGCAGTGCTGAGCGAGCCGCAACGCCAGTTCATTTTCGTCGACACTCCGGGTTTTCAGACGCGCCATCATTCGCTGTTGAACGATCGCCTCAATCGCACGGTGCGCGACGGCCTCGTCGACGTCGACGTGATCGTGTGGGTGATCGACGCGGCGAAGCTCGCGCAGGCCGACCGAGCGGTGCTGGACTTGGCGCCTGCCCATGCGCGCGTTGTCGCGGTCCTGAACAAGGTCGATGCGCTTTCGGATCGCAATGAACTGCTGCCGTTGCTTGCGCGCATCGCGGCGCTTCGCGAGTTTGCGGCAATCGTGCCCGTATCCGCTGAAAAGAACATTCAGCTCGATGCGCTCAAGGAGGAGATCGCAAAGCTGCTGCCGGAAAGCGGCCCGCTCTTCGCCGATGACCAACTCACCGATCGCGACGAGCGCTTTCTGGCCGCCGAATTCGTGCGCGAAAAAGTGTTTCGCCTCGTTGGCGACGAGATCCCTTACGCCACGACGGTCACGATCGACAAGTTCGAGCAGGAAGGCGCATTGCGGCGAATCTTTGCGAGCATTCTGGTCGATAGAGCTTCGCAACGGGCGATCCTGCTCGGCGACAAAGGCGAGCGCATGAAATCGATTTCGATGTCAGCGCGGCGCGATCTCGAGGAGCTGTTCGGCGGCCCGGTGTATCTGGAAGTGTGGGTGCGCGTGAAAAGAGGCTGGGCGAGCGACGCGGCGACGCTCACTCGCCTGGGCTTCTGACTTTAACGATGGGTACGCGGGCGCTTTCCGAACGGCACGACGATCAGCCCGCGTACGTGCTGCACGCCTACGCGTACAAGGAAACGAGCCTTATCGTCGAAGCGTTCGTGCGCGAATTCGGACGTGTTGGATTGGTCGCCAAAGGCGCGAAGCGTCCGCGCTCCGAGATGCGCGGCCTGTTGCAGGCGTTTCAGCCGCTCGCGCTTTCGTGGGGCGGCACGACGGAGTTGAAGACGCTCGTCAAAGCGGAGTGGCGCGGCGGGATGGCGCGACCCGCCGGGCGGGCGCTGATGTCGGCGTTCTATTTGAACGAGCTCGTATTGAAGCTGCTGGCACGGGAGGATCCGCATCCCAGGCTGTGGGACGAATACGAAAACGCGCTGGCATTGCTTTCGCACGATGCATCGGCGTCGGCACAAGCGACGACGTTACGCAATTTCGAGCTGCGTTTGTTGACCGAGCTCGGTTACGCGCTGCCGCTCGACCTCGAGGCCGGCGGGGGCGCGATCGATCCAACGACGCGCTACCATTACGCGTTCGACAAAGGCGCGCATCGCGTTGCGGCCGAGCCCGGCGCGCGCTGGCCCATCGTGCGCGGCGCAACGCTGATCGCGCTCGCACAATCACGTTACCCCGATACCGAAACCGCCGCCGAAGCGAAGCGACTGATGCGCGAGATACTCGACCACTATCTGGAATCACGCCGCATCGAAAGCCGGCGCATCGCGGCCGATCTTGCTGCGCTTGACGATGAATCGAACCGCGAATGAACATGATCGAGCTCGGTGTCAACATCGATCACGTCGCCACTGTCCGGCAGGCGCGTTGCACCTGGGAGCCTGATCCCGTGTGGGCTGCCGTCGAAGCGCATCTCGGTGGCGCCGATGGGATCACTGTGCATCTGCGCGAAGACCGACGGCACATTCAGGACGAGGACGTGCGGCGCTTGCGCGATCTGACCCACATCAAGCTCAATCTGGAAATGGCGGCAAGCGATGAGATGGTCGACATCGCCGTGAAGTTGAAGCCCGAGATGGCGATGCTGGTGCCCGAAGGTCGGCAGGAAGTCACGACCGAAGGCGGACTCGATGTCCTCGCGCATGAAAACAAGCTCGCGCCGACGGTGAAGCGTCTCGCGCAAGCCGGCATCATGACCAGCGTGTTCATCAATGCCGATGTCCGCCAAGTCGAGGCGGCGTCGCGCATCGGCGCGCGCGTATGTGAAGTGCACACCGGTCCGTACGCGCACGCGTTTCACGCGCGCGGACGCGATCCCGAGAGCGAAGCGGTGGTTGCCGAGCTCGACAAGATTCGCGTGGCGGGTGATGCGATTCGCTCGCTGGGCATGCGCTTCAACGCGGGCCATGCGCTCAACTATTTCAACGTTCAGCCGGTGGCTGCGCTCTTTGGCGTGCGCGAGCTTCACATCGGACACGCAATCGTCGCGCGCTCGATTTTCATCGGCTTGCGAGAGGCGGTGCGCGAGATGAAGCGCTTGATGCGCGAAGCCGCGCAGGCGCGCGGGTGATGCGCGCTCAGCTGCCGCGCGGTCCGGTGATGCTGGGAATCGAGGGAACTGCGCTTGCGGAAGCGGACGTCGCTCGCCTGTCGCATCCGTTGGTCGGTGGCGTCATCCTGTTCACGCGCAATTTCATCGACACGGCGCAACTCACCGCGTTGACGGAAGCGATCCGCGCGTTGCGCACTCCCCATCTTGTGATTGCAGTCGATCATGAAGGCGGTCGCGTGCAGCGCTTTCGCGACGGCTTCACGTGTCCAAGGCCGATGCGAACGCTCGGCGAGCTATGGGACCGCGATGTCGCGGCAGCGCAAAGAGAGGCGGCGAAAGTCGGCTGGACGATTGCGTCCGAGCTCCGCTCGCACGGCGTCGACTTGTCGTTCACGCCGGTGCTCGATCTGGATTACGGCGCGAGCACGATCATCGGCGACCGCGCTTTGCATCGCAATCCGAACGCGGTCGCGCATCTTGCGTCGGCGTTGCGGCGCGGACTCGCGGCGGGTGGCATGGCTGCCTGTGGCAAGCACTTTCCCGGACATGGCTGTATTGCGGCCGATTCGCACTCCGAGTTGCCTGTCGACAATCGTTCGCTCGAGGACATCACGATCGACGATCTCGTTCCCTTCGCGGCGCTCGTTCACGAAGGACTCGAAGCGGTGATGGCGGCGCACGTCGTGTATCCCGCTGTCGATTCCGCTCCTGCAGGTTACTCGCGCATCTGGTGCACGACGATTCTGCGCGAGCGCCTGGGCTTCGATGGACTCATTTTCTCCGACGATCTCGGAATGGCGGGGGCGCATGCCGCCGGGGACATCGTGGCGCGCGCGCATGCCGTGATTGCCGCGGGATGCGATATCGCGCTCACGTGCAATGAAATGGATGCCGCCGATGATTTGCTCGCGCGCTGGAAGCCCCCTACGCAACCGGAGCTGGCGCGCCGCTGGGCGCGTATCGAAGGAAGGGCGGGGGGTGAGCGGCCGTCTCTCTAATAGGGATGCGGCCAGCGTCCGCCGAGTCGGCGCGAAATTTCCTCGGCGATATGCGCGACGATCGGCCCCAGCTGCTTGATGCGAGCATCGGGCAGGCGCGACACCGGTCCCGCGAGCGAAATCGCCCCAAGTCCTTCGCCATGCTCGTCGTAGATCGCGCTCGCGACGCAGCGCGTACCCATGAGATGCTCTTCGTCATCGAACGAATAGCCGCGCTGTCGGATCACGCGAAGGCTCGCCCACATCGTTTCGGGCGAGGTGATCGTGTTCTCGGTGATGCGCGGCAATCCGCGCACTTTGAGAATCGCGTCGATCTGCTCGTCGGGCAGCGTCGCGAAAATTGCCTTGCCCACCCCCGACGCATGCAGCGGAACGCGGCTGCCGAGTCGCACGATCGTGCGCATCGTCTCGTGGCATTGCACCTGATCGATGAACACCGCGTCGGTGCCGTCGAGAATCGCGAGGTTCGCGGTTTCGCCCGCCTGCTCCATCAGCCGGCGCATTCCAGGATGGCTTTGCGCGACCCAGTCGCGGGCGGTCAAAAAGCTCGAGCCGACGGTAAATGATTGAAGGCCGACATACCAAAGACCCAGGTCACCCGCCTGAAAGACGTAGCCCATTTTTTCGAGCGTCGCCAACAGCCGATGCGCAGTCGAGGGGGCCAGGCCGACGCGTTGGGCGACATCGGTCAGCGAAAGTCCGGAACCTGCACGCGCGATCGTCTCGAGAATCGACAGCCCGCGCGTCAGGCTTTGCACCTGAGCGGTGCCAACACCCGGTTTGCTCGGCGTGCGACCGCGCCGGGGTGTGGTCGTGAAGCGATACGGCGCGTCGCGACTCGTCACGTCAAATGTTGCTAAGGTTCATGGTGTAGGACATCATACAGCCCGTCGTTTACACTCGTTGTTTGTCAGTCATCGATCGAATGACCCGGAGGAGGTGAAGCATGCAAGGCAAACGTCGTGAATTCGTGAAGTCGTCGGCGGCACTGGTCGCGGCTGCGTCGCTCGGGCCGCTCACGCCCGCCTACGCGCAACAGAAGGTGGTGTGGAAAGCGTCGGACGTGCATCCGCTAGGCTATCCGACGGTCGAAGCGATCGTGCGGATGGGCAACAAGCTCGAGAAGGAAACCAACGGGCGCATCTCGATCCAGATGTTCCCGCTGATGCAGCTCGGCGGCGAGAAGGAGATGATCGAGCAGGCGCAGGTCGGCGCGCTGCAGATCGCGCGCATCTCGGTCGGCGCGATGGGACCGGTCGTCGACGATCTCAACGTCTTCAATCTGCCGTTCATCTTTCGCGACGAAGCGCATATGCGCAAAGTCATCGACGGCCCGATCGGACAAGAGCTCCTCGAGCGCGTCACCGCATCGCCGCAGTCGCGCCTCGTCGTGCTCGGATGGATGGACGCCGGAACGCGCAACGTTTACTCGAACAAGCCGGTCACCAAGCCCGCCGACCTCAAGGGCATGAAAATCCGGATGATGGGCAATCCGCTTTTCGTCGAGACGATGAACGCGATGGGCGGTAACGGCATCTCGATGGGCTTCAACGAGCTTTATGGCGCGCTGCAGACCGGCGTCGTCGATGGCGCGGAAAACAATCCGCCGACATTGCTTGCGCAGAATCACTATACGGTCAGCAAGGTGTACAGCCTGACCGGTCACCTCATCATTCCCGAGATCTTCGTGTTCAGCCGGCGCACGTGGGACGCATTGTCGAAGGAAGATCAGGCGCTGGTGCGCAAGCTCTCGCGCGAGGCGCAGTTGGAACAACGCGAGCTTTGGGACAAGTACACTTCCGACGCGGAAGCGAAGCTCAAGGCCGCGGGTGTGCAGTTCGTGCAGGCGGACAAGGCGGCTTTCTATACGGCAACGCAGCCGATCCGCGAAAAATACGGCTCCAAATACGCCGCACTTCTAAAGCGCATCGAAGAAACGAAATAGTCCACGCTAGTCGACAAGTGGCACGCGTCGCACACCCACGACGCGTGCCTTTTTTTTCAACGGAGCCGACATGACGCACGCGCAACAGGCCTATCAGCGCGCGATGGAACGCTTGTATCTTGTCTGCGTGATCATCTCCGGCGTGGCGCTCGTCGCCATCACGCTCATCATCCCACTCGGCGTGTTCATGCGCTACGTTCTGAACAGGGCTCTGTCATGGCCCGAGCCGGCCTCGGTGATCATGATGGTGATCTTCTCGTTTGTAGGCGGCTCCGCGGTTTATCGCGCAAACGTTCATATCGCGGTCGAAGCGTTGCTGAATGCGGTCGGCCCGTCGACACGCCGCGCGATGCTGCAAGGCGTGAACGTGTGCATGGCCGCGATCACGCTGTTCATGCTGGTCTACGGCATTTATCTTTGCATCGTCGTACAGAACTCGACGATTGCGGAGTTTCCGTGGCTGTCGGTGGCGTTCGTCTACGCGCCGATTCCGATCGCGGGCTTGTTGACGCTGCTGTTTTTGATCGAGCGCGTGTGGGTCGGTGATCCGCCCAAGACGTCGATCATGTATTCCGATCAGGCGGCGGAGCTCGAATAACGATGGACGCGCTCGTTCTCCTGGGCTCGTTCGCGCTCCTCTGTGCGCTTGCGCTGCCGGTGGCCTACGCGCTCGGATTGGCGGCGCTGATCGCCGCGTTCTGGGTGGACATCCCGCTCGAGGCGGTGATGCTGAAGATCTCCGACGGCACCGACGACTTTGCGCTCCTCGCGATCCCGTTCTTCGTGCTCGCCGGCGCGATCATGGCCGAAGGCGGCATGGCCATGCGCCTCATCAATCTGGCGCGGGTGTTCGTCGGCTTCATCCGCGGGGGCCTTGCACTCGTCAATATTCTCGCGAGCACGCTGTTCGGATGCATCTCGGGGTCGTCGGTGGCGGACACCGCATCGATCGGCAGCGTGATGATTCCGCAGATGGTCAAGGCCGGCTATCCGCGCGTCTTCGCGACCAACGTGACCATCTGCGGATCGGTGCAGGCGCTGTTGATTCCGCCATCGCACAACGCCGTGATCTACTCGCTGGCGGCAGGTGGAACGATCTCTGTTGCCAAACTGTTCATCGCCGGAATCCTGCCGGGCCTGTTGTTCGGGCTGTGCCTGATCGGCCTCGTTCTGTGGACAGCACACCGGCGGCAATATCCGAAGGGCGAGCCGATCCCGCTGGCGCAAGTCCCGAGGATCGTGATCGACGCACTGTGGGGACTCGTCACGGTTGTCATCATCATGGGCGGCATCCTGTCGGGCGTATTTACGCCAACCGAATCGGCAGCGGTCGCCTGCGTGTATGCGTTTCTGGTGACGTTCCTCGTCTATCGCGACTATAAATGGCGCGAGCTTCCGCATCTCGTGCATCGCGTCGTCAAGACGGTCGCGATGGTAATGATGCTGATCGGCTTTTCGGTCGCGTTCGGCTACATGATGGCGATCATGCAGATTCCGGCGAAGGTGACGTCGTTCTTTCTGACCGTTTCCGAGAACAAGTATGTGTTCCTCTTTCTGGTAAACATCCTGCTGCTGATTCTCGGTACGTTCATGGATCTCGCGCCGATGCTCTTGATCTGCACGCCGATCTTCCTGCCGGTCATCGTCAAGCTCGGCATCGATCCCGTGCACTTCGGCATGATCATGATCCTGAATCTCGGCATCGGGCTGATCACCCCGCCGGTGGGCCCGACGCTTTTCGTCGGCTGCGCGATCGGCAAGGTGACGATGGAAGAGGTCAGTCGTGAGCTATGGCCTTTCTACGGCGCGATGTGCCTTGCGCTTTTGCTGGTCACCTACATTCCCGGACTGTCGCTGTGGCTTCCTGCGCTGTTCGGCACACGCTAAATTGCAATCGGGAATGCCACGATGGCCTCGTACACGTTGAACAGACGCCAACTCGTCTCCTTGTTGTTACTGCTGGCCGCGTCGCCACGGGCAGTCCGCCGCAGCAGCCGACGCCGCGCATCGGATACGTGACAACGGTGATGCGCCGCAGCGTGTTCGAGGACACTTTCGAAGAGGGACTTGCCGATCTCGGGTACGTCCAAGGCAAGTCGATCCACATCGACTATCGATTCGCTTTCGAGAGCGCGCCTCAGCTCGAAGCGGCGCTAGCCGACCTTGTCGAGCGGAAAGTCGACGTCATCGTTGCAACCGGCACCAACGTCACGAGCGCCGCAATGAAGGCGACGAAAACGATTCCGATCGTGATGACGACCGCGGGTGATCCGGTCGCAAGCGGACTGGTCGCCAATCTTTCGCGTCCCGGGGGGAATGTCACCGGGTATTCGATGTACACGCGCGATCAGCGCCAAGCGCCTGCAAGTGTTCGCCGAGGCGATGCCCGGGATGCGGCGAGTGGGGATACTTTTCAACGAACGCTATGGCCCGCGTCCCCGGGCGCTGCTCGAGACCGAGGCGGCCGCCGAAGCGCTGAAGCTCGAGCTCGTTACGCTGCCGACGGGGTTTCCGAACGGCGTGCAATCGGCGTTCGCCCGGGCGAGGCGCGAGAATATCCAAGGCGTTGTCATCCTGTCGGATCCGGCAACGATCTCTCAGCGCGGCGACCTCGGCAGCGCGGCGATCGACGCGCGCCTGCCCACGATGTTCGCGAACAAGCAGTACCTCGAGGGCCGCGGGCTGATGAGCTACGGCCCGGATATCCTCCAGGCGTTTCGACGCGCTGCCTCGTATACGGATCGCATTCTGAAAGGCGCGAAGCCGGGTGAGCTGGCCGTCGAGCAGCCTGCACGATTCGAGCTCGCTGTGAACCTGGCGACGGCGAAGCTCATCGGTATCACGATTCCGGCGTAGCTGTTGCAGCGCGCCGACGTGGTGATCCGCTGAGCGAAACGCGCTACACGATCAGCGTGCTTCCAATTCGAGCAGCGTCTTAAACCCACCCCAGAACATCCGCTTGCCGTCGAACGGCATCGTCGCAGGGTCCATCATGTCCTTCAAGCGCGGGTCTTCCATGACCTTCGCGTTGATGCGATCGCGATCCTCGCGCGAAGCGTAGACGATCCACGCGAACACGACCGTCTCGTCATCTTTCAGCTGCACGCTCTGCGGGAATGACGTGAGCTTGCCCGGCTTCACGTCGTCGCCGATGCATTCCCAGTATTGCAATGCGCCGTGCTCGAGCCAGACTTTGCCTGCCAGCGCCGCCATCTTGCGGTATTCGTCGACTTTGCTGGTGGACAGCGGAAGCACGAATCCATCGACGTAGTGCGCCATAGTCAACTCCTTGCATGTAAAAGCAGGAGTCTACCGCGGTGGCTCGACATGCGGCGTGACATTCACGAGGGCGTCGTTGAGCTCGACGGCACAGCGTGCATTCAAGATCGCAGCGTCATCCAACGCGTCGCCGCGCGCATAGCCCATCGCGATCGCGCGTCCGAGCTTGCGGCTGTAGCCTGCGGACGTGATTTCCCCGACGGGTTTTCCATTCATGTGGATCGGCTCGCCTCCCCAGGGAAACGCAGCACGATCATCAAAAGTGAAATGCACGAGGCGCTTACGCAAAAACGCATGTGCCTGCGCGAGTAGAGCATCGCGGCCGGTGAACGCTACGGCCTTGTCGAGCTTCACGGCGAAGCTTAAGCCTGCTTCGAACGGCGTCTCGTCGGGCGAGAGCTCCGCGCCCCAGGCGCGCCGGCCAGCTTCGATGCGCAACGCGTCGATCGTGTAATAGCCGGCATCCTGCAATCCGAATCGGGCGCCCGCGTCCTGCAGGGCTTCATATAGCGTGATGCATTGCTCGACGGGGACGTACAGCTCGAATCCCGGCCCCCCGACGTAGCTCATGCGTGCCGCACGAACGCGTGCGTAGCCCACGTCGACTTCGCGTGCAGTGGAGAACGGAATCGAGGCCCGCGAGAAATCATCGCGCGACAAGAGCGCGAGAAGGGCTTCCGCGTGCGGTCCCATCAGTGACAGCACGCACCACGCGCCCGTCACGTCGACCAGCGCGGCGTGCTCGTTGTCCTCGATATGCCGCTCGATCCAGGAAAAGTCGCGCGTCGCTTGTCCGGAACCGGTGACGATGAAATACTCGTTGCGCGCAACGCGCAGCACCGTGAGATCGCTCTCGATGCCGCCGCGACGGTTCAGCATCGCCGTGTACACGATGCGGCCGATGACAACGTCGATGTCGTTCGCACACAATCGCTGCAGAACCGCGGTGGCATCACGGCCTTTGAGAACGAATTTTGCAAACGAGGTTTGATCGAAGACGACGACGTTTTCTCGACACGCGCGCTGCTCTTCCAGCATGTAGGGCAGCCAACCGGGCGCGAGCAACGTGGGTGCGGGCTCGTGCTCGCCATCGGGCAGGAAATAATTCGCACGCTCCCAATTGAGCTTGGTGCCGAATACCGCGCCGTTCGCTTTCAATCGATCGTAGAGCGGCGAGCGGCGCAACGGGCGCACGGTGACGAGCTCCTCGCGCGGCCAGCGCATCGCGTAGTGCAATCCGAGCGTCTCGACGGTGCGATCGGCGAGATGTTTCGCGTTCGCATGGAATCCCGCGAAGCGGCGGATGTCGACATCCCAAAGGTCGACCGGCGGCTCACCATCGACGATCCATTGCGCGACGAGTTGTCCTGCGCCTCCCGAGTTCGCTATGCCGGCCGAGTTGAAGCCCGCGCAAACGAAGAATCCGCGCACGTTCGGAGCTTCGCCCAAGAGGAAGTTGCCGTCGAGCGTGAAGCTTTCGGGACCGTTCAACAGCATTTTCACCGGCGCCGTTTCGAGACAGGGCGTGCGGTGAATCGCATTGTTCATCAGCACTTCGAACTGGTCCCAATCCTCCGGTAGCAACTGGAATTCAAACTTGGTCGGGATCGGATCGACGCTCCAGGGCTTCGCGGTTGGCTCGAAACCGCCCATGACAAGGCCGCCGACCTCCTCCTTGTAATAAATGAAGCCGTCGGGATCACGAATGACCGGAAGGTCGGGGGTCACGCCTTCGATGCGCTCGGTGACGAGATAAAAGTGCTCGGCAGACCAGAGCGGAACCGTGACGCCGGCGAGACGTCCGAGCGCACGCGCCCATTGACCGGCGCAATTAACGATCGTTTCGCAAACAATTTCACCGCTTGCCTCGCCGTCATTCCAAGCAACACCACGCACGCGGCCGCGGTCGATGTCCACACGTGTCACCTCGACGCCTTCGATGATCGTGGCGCCTCGCGTTCGCGCACCTTTGGCGAGCGACATCGCAAGGTCGGTCGGATTCGCTTTGCCGTCGCCGGGAATCCACACAGCGCCCGCAAGATCGTCGGTGCGAAGTATCGACGCAATGCGCTTCGCTTCGGAAGCGCTCACGAACTCGAACTCGACGCCGAAGCTTTTCGCACGCGCCATCTGTCGTTGCATCAGCATCAGTCGCTCGGGCGTTTTCGCGACGTTGAGTGAACCGCATTGCTTCCAGCCGGTGGCAAGACCGGTCTCGCGCTCGAGCGAGGCGTAAAGCTCGATGCCATAGCGGCTCATGCGCGTTGCGTTACGCGTTGCACGCGTCTGGCCGACGAGGCCCGCCGCGTGCCACGTCGTGCCGCAGGTAAGACGGCCTTGTTCGAGCAGCACGACATCTTTTACGCCGAGCTTCGTCAGGTGATATGCAGTCGAGCAGCCGGCGATGCCGCCGCCGACGATGACAACGCGGGCGTGCGTGGGCACATTCATCGCGAATCTCCCGTCAAAATCGTAGCGCGGCGACACCCACCGCCACGCCGATTGCGCCGGCAATGCGTCTCCATCCGAAGCTTTCCTTCAGAAACAAAGCACCCATCAACGCCGCAAACACGACCGACACTTCGCGCAGTGCAGCGACGACCGCAACCGGCGCGCGCGTCATTGCCCACAACGCAATGGCATAGGCGCCAAAGCTGGCAGCGCCTGCAAGGAATGCGCGGCGCCTGCGCAGCCAGAAATAGTCGACCGCGGGGCGACCGCGTTGCCAAACAATCCATGTCAGATACGGCACGCCGTCGAGGCACGTCAACCACACCGCGTACGACCATGCGCTGCCGGCGATACGCGCACCGGCGCCATCGATCAGCGTGTAGATCGCGATGATCGCGGCGTTTGCGAGCGCGTACAGCGCAGCCGCGACGGTGTGACGTCCGCTCGCGAACCACGCAATGGTCAGGATGCCGGCCGAAATGAGAATGATGCCGCCCAGCATCGGCGCGCTGAGGCGTTCGTGCAGGAACACGACTCCGAGCAGCGTCACGATCAGTGGCGCCACGCCTCGCATCAACGGATAGGCGAACGAAAGGTCGCCGCGGCGATACGCCGCGCCAAGCAGAAGGTAGTAGACGAAGTGAACGGCCATCGATGCAAACACGAACGGCCACGCTTCGCGTGATGGCGGGGAAACGAACAGCAACAGCGGAACGCACAAAAACGTCGTGCCGGCGACAACCAGCGCTGTATCGAGCACCGGATCGCCGGCGGCCGATTTCAAAAGCGCGTTCCAGAGCGCATGCAGAAAGCCCGCGCCCAGAACGGCAAGCGTCACCGCAAGCGAGATGTCGGGCGCCGGCAACGTTAGTTGGGAAGTGGCCGGAAGAGCGCGGCGCCCGCAACAGTCTCGTTTTTTCGTGCCGTTGCCGGCGACCGCCGCCGGGCCGCCCCAAGGCGAGGCGCGAAAATTCGTTCCGATGCAAAAGGCGCAACGCCGAAGTTACACTTCACTCTGAACCCTCGGACGCCTTTTGCATCGGCTAATCAAACGCCGCGCGGCGCGCTGTTCAATTCGTCGCTCTTCGGCTCGTCGCCGTCGGCGAGCGCTGCCACGGTCTCGGCAGTCGGCGTCATCAAGCGTGTTCGCGCGAGCACACCTGCATCCTCGAGAATCGGATAAGCGACCGAGCAGAAGTGCGAATTGATGCGACGCATGTCGGAGATGAGATCGAGATGCAGCGACGAGGTCTCGATGCTTTCGATCGTGTTACCGGCAAGGCGGGCGAGATGCGAGTTGGCGTAGGCGCGCTCCAAATCGCGAACGATGACTTTCTGCGCGAGCAATTCCTGCGCGCTCTTCTGATCGCCGTGCAGGAAAACGCTCGTGGCTAGGCGCAGGTTGCAAACCAGGCGACCATGCAGATCCGTGATTTCGAGCATTCCCGCGTCCGAAAAGCTGTGGCCCTTGTCGATCTTGCGATCCTCGATGTCGGCGAGAATGCGCTCGATGATGTCGCCGACCTGCTCGAGATTGATCGTGAACGATACGATGTCGGTCCAGCGGCGGCTTTCGCGCTCGTCGAGCGCGCCGCGGGGAACCTGCGTCAAATAGAGCTTGACCGCCGTGTAGAGCTCGTCCACGACGTCGTCCTTTTTGCGCAGCCGCTCGGCCTTGTCGCGATCGTTGGTTTGCAGCACGACCAGCATCCCGCGCAACATTTCGTCGATGACATCGGCGATGCGCAAGGTCTCGCGCGCGGCATTGCCGATCGCCAGAGCGGGCGTTTCGAGCGCCGAAGGATCGAGATGACGCGGCTTCTCGGCGCCTTCGGAAGGAGGCGGCGAGGGCATCAGTCGCTCGGTGAACTTTGCGATGCGCTCGGTCAGCCCGACGAACACGATCGCGAGCACCGTGTTGAACGCCAAGTGAAACAACACGACTTCATGCGCGGCTGAAACGTTCACGCGATCGATGACTGTGCTCGCATAGCTCACGAGCGGCATTGCAAGCACGACGCCGATCAACTTGAATAGAAAGTTGCCGAGCGTGACGCGCCGCGCCTCGATCTCGGAATGCAGCGTCGACAGCACGGCGAGAAGACCGCTGCCGAGATTCGCGCCCAGCACGATGCCGAGCGCGACTTCGGGGCCGACGAGCGAGAGTGATGCGAACGTCGCGACGAGCAGCACCACCGCAAGGCTCGAGTACACGACAACGGTGATCAAAGCACCTGCGAGCACGTCGAGCATCACGTCGCCCGTGAGCGATGCGAACAGCACCTTGACACCCGCGGTGTCGACAACGGGATGCGCGGCGGTGCGAATCCACTGCAATGCGAACAGGATGAGTCCGAGGCCGATCAGGATGCGACCCAGCCGGCCCGACGTCGATGCCTGCTTGCGCAGGAACAACGTGACGCCGACGACGATCAGAATCGGCGCCAGGAAGTCGAGATCGAACGACAGCACCAGCGTGACGATCGACGTGCCGACGTCGGCGCCGAGCATCACCGCAAGTGCAGGGGCTGTCGCGATCAATCCCTGTCCCGCGAATGCGGCAACGATCAAAGCGGTCGCGGTGCTGCTTTGCAGCAGAGCGGTCACCGAAAGTCCTGCACCGAAGGCACGCCAGCGACTGCTCGTGCTGTGACGCAGCAGACGTCGCAAAACGCTTCCGTATTGGCGCAGGATGCCGGTGCGGACGAAGTGCGTTCCCCATACGAGCAACGCAACACCAGCCAAAAGATCGAGCAGTATTTTCACGCGCTTGCAGCGGTCAGTGCCGCATCGAGAATGTCCAGCGCGCGATCGAGATCGTCTTGCGCGATGACGAGTGGTGGTGAAAGCACCAGCACGTTGCCCTGGCCGATCTTGAACGAAAGCCCGTTGGCGAGGCATTCGTACATCACCTGCTCGGCCTGGTCGCGCGCCGGCGTGCCGTCGCGATGGCGGAGCTCGATGCCCAACAGCAGCCCGATCCCGCGCACGTCGGCAACGAGCGCGTGCCGCGAACGCATGTCCAGTAGACGACACTGCGCGTACTCGCCCAGATGCTGCGATCGCTCGCAAAGCCGCTCGTCGGCGATGACGTCCAGCGTCGCCAGTGCCGCTGCACAGCCAACCGAGCTCTTCTCGTGTGTGTAGTGCCCCAACGCCATCGTGCGCGCCACGTCGAGCTCGCGACGTGCGATCAACGCCGCCATCGGCATCACCGCACCGCCCAGCCCCTTGCCGAGCACGACGATGTCGGGCGCGACGTCGTAGTGCTGGAATGCAAACATTGTGCCGGTGCGTCCAAGCGCGATCGGAACCTCGTCGAGGATCAGCAAAGTACCGTGGCGATCGCAGGCGTCGCGCAACTTTTGGTAATACGCAGCTGGCGGAACCTGAACATCGGTCGAGCGAATCGTCTCGATGATGACCGCGGCGACATCTTCCTCCTTGTCGAGCATGTACGCGATGTACTCGGCGCAGCGCGCGTTGCACGTTCCATTGCAGCCGAAGCGGCAATCGCGCGGATCACAGGGCGGCGCGTGCTCGGCGCCGGCCAATAACGGACCGATGCCGCGCCGGAACATCGCTTCACCGCCAATCGATATCGCATCCAGCGACGCACCGTGAAAGCTATCCCACAACGAGATCGTCTTGTGACGACCAGTCACGGCGCGCGCGAGCTTCAGCGCCATTCCGATCGCAAGCGCGCCGCTTGGCGCGAACAGCACTTTGCCCAACGGATCCGGCGCGAGCGCAACCAGACGCTCGGCAAGCTCGACAGCATGTGAATTGGTGAAACGGCGCGGTGAGAATGGAAGCGTGTCGAGCGCGTCTTTGACCGCCGCGATCACGCGCGGATGTCGATAGCCGACCTGGTGCACGCTGTTGCCGTGAAAGTCCATGATGCGACGACCGTCACGGTCGGTGAGCCAGATGCCTTCGCTCTCGACTAATGAATCGAAGCATGGCGTGGACAGCGATTGATGCAAGAACACCGCGCTGTCGCGCTCGAGCCACGCCCGCGTCGCCTCACCGACGTGCGTCGCCTCGTAACGTTGACGGCGCGGGGAAAGATTGACGTCGCCTTCGAAGGCGAGCTCGCCGATCGACAACGGTGGAGGAGGCGCGTTCATCTCACCAGGGCAGCGAGTACGTCTTCACGTTCGTGAAGCTTTTCATCGCTTCCTGCACGCCTTCCTTGTAGCCCAGTCCCGAGTCCTTGATGCCGCCAAACGGCGTCAGCTCGAGACGATAACCGGGCACTTCGCGCACATTCACCGAGCCGACGTTGAGCTCGGAGACAAACCGGGTGATGTAATCGAGGCGATTCGTGCAGACCGAAGACGACAGGCCGTACGCGGTGCCGTTCGCGATGCGGATTGCATCATCGATCGTGTCGAAGCGAATCACCGGCGAGACCGGGCCGAACGTCTCCGTCTTGACGACGTTCATCTCCGGATCGACGTGATCGATGAGTGTCGGCGAATAGAGCGCGCCGCGTCTCACATTGCCGACCAGAAGCTTCGCACCGCCCGCGATCGCGTCGTTGACCCGCGACTCGAAATTCGTCGCCGCCGCGACATCAATGACAGTGCCCATGTCGAGTGAAGGGTCCATCGGATCACCGTAGGTCCAGCGCTTCGTGAGCGCTTCGAGACGCTCGACGAATGCGTCGGCCACGCGGCTTTGCACGAGGATGCGCTTGACCGCCGTGCAGCGCTGTCCGGAGTTCTTGTACGAGCCTGCCGCGGCGAGGGCAGCGGCTTCATCGAGATTCGCATCCTCCATCACGATGATCGGATCGTTGCCGCCGAGCTCCAGCACTTGCCGCTTGTAGACCGCCTTGGCAGCGATGTATTTGCCGACCGCGACGCCGCCGGTGAAAGTGACGAGATCGATCGCGGGATTGACGAGCATCTCGTCGGCGATTTCGCGCGGATCACCGGTGACGACCGAAAGCATCGGCGGCGGCAGTCCCGCCTCGTAAAGAATATCGGCTAGAAGCAGCGCTGAGAGCGGCGTTTTCTCGGTGGGCTTCAGCACCATCCGATTGTTGGTCGCGATCGACGGCGCGATCTTGTGCGCGACCTGATTCAGCGGATGATTGAACGGCGTGATCGCGCTGATGACGCCCAAGAGCGGCTCGCGCAGCGTATACACCTTGCGCGATTTGCCGTGCGGCGTGAGATCGCACGAGAACACCTGCCCGTCGTCGTTCAACGCAGCGTTGCCGGCGAAAACGAACACGTCGCAGGCGCGCCCAACCTCGTAGCTCGAATCCTTTTTGCAGATGCCGCATTCGGCCGTGATCAAATCCGAGATCGCATCGGCGCGACTGCGAATCAGCTCACTCGTGCGATACAGGATTTGGTAGCGCTCGTAGCGCGTGAGCCGTGGCCGATACGTTCGCGCGACCGCGAATGCGTGCCGAATGTCCTCGATGCGAGCACGCGGAACCGTCCCAACCAGCGCTCCGGTGTAGGGATTGTGGACTTCGATGACGCGCTCGCTGCCCACTGCGTCGCCTGCAATACGCATTTTCTCGTGCAGGACGTAGCCATTGCGAACGTCGCGTAGATCGGCAAGCGAGTTCATTGCACGCTGGTGTGAAGATGATTGAGCGCCAGGTCGAACGCATCGAAATTGCGCCAGCGACGGTAGGGCGCCTCGACAGCGCGGCGATTCGCGATCAGCGGCACTTGTTGCTCCGAGATGCCGCCGTGCGAGCGCAGCGGCGCGTCCAATCCCGATAGATCGTGGCGGTCGCGGTTGGTTCCGATGACGGAGAGGCGCTCGGCGATGACAACGAGATCGCCGACGCGATCGGGCGGCAGCTCGAAGCGATGGCACGCCTCGTCGCGCGTGAGCACGAGCGCAATCCCCGGCAGCGATTTGATGCGCACCGCCGCGTCCATCAGCTTCTCGGTCGCTAGATAGACGGTTGCGAACGACCCTAGCGCACCGTGATGCACGACATACGGATCGGTGATCGGAAGGATCACACGTGTCGTACCCGCACCGTACCAGCTGTCCAATAAATCCTGCAGAAACACGATATTCGGCCGGCCGAATGCATCGGTCTTGGCATTCATGCCGTGATCGGCGGTGAGAACGACTGTAGCACCGAGTTGATCCAGCTTGGCAAGATAGCGATCGATCATCGACATGAAGTCATCGGCTGCGGAGGTGCCCGGCGCATGCTTGTGCTGAACATAGTCGGTAGTCGATAGGTACATGATGTCGGGCCGCAGGCGCTCCATCAGCGCGACACCCGACGCGAATACGAACTCGGACAGCGCCGCGCTGTACACCGAGGGCACCGGCATGTTTGTCAACGACAGCGCGTTGTCGATGCCGTTGCGCTCGACGGTGACTTCGTCGGCCTTTTCGGAGGAAAAGCAAATGCCTTTGAGCTTGTGACCGAGCAAGCTGCGCAGCTTGTCCTTTGCGGTGATGACCGCCACCTTCGCGCCCACGTCGGCGAAAGCGGCGAGGATCGTCGGCGCACGAAGGTAGCGCGGGTCGTTCATCATCACTTCGGCATTCGCTTCGCGATCAAAGAAATAGTTGCCGCAAATGCCATGCACCGACGGCGGGGCGCCGGTGACAATCGACAGATTGTTGGGATTGGTGAACGTCGGAACAACCGCGTTCGCCGTGAGACAGGTGCCATTTTCGCGCAGCGCCGCAAGCCAGGGCGTTTTGCCGGCTTCAATCGCCTCGGTGATGTAATCGGGCTCGCAGCCGTCGACGCAGACGACGACGACCGGCTGCTGCGGACGGCGGTACTGACGGCCATTGACGGAAACGCTGGGCGGGTTCAACCATTTCTCCTGATTCGCGTCGAGCTTGCGCGCGCTGCAACACCTTCACGCGCACGATGGGCGCGTTCGCGGCTGTCGATGACATGGTCGTGCAGCAGTCGTCCTGCAGCGGCGGACTGGCGCGCCGCGATGCATTGCACGATCGCGCGATGCTCGGCCACGGATACGGGCAACGTGCCGGCCTGGCTGAGCGATGCACGACGATATAAGTTGAGCTCGTTGACGAGGCGTCGATACAGTTGCGCGAGCTTCGCGTTGCCCGCCATCTCGACGATGCGATCGTGGAACTCGAGATTGAGCGCGAAATACTCGTCGGTGGCGCCGCGCGCGGCGGCCGCGCCCATGCGGTCGACGAGCGCTTCAAGCTCGCGGACATCGTGCGGCGTCGCGTTCTTGGCTGCGCGCCGGCCGGCAAACTCATCCAGCAATGCGCGCAACTCGAATATCTCGTCGGCTTCGCTGAGACTCACCTGCCGCACGAACACGCCCCGATTCTTTTCGAAGCGGACCAGCCCGGATTCCTCGAGGGCTCGAAAAGCCTCGCGCACCGGACCGCGCGACACGCCGAGCCGCTCGGCGACGTCGACTTCGTTGAGCTTCGCGCCGGCAGCGAGCGTTCCGGCGAGGATCTGGCGAGTCAATTCCCGCGCGATCAGCGAGGGCAGCGAACTGGACTGAATGAGGGCGATCGGTGGATCGTCGTGCGCGACGCGGCGTGCGGGCGATGCGTCGTCGGGACGTGGGTTGCGATCGTCGTGCGGCATGTTGCCATTTAACGCGTTACGGGTGTAGATTGTCAACAATCTGCAATCCTGCTTCACTCCGCCAGACCTGAAAAACAGAAGGGCTTCGCGGCCGATGTGATTTACTACCGCGCTTTTTCGCGCGCCACCCGCGGTTGCTCGCGCGAAGCGCTGCGCGTAGCATCGGTTGCGCACAATGCCTAAGAGATCGTCCGCTGTTCGCATGCTTCGATTCTTGCAGCCACCAAGGAGGAGTCTTTCATGAACCTTGCACGTCGTATTTCACTGGTGGCAATCACTGCCGCCGCGTTGTTCCATGTTGCGCCGCTCGCCGCGCAAAAAACCCAGCTCATCGTCTATACAGCGGTCGAAACCGATCAGCTCAAGGCGTACGAGGAAGGCTTCTACAAAGCAGTCCCCGATGTCGAGCTCAAATGGGTCCGCGATTCAACCGGTGTCATCACCGCAAAGCTGATCGCCGAGAAAGCCAATCCGCAGGCCGATGTCATATGGGGTCTTGCCGCAACGAGTCTTCTGGTCCTCGACAACGAAGGCATGTTGCAGCCCTACGCGCCCGCGGGACTCGCTGCGCTGGGGCCGCAATACAAGGACACGAAGAACCCGCCGAATTGGTGGGGAATGGACGTGTGGGGCGCGACGGTTTGCTTCAACACCGTCGAGGCGGCCAAGCAGAATCTGCCCAAGCCCGAGACCTGGCAGGACTTAACCAAGCCGGTCTACAAAGGCAAGATCGTGATGCCGAACCCGGCGTCGTCGGGAACCGGCTTTCTCGATGTGACGGCATGGCTGCAAATCATGGGCGAGCAGAACGGCTGGCAGTTCATGGATCGATTGCACGACAACATCGCGCAATACACGCATTCGGGCAGCAAGCCGTGCGTGCAAGCAGGCAACGGCGAGTTTCCGATCGGCATCTCGTTCGAGTATCGCGCCAACACGATCAAGGCCAAGGGCGGTCCGATCGATCTGATCTTTCCCAAGGAAGGACTCGGCTGGGACATGGAAGCATTCGGCATCATGAAGAATACGAAGAAGCTCGATGCCGCGAAGAAGCTCGCCGACTGGGCGTCGAGCAGGCCCGCGATGGAGCTCTACGCGAAGAATTACGCGATCGTCGCGTTACCGGGGGTTGCGCAACCGCTGCCGAACGTTCCCGCCGACTACGAGAAGCGCCTGGTCAAGAATGACTTCGCCTGGGCCGCGAAGAATCGCGATCGCATTCTTGCCGAGTGGTCGAAGCGCTACGACGCCAAATCGGAGAAGAAGTAGGCGTAAGCGCGATTTTCGGTAGCAGCCATGCACGCGAGCGAGGGATTGCTCGATGAGCGATCTCTCGCAGCGGTGTGCATGCAACAGGAGGCCCCGTGAGCGTTGAACCGAGCTACCTCGAGCTGCGGGGCATTCACAAGAGCTTCGGCAAGTTCGTCGCCCTCGAGGACATTTCGCTCGACGTCCGGCGGGGCGAGCTCATGGTGTTTCTCGGACCGTCGGGTTGCGGCAAGACCACGCTGCTGCGCATCGTTGCGGGGCTGGAGCAACAAGATCGCGGTGCCATCATCCAAGACGGCACGGACATCACGCGTTTGCCCGCGATCCGACGCGACTACGGGATCGTTTTTCAATCGTATGCGCTGTTTCCGAACCTCACTGTTGCGGACAACGTTGCGTATGGGCTTGTCAATCGGCGGCAGAAACGGGCGGCGATCAATGCGCGCGTCGATGAGCTGTTGACGTTGGTTGGCCTGCCCGAATCGAAAACGAAGTATCCGGGCCAGCTTTCCGGCGGGCAACAGCAGCGTATCGCGGTTGCGCGTGCGCTTGCATCCTCACCCGGATTGCTGTTGCTCGACGAGCCGCTGTCTGCGCTCGATGCGCTGGAGCGCGTGCGCTTGCGTGGTGAGCTTCGCGCGCTGCAACAGCGACTCGCGGTGACCACGATCATGGTCACGCACGATCAGGAGGAAGCGCTTTCGATTGCAGATCGGATCGTCGTGATGCATTCGGGACGAGTCGAGCAGGTGGGAACACCGCGCGCAATTTATGGAACGCCGGCGACCTCGTTCGTCGCCGACTTCGTCGGCAAGATCAACGTATTGCCTGCCGTTGCCGAAGGGCGCGGCAGCTTTCGTGTCGGCAGCGTGGCGCTTCAGACCGAATGCGTCGACATTGTTGCAGGGACGCCGGTCAAGCTGTATCTGCGACCCGAAGAAATCGCCGTGAACGCGAACGGCGCGTCGAGCATCAACACGCTGACAGCGAAGGTCGGCAAGATCGAATTCCTCGGAGCGTCGTGCATGGTTGCGATCGCGCTCGATGCGGGCGACGCGCCACCATTGGTCGCAAACGTGTCGCGTCAGATTGTCGATGCAAAGCAGCTAGCAACCGGGCAATCGCTCACCGTGAGCCTGCCGCCGCAGGCGTTGCGCGTTCTCGGGTAGTCGCGGTTGATGGCTACCCGCGCGGCGACGTTACCTCGCATTCCCGCGCCCGCCGTCAAGCCGCGCGTGCACTGGCACGATCGGCTTGCGCAAGGATTGCTTCTATTGTGCTGCCTCGGGCTCGTCGCATTTCTGCTCGCACCGCTCGCGACGATTCTGATCAAGAGCGTGCAGGACAATTCGGGCGCGTTCGTCGGGCTCGCGCAGTTCCGCGACTATTTCGCGACCCCCGCACTGCGAAGCTCGATCTGGAACACGTTGTGGGTTGCATTGGCCGTGACCGCGATCACGGTTCCGCTGGCATTCATGTACGCATACGCGCTGACGCGTTCGTGCATGCCCGGCAAGATCTTCTTTCGGGTGATCGCACTGACGCCGATCCTCGCGCCATCGTTGATGGCGGCAATCTCGTTCATCCAATGGTTCGGCAACCAGGGAGCGCTGAAGTGGCTATTGGGCGGCGCGTCGGTGTATGGCCCGCTCGGCATCATCCTGAGCTCCGTTTACGCAACGTTTCCCCACGCACTGATGATCATTCTCACGGCGCTGTTGCTGGCGGACGGCCGGCTCTACGAGGCGGCGGAGTCGCTGCGCACGCCGCGTTGGCGCAAGTTCCTGACGATCACGTTGCCAGGCGCGCAATACGGTCTGGTCAGCGCGACGATGGTCGTGTTCTCGTACACGGTGAGCGATTTCGGGATTCCGAAAGTGATCGGCGGCAACTTCAACGTGCTCGCCGTCGATATTTTCAAGCAGGTGATCGGCCAGCAGAACTTCAACAAGGGTGCGGTCGTCGGATTGGTGCTACTCGTGCCCGTGCTGCTCGCGTTCATTATCGATTGGATCATGCAGGGGCGCATAGTGGCGCAGTTCTCTGCCCGCGCGGTTCCCTACGCGCCGCGGCCATCGCGCTGGTTCGATCGCGCAATGCTCGTCTTTTGCGTCATCGTCGCGCTACTGTTGATCGCGGTGTTGGGAATGGCGATCTACACGTCGTTCATCAAGTTCTGGCCGTACGACAAGTCGATGAGCCTGCGCCACTATTCGTTCGGCCTGGTCGACGCCGGCGTCATCGTCTCGTTTTTCAATAGCCTCAAGATGGCAGTGATGAGCGCGGTGTTCGGGACGATGTTCATCTTCGGCGTTGCGTATCTGCTCGAGAAAACGCGAGGCATGCCGACGACCAAGGCGGCGGTGCGACTCCTGGCCGCAGTTCCGATGGCAGTGCCTGGAATGGTGCTGGGCCTCGGCTACATTCTGTTTTTCAACGACCCGGCCAATCCGCTGAACGCCCTTTACGGCACGATGACGATCCTCGTCGTGTCGACGGTCGTTCACTACTACACGTCGAGCCACCTGACCGCTGTGACGGCGTTGAAAGCGCTCGACAACGAGTTCGAGGCGGTTTCCGCGTCGCTCAAGGTTCCGTTCTACAAGACGTTCTTCCGCGTCACCGTGCCGGTGTCGCTGCCGGCGATCCTCGACATAGGACGCTATTTGTTCGTCAACGCGATGGTCACGATTTCGGCCGTTGTTTTCCTCTACGCTCCGGGAACGCAGCTCGCTTCGATCGCGATTCTCAACATGGACGAAGCGGGCGAGATCGGACCAGCGGCGGCGATGGCGACCTTGATCGTTGCGACATCGACGGTGATCTGCCTGGTCTATGCGGTGATCACACGCTTCATCGTGACGAGGACGCAGCGCTGGCGCGCGGCGGCGGTGATGTAGCTCCATGGCCGCTGCATTGCTTCATGGCGTGTTTCCCGTTCTGCCGACGCCGTTCGACGATCGGGGCGGGCTCGACGCGGCGGGGCTCCGCAGACTGGTCAGATACCTGATCCGTTGCGGCGTCGACGGCGTCACCTATCCCGGCGTCGCCAGCGAGGTGGGCGCGCTGTCGACCAAGGAACGCCTTGACCTCACGACGGTCGTCCTGACAGAGGTAGCGCGACAGATCCCGATGATCGCGGGCGTTTCGAGCACGGAGCCTACGACGACAATCGAACTCGCTGTCGCGGCGGTCACACAGGGCGCGGCCGCGCTGATGATCGCTGCACCGCCCGATCGCAAGACCGTGGATCAGCACATTGAATACTTCGCGGCGATCACCGCGTCCGTGCCGCAGACGCCGCTGATGCTGCAGAACGTGCCGCCTCCGGTCGGCGCTGGCCTCGATCCGGGCGTGCTGCTCGACATCCTCGCGTCCGTGCCGGCGATCCGCTACGTCAAGGAGGAAACGCTGCCCAGCGGCCAGCGGCTCACGGCGCTCAAAGCGCGAGCGCCGGCAAGTCTTCTCGGCGTGTTCGGCGGCGCAGGCGGCCGCTACATCACCGACGAGCTGCGCCGCGGCGCTGCCGGAACGATGCCGGCGATTGAGCTCGCCGAGGTGCACGTTGCGCTTCTCGCTGCACACCGTGCGCGCGACGCGGATCGCGTGCGCGAGCTATTCACGCGCATGCTGCCGGTGCTCAACGTGCAGGCCGTCTTCCGCTGGTCGTTGACGAAATACGTGCTCAAGCGCCGCGGCCTGATCGACAGCCTGCGCCAGCGCACACCGGGTCCGCTGATGGACGAGCAGGACATGGCGGACGTCGATGCGTTTCTCGCGGATCTGGACGACCTGCTGCTGCCGTCGAGTGAGCTCCGGGCACTTGGATGAAACGACCCCCACGCCCGCCTTGCTCGCTGCCCCCCGAGGGGGCGCAGTCAGTCGGTCGGGGCGGCTGGCCTCCTTGGACCGGCATCCCTAGTGATCACTCCAGAGTCGCCATCTCGTGTCGACTCGCGACGCCGCGATCCCCACGCACACAACGCGTGGCGCCCCTCGCCGGCTGCTCGCGCCACGCCTTTCCCGACTGACATGAGCGCGTTTCCGCGTATCGCGCAAGTCGAGTGCTTCGTGGTTTCGCTGCCGCGCGAGGTGCCCTACCTCGGTCCGCTCGGACCGGGCGAGCGCGTGAACGCGCGCGGCTACCTGGTGCGCGAGGGCAACCGCACGATCTATCCGTCCACCGATATGTCGGTGCTGATCCGAATCACCGCCGACGACGGCACCGTCGGTTGGGGCGAGACCTATGGCATCGTTGCGCCGGAGGCGGTGACCAGCATCATCGACGACGTGCTCGGGCCGGTGATCGTCGGCCGCGATCCGCGCGACGCGGTCGTTATCCAGGAGGACTTGTACGACCTGATGCGGGTGCGCGGTTTTTTCGGCGGTTTCTACGTTGATGCGATCGCTGGCGTAGACATCGCGATCTGGGATCTGTTTGGCAAGCTCGTCGCCCAGCCGGTCGTCAAGCTGCTCGGCGGGCAGCGGCAGAAAACGGTCCCGGCTTACGTGTCGGGCTTGCCGGGTGCGACGCTGGACGCGCGCCTCGCACTCGCGCGCTCGTTCGTCGGCAAAGGCTTCACCGCGTTCAAGTACCACGCGGCCGTGTCGTTCGACGGCATCGTCGAGGAGATGCGGATGCTGCGCGAAGGTCTCGGGCCCGACGCCAAGCTGATGGTCGACCTGCACTGGAAGTTCACCGCGCAGGAAGCGATCCAGCTCATCGATCGGCTCGCCGCCTACAATCCGTACTTCGTCGAAGCGCCATGCCAGCCCGAGGACATCGAAGGGCAGGCGCGCGTCGGCGCGAGCGTGCGCGTGCCGCTCGCACTGGGAGAGGAGTGGCGAACGGTGTTCGAGTACCGGCCGCGTCTCGAGCGCCGGTCGATGTCGATCGTGCAGCCCGAGATGGGGCATACCGGCATCAGCCAGTTCTTGCAGATCGGCCGCATGGCCAATGCGTTCCATATGAAGGTGATTCCGCATGCGAGCATCGGCCTTGGCATCTACCAGGCTGCGAGCCTGCATGCGACCGCCGCGCTGCCGAATGCGCCGATGCACGAGTATCAGCATTCGGTGTTCGACCGCAACCTTCGCTACGTCACCACGACGATGCGTTGCGAAGCCGGGGCATTCCACGTGCCGGAGGGGCCGGGCCTCGGCATCGAGCCCAGCGACGATGTATGGTCGTTCGTGCGCACGAAGCGCGCGAGCGGATTGAGCGAATGACAGGAGATCACCGAATGAGGAATGCGTTCCATGCAGCGCTGATCGGCGTGCTGGCTTCGTTAGCGATGCCGTGCGCGGCCCAGTCCGACTATCCGGCCAAGCCGATCAAGTTCATCGTACCGGTGCCGCCGGGCGGCGCAGCAGACGCACTGGGTCGCATGATCGCCGAGCATCTGCAGAAGAAGTGGGGCCAACCGGTCGTCGTCGAGAACAAGCCCGGGGCGGGCTCCGCACTCGGGATGGACGCAGTGGCCAAGGCGCCTCCCGACGGCTACACGATCGGGCTTGGCAACATCGCCGCGAACGCGATCAACCCGGCGGTGCGGCCGGACAGCTTTCCCTATCAGCCGGTGAAAGACTTCGCCCCTGTCTCGATGATCGGCGTCACCCCGCTGATCCTGGTCGTCAATCCTCAGAAGGTGCCGGTGAAGACGCTGCCGGAATTCATCGCCTATCTCAAGGCGCATCCGGGCAAGGTCGCCTACGGCTCGTCCGGCTCCGGCTCGTCGCTGCACGTCGGCATGGAGCTCTTCGCGCTCCGCACCGGAACGAAAATGGTCCACGTGCCTTACAAGGGATCGGCGCCGATGCTGAACGACTTGCTCGGCGGCCAGGTCGATGCATCGATGGACGCGGCGGCGACGTCGTGGCCCCATGTACAGAGCGGCAAGCTGCGCGCGCTGGCCATCTCGACAGCTGAGCGCGCGTTCTTCGCGCCCGATCTGCCACCGATCCGCGACGTCGTGCCCGGCTTCGACGTCAGGCCATGGCACGGCGTGATGGCGCCGGCGGGCACGCCGCAGGCGATCGTCGACAAGCTGTCCGCCGAAATCCAGGCGTTCCTCCGACAGCCCGACACCGAAGCGAAGCTTCGCGATCGTGGTGTGGTGCGTGTCGGCAACTCGGCCAAGGAGTTCGCGCAGACGATGGTCGACGAATACGATTTGTACCGGAAGATTGTGAAGGACGCGGGCATCAAGCCGGATTGACGGCTGCTCGTTGCATCAGAGCGACTGATTGCGGAATTGCCATGCTGACTGCTGTCCTGGCCACGGTGCTCTTTGTCCTCGTTGTCGTGCTGGGCGCGGTCATTTGGTCGATCAAGCGTCATCGTGACCCGGATCTGCACATCGAGACCGATTTCCCGATCGACAAGCTGGTGCCATCGCTCGCCGGGCTGACGCTTGGTACCGCTGTCGACGGAAACTCGGTCGAGGTCCTCGAGAACGGCGCCTTCTTCGACGTCCTCGTGGAGGAAATCGCGGCCGCCAAGCACTCCGTGCACTTCGAGACTTTTCTATGGGAGGAAGGCGTTCTCGCGCAGCGTGTGGCGGACGCGCTCGCCGAGCGGGGCCGCGCCGGCTTGCAGGTGCGGGTGCTGCTCGATGCCATCGGCTCCAAGCACATGGGCGAAGCCCTCGAGCGGAAAATGAAAGCGGCAGGATGCAAGGTGGTCAAGTTCCACCATCATCACATTCGCAACATCGGCGTCTTTCACGAACGCGACCATCGCAAGCTCGTCGTGCTCGATGGCCGGGTGGCCTTCGTTGGCGGCCACTGCATCAAGGACGAGTGGCTCGGCGACGCGCAAGATCGCGAGCACTTCGCCGATATCAGCGTGCGGGTTCGCGGGCCGATCGTGACCAACGTGCAGGCTGCGTTCAGCGAGAACTGGGCGGGCGAGACCGGAGAGCTGTTCCTGGGCGAGGACGTGTTTCCTCGCCTCGACAAGGCTGGCGACGTCACCATGCACGCGGCTTATGCGAAACCGGAACGCTCCGCCCCGGCGGTGAAAATCCTTCACCACACGGTTCTATGTCTCGCGACCAAGCGCATCTGGATTCAGAATCCTTACTTCATTCCGGAACCCGACGCGATCGATGCGTTCGGACGGGCTGTGGCAAAGGGCGTCGACGTGCGGGTGATGATGCCCTCGACGAGCGGCTCCGACAACCCGATGGTGCAGCACGCCGGGCATCGCAACTTCGAGAAGCTTTTGAAGTGCGGCGTGCGCCTCTTCGAATATCCGCACACGCTGCTGCATCAGAAGGTAATGACCATCGATGGCTTGTGGTGCGCGATCGGATCGAGCAACTTCGACGATCGCTCTTTCGAGACCAACGACGAGATTACGCTCGGGATCGTCGACACCGCGACTGCCAAGCAGCTCGAAACGATATTCGAGAAGTATCTGCCGGGTTGCACGGAGGTCAAACTGGAGCAATGGCAAAAGCGCGGGCTGCGCCACAAGCTCATCGACCACATGTATTACATGATCAACGAGGTGCTATGAGATCGCCGACGTGACCGAGCTCCGTCAGTCTGCTTTGATGTTGTTGGCCTTCACGACCTTTTCCCAGCGCTGCATTTCGCCGGCGATGAACTTCTGCGTTGCCTCGGGGCTGGCTGCGACGATGTCCATGCCGAGCGTCTCGGTCAACGTCTTGCGCACATCGGGAAGTTGAAGCGCTTTTTGCACTTCCTGTTGCATGCGGTCGAGAATCGGCGCCGGCGTGCCAGCCGGTGCGAGCATTCCCCACCACGCTAGCGCGGCGGGGCTCGGCACGCTCTGCTCGGCGAGCGTGGGTACGCTGGGCATCGCATGCGAGCGCTTGTCACCCGTCACGGCGAGCGCGCGGAGCTTTCCCGAATTGACGTGAGGCGCAAGCGCCGCGACGGAGGCGATCGCGAGGTCGACCTGTCCGCCCATCGCGTCGGTCGTCAGCGGCCCGCCGCCTTTGTAGGGAACGTGAATGAGCTTCGCGCCGCTCGCCTGTGCAATCAATATGGACGCAAGATGTCCGAGCGAGCCGTTGCCAATCGAGCCGATCGTCACGCCATCGCTCTTTTTCGCTGCCGCGACGACGTCGGCGAAATTCTTGTAGGGTTTGCTTGCCGCGGTCGCGATCGCCATCGGCGCGGTGCCGATCAACATCACCGGGGCGAGATCCTTCAACGTATCGAACGGCATGCTCGCGATGAGCGACGGATTGACGGCATGCGTGTCGAACACGAACACCCAGGTGTAACCATCGGGCGGTGATTTGGCGGCGATGGAGGTGCCGATCGAACCGGAAGCGCCGACGCGATTGTCGACGATGATCTGCTGCTTCAGCGACTCGCCGACCTTGGCAGCAATGAGACGCGCCAGCGGGTCGACCGAGCCACCCGGCGGGAATGGCACGACGAAGCGGATGGGCTTTGCCGGCCAGTCCTGCGCCGACACCGGGCCGCTGAGAAATACCAAGGCGAGCAGCGCGAATTGCAAGACTCGTGAAATCACGGGGTGCATGTGCGGTGATCCTTCGTGCGTTGGTGATGCTGCTTTAGGGCCTGTTCAAGCGACGCGTGTCAGCGGCGCATTCACAGCGCCCGCGCCACCCGGGCCCATTTCGCGCAAATACCAGCGAATGAACGCGTCGACGTTGTATTCCTTGCCCTTCGACAATGGACCGGGAACGTAACCGATCGAGTCCACGCCCTTCTGCTGCCATTTGCAGATATCCCAGTCCTGCGCGTTGGTGAGATCCCAGAACGGCAACAGTTTGTCCAGCGAATAGTCGTCGCCTTCGCGCGCTTGGTCATCGACGAGCCAATAGCTTCGCAGCTTGGTCTTGCGCGGGCCCGCAGGCAGCAGGCGTGAGGCGACGGCGTGATCGCAGCTTCCGTGCACCCAGAAGTTCGGCAAGCTGCGCAGTCGCAGCGTCCCGACATCGGCATCCTGGTAGTCGCCCATCAGCGGCGCGACACGCGCACCATCGATCGACTCCGTATCCCAGTCATCGACCAGAACCGTGCGATCTGCCGCGTACCAGACGCCGCGCTCGGGATCAGGGAAGGGCGCGAGACCGCCGCGCTGGTGGGTGATGGCAATGCCCTGCGCCGCCCACTTCGATTGCGTGCGCTCGATCGCCGTGGCCATTTTTGCGCGCGACGATTCGGTGGCGGACGCTTCGTCGTAAACGTCGAAGTTCGCTTTGACGTATTGCGGATGGTTGCGAACGCAATGGAAGCATTCGCGGTTATTTTCCCATACGAGCTTCCAGTTCGCTTCGACGTCGTGGTCGATGATCTTGGCGATTTTCGCGCGATCGAAGCCTTGCGGACGCGCAGCGCCTTCGAATGCTTCACGCAGCGGAGCGAATGCGGGTGGCGAGTCGGCGAGCGAAACATAGATGAGTCCTGCGACGGTTTCGACCCGCACCGGAAGTAACCCGAGCTTCGACTTGTCGACGTCTTCATGCATGCCGTGGCAGGAGACGAGCTCGCCTTGGCGCGAGTACGTCCAGCTGTGATACGGACAAATGATCGCGCGAACGTGCCCGGTTTCCGAACGGCACAGCATCGTGCCGCGATGCCGGCACACATTGTAAAACGCGCGAACGCGACCGGCATCATCGCGCATGACCAATACCGACGTTGCCTCCACGGCGAGTGTAAGAAAGTCGCCTGCATTGGGAATCTCGATTTCGAAGCCGGCGAAAAGCCACCCGCCGTACCAGACACGCTCGAGCTCGCGCGCATACAACGCATCGGTGTGATAGAACGCGCGCGGCATTCCGTAGCCGTCGCGGCGCGTGGCGAGGAGCGTGTCCAGCTCATCGTTTTGCGTGAACATGGAAGGAATCCTCGCAGGAGCAAGCTCAAGCAGCGAGAAGCCGCTTGCGCTCGGGATCGTACAGCGGACGCGTGTGTCGCACGGCGGGGAAGCGCTCGCCCATCACTTCGACTGCGTAGTCGGCGCGTGCGGGCTCATCCGCCTCGACGTAAGCGCAAAAGATAGTGCGGCCCACCGTGTAACCGTAGCCCGCGCTCGTGACGCGACCGATCACGCGCCCGCCTGCAAGCACGATTTCGCCGCCGAACATATCGATATCCGCTGATGCAGTGAACCACAGGAGCTTGCGTTTGGGTCCCGTCGCTTTGATTTCGACGAGCGAGCGTTGCGCAAGAAAATCACCCTTGTCGGCCGCGACGCAGAACCCCAGGCCCGCTTCGTAGGGATTGTAGTCGGGCGTGATGTCCGAGCCCCACGCGAGATATTGCTTTTCGAGCCGCAGGCTGTTGATCGCGCGGTAACCCGCATTGACGATGCCGAATCGCTCGCCGGCTTGCATCAGGCTTTCGTACAAGCCGAGCGCGTATTCGACGGGCACATGAAGCTCGTATCCCAGCTCGCCGACATAGGAAACCCGCAGGGCGAGCACGGGCGCATAAGCCAGGTCGATCTCGCGCGCGCTCATGTAGGGAAAGCTCGCGTTGTCGAGTGGCGCATCGGTCAATTGTGCCAGCACTTCGCGTGAGCGCGGTCCGCAAACGTTCAACACCGCGCGCGACGACGTGTGGTCGACGATTCCCACACTTCCATCGTCGGGCAGATGGCGTTCAATCGTCGAGCGGTCGCGTACGCCGAGTGCGCTGCCCGTAACGAAATAGAACCGATCGGGCGCAAGCCTCGTCACGGTCACGTCGGCTTCGATGCCGCCACGCACGTTGCAAAGTTGCGTGTACACGATTGTGCCCACCGGTCGATCGACATTGTTGACCGCGAGCATTTGCAAGAGCGCCAGGGCACCCGGACCTCGCACCTCGTACTTCGAGAACGAGCTCATGTCGATCAGCGCGACACGCTCGCGAATCGCGCGATGCTCGTCACCGATCGCTGCGAACGCGGGACCGCGAGTGAACGCAGGCGATTCGACGGCACTCGTGCCCGCTGGCGCGAACCAGTTCGGACGTTCCCAGCCAAACTTCGTGCCGAACACCGCCCCTGCTTGCTGTAGCGTCGTATGCAGCGGGCTGCGCCGTGTATCACGCCCGACAGCGGGCTCGTAGTTCGGCCACGCGATGTGGTAGTAACGGCCATAACTCTCGACCGCGCGCTCATACATGAAGCGCTTGACCGCGTGCACTGCGCCGAAGCGCCGCACATCGAACGGCCACAAGTCCAGTCCAGGATCGCCATCGACGATCCAGTTCGCCATGACCCAGCCCGCGCCTCCCGACGCTGCGATGCCCGACGTGAATCCGCAGCACAGATAGAAATTGTCGAGCTCCGGCGAGGGTCCAATGATGGGTTCGCCGTCCGCGGTGATCGGAATCGGTCCGTTGATCATCTGGCGAATGCCGACTTCGTTCAACACCGGAATGCGTGCGGACGCCGCTTCGGCGAGCGGTGCAAATCGATCGAACTCGGGCGCCAATAACTCGGGACCGAAGTCGGCACGTATCCCTGATGCGCCCCAAGGAATCGTGTTCGCTTCCCAGCCGCCAACCGCGAGCGCGCCCGGCTCGGGCTTGACATAGAAGCTGCCGTCCGGATCGCGCAGCGTGGGCAAGTTGTCTGGAATGCGCGATGACTTTTCGGTCACGAAATATTGATGCTCGACTGCGCAAGCCGCGATGCGCGTGCCGACCATCGCAGCAATGTCGCGCCCCCACATGCCGGCTGCATTGATCACGCATTCGACGTCGATCGATCCTTGATCGGTGGTCACGCGCGTCACGCGACGACCACGCTTTTCAAGCGCCGTGACAAGAACATTCTGGATGATGCGAACCCCGCCCGCCCGCGCGCCGGCGACGTACGCGTGCGTCAGACTCGCCGGGTCGACGTAACCATCGCCTTCGACCCATGCGGCGCCAACGACACCATCGATGTCGATCAGCGGAAAGCGCTCCTGGGCCTCACGCGCCGAAATGAGGTCGACGTGAAAGCCGAATCCCTTGGCCATCGTCGCCGATCGCTTGAATTCCTGCCAGCGCGAACGCGATGACGCGATACGCAAGCTTCCGGCACGATGCCATCCGGTGGCCTGTCCCGTTTCTGCTTCGAGCTTGTCGTAGAGCTCGGCGGAGTAGCGCATGAGGCGCGTCAAATTGCTGCTGCTGCGCAACTGCCCGACAAGACCCGCTGCGTGCCAGGTCGCGCCATGCGTCAATTGCAGCCGCTCGAGCAGCACGACGTCGCGTGCGCCGCGCTTGGCGAGGTGATAGGCGATGCTCGAGCCAATGCAGCCGCCGCCGATGATCACGATGCGGGCTTGGGTGGGGACGGACATCGGTCGCCAAAGCAAAGATGACGGGCGAATCTATCACGGCATCGCGCGATGGCGAATCGCGTTAAGATGAATGCCACAGCGGCGCGCGAAAACACCGCCACGAGCCCGACTTTCAAACGAGGTAGCACATGAGTCTCGTCTCCCGCGATCCGATCCTGTTGACGCCCGGTCCCTTGACAACCTCGCTCGCGACCAAGAGCGCGATGCTCCGTGACTGGGGCTCGTGGGACGCGAGCTTCAACGCCGTGACCGCGCAGATTCGCGGCAAGGTCCTCGACATCGTTAATGCGCAAAACAGCCATGTCTGCGTTCCGATGCAGGGAAGCGGCACGTTCTCGGTGGAAGCAGCGGTCAACACGCTAGTGCCGCGCGACGGTCACGTGCTAGTCCTGATCAACGGCGCGTACGGGCAGCGCATGGCGAAGTTGACGGCGATGATGGGACGGCGTGTCAGCACGTTCGTCACTGCGGAAGACGTGCCGACTACAGCCGCCGACGTCGACCGGCTGCTCGCCGCCGACGCGTCGATCACGCACGTGGGACTGATTCACTGCGAGACGTCCACCGGAATCGCGAATCCGCTTGTGCCGATCGCCGAGGTGGTTGCGCGACATCGCCGTCGCTTGATCATCGATGCAATGAGCTCGTTCGGCGCCATGCCGATCGATTCGCGCAATGTCGCTTTCGATGCCGTCGTGGCGGCGTCAGGCAAATGCATCGAAGGGCCGCCAGGTATGGGGTTCGTCATTGCCAAACGCGACGCGCTCGAAGGCGCGGCCGGCAACTGCAGCTCGCTCGCGCTCGATCTGCACGATCAATGGATCTACATGGAGAAGACGACGCAATGGCGCTATACGCCGCCGACGCATGTCGTCGTCGCTTTCAATGCCGCGCTCGATCAGTTCATGGCCGAAGGTGGACAACCGGCGCGGCTTGCCCGCTACACGAAGAATTGCGAGACGCTGCTCGCGGGAATGCGTGCGATGGGTTTTCGCTCGTTTCTCGATGCCTCGATCCAGGCGCCGATCATCGTGACCTTCCACGCGCCGGCCGACTCGCGCTACGACTTCAAGACGTTCTACGCGAACGTGCGCGATCGCGGCTTCATCTTGTATCCGGGAAAACTCACGCAACTCGAGACATTTCGCGTGGGTTGCATCGGTGCGATCGGTGCGGAAGAAATGCGCCAGGCGGTGCACGCGATCGGCGATGCGCTGCGTGATATGGGGATTCGCGAAATTGCGCCGGCGGCCCCGGCGGCAATCCGCGCGGCGTGAACTAATCGATCGATGCTCGGCGCAATACGTCGAGCTCGTCGAATGCGCGCGAGTCGCGCGGCACATGCCCGTGGCGCATCAACCAGTCGGCTACGACGAGTGCCGCGTCGGCGGTCATGAGATCGGGTGCGTGCGCGTTTCCCGCGAGTTCCGCTGCTTCCTCGATCGACACGCAACGAAATTGCGAGACTTCGCCGTCATGGTTGATCGGCACGAAGTCGTCGGGAAGCACCAGATCGAAGACGTGAATAGTCTCGCGTTGTAATCCATCGCTTTGCATACGCGCGATTTCGACACGGGTCGCGCGCCGGGCGCTTTGCGCGAGCGATTCGTCGATCCCCGCTTCTTCCCGCGCTTCCTTGACGATGGTTTGCTGGATGTCGAGCGTTGCGCCAACGCCGCCGCCCACCAGATTGTCCAGCTGGCCGGGATCGATCGACTTGCCAGCGCTGCGTCGTGCAATCCACATACGGGTCTCGTTGTGCGCGGCGCCGTTGAGATGCGCGGCTTCGGTTGCGATGCCAAAAAAGCGCGCGGCTGCTCGCTCGACGAACAATAGCGGTGCGTCGTTGGCTCGTGCGCGCACAGCGAAGTGCTCATCGCGCCAGCGCGTGAGCTCGCCCCGTCGCGACAATTCGCGAGCGATGCGATCGAGAGCCGCCGTCCGCGACGCAACGTCGATCAACGATGGGACCATGAATACACCATGCTCGTTGACGACGAACATGTCGGAAAACGTAGCGAGCATATTGGCACGACGATCATCGAGATATCCGACGACCAGACCATCGACGATCCACGGCCGCAGCGTGATCGAAGGTGGGGCGAGCGCCTCACCGAGTCGCGCGGCAAGTCGGTTTAAAATGGCGCACCGCATCTCAACTGCATTGTAGAGCTTGCCTCCCGACGTTCTCACGCTGTTCGATCTCGACAACACGCTCGTTCCGTACGACACCGAAGCGCTTTGGGTCGACTTCCTCGTTGGCGAGGGCGTGTTCGACCCCACCGAGGTGACGCAGAAGAGCCGCGAGTTGACCGAGCGCTATAACCGCGGCGAAGCCGCGGCGATCGAGTTCAGCGAGTTCTATCTGAGTTTGATGGCGCCGCACGCACGTGCGTTGCTCGACGCGCTGCGCGAGCGATTCATCGTGGACAGGGTGCGCAGCCGCATCACGCCGGCCGCGCGGTTGCTCGTCGATCGGCACAAGCATGCGGGCGATTGCATCGTGCTCACCACCGCCGTGTTTCGCTATCTCGCCGAGCCGCAGGCGGCCGAGCTCGGTATCGACAACGTGATTGCGACCGAGCCCGAGATGAGCGACGGTCGCTTCACGGGGCGCGTGCTCGGCATCACGAACTCGCGCGAAGGCAAGGTCGAGCGCTTGCGCGAGTGGCTCGCGCAGCGCGGCGAGCGGCTTGATCGCTTCCGCGAGATCTTCGTCTACGCCGATTCGATCAACGATCTTCCGCTGCTGTCGCATGCAACGCACCCCGTTGCGGTGAATGCGGATGCGCTTCTATCCGCGACTGCGCGCCACTCGGGCTGGCCGATTCTGACGCTAGGCTAGGATGAAACGTCCCCCCACGCTCCCTTCGCCCGCTGCCCCCCAGGGGGCGGATCAGTCGGTCGGGGCGGCCCTTCCCGACTGATGGCGGCGCGACTTCTCGACGGCAAGGCGCTCGCGGCGAGCATCACCGCGGATGTCGCACAGCGTGTCGCGCGTCGCGTGGCGACAGGTGGCAGCGTTCCCGGGCTGGCGGTTGTCCTGGTCGGCGACAACCAAGCATCGCAACTTTACGTCCGCAACAAGCGGCACACGACCGAAGCTGCGGGAATGCGCTCGTTCGCGTATGACTTGCCGTCGAGTGCGTCGCAAGCCGACGTGCTGGCGTTGATTGACGTGCTCAACAGTGATTCCGAAGTCTCGGGGATTCTGGTCCAGCTTCCGTTGCCGTCGTCGATCGACGCTGGCGCGATCGTCGAGCGTATCGATGTGCGCAAGGACGTCGACGGCTTCCATCCTTACAACATCGGCCGACTGGTGCAGAAGACCCCGACGCTGCGACCTTGCACGCCTTACGGTTGCATGGAATTGTTGCGTTCGACCGGCGAGGATCTCGTCGGCGAGCATGCAGTCGTCATCGGACAATCGAACATCGTCGGGCGCCCGATGGCGCTCGAATTGTTGATGGCGCGCTGCACGGTGACGATCTGCCATTCGGCGACGCGCGATCTTCCGCAAATCGTACGCACGGCCGATATCGTCGTCGCGGCGGTCGGCAAGGCGCGTTTTGTCAAAGGCGATTGGATCAAGCCGGGAGCGATTGTCATCGACGTCGGCATCAATCGCGACGAAGCCGGCAAGCTCGCCGGTGACGTTGAATTGGCGGCGACAATCGAACGCGCGGGATGGATCACGCCAGTGCCGGGCGGCGTGGGGCCGATGACGATTGCGATGCTCCTGTCGAACACGTTGCTGGCGGCGGAGTGGCAGGATCGCGACTAGGCGAAAGCGCTACGCGTCTCGCAACCTGCGCGTGAATAGCGGCCATAACGCGGCCGCGCCGGCAGCCGCGGCAAGAAGGTGCTTCACCATATGGCCGGCGACGGTCATGTTCGTTGCCTCGAAGATTGCGTGGTCCAAAAGCTCCGCGCACTTCGCGAGCGCGTACAAGATGATCACCCAGGTCCACGGAAACGGATCGTTCGCGCGGCGTGTCAACGCGACCAGCATCAGGAGCCCCAGCGCGCCAACGTACTGGACGACGACATACGCTGTGAGGTTGCCGCTCGCCGACCAATACGCGACGCTGGCGGGACCCGCCAAGACCAGCCCAAAGAGCACCCACTGCGCCATGCGCAGCGACACGCGCTGCGCGACAGCCGTGGCGAACACACCTGCAAACCCGAGCGTCATCGGTAGGCGATCGAAGACCAGCGTCGTGTCGTCAGGTGCGAGGTGATAGACAATCGACCCAACGCCGGTCAACGCAAGACCGATGGCCGTCGACCATAGGCACGCTTCGACGACGCCGTTGAATCGCCGGTCGAATATCAGACGGGCAACGCCCACTATCCCCACGCCTATGAAGGCGATGTTCGAAAGAACGTTGGCGGCATTGGCGACGCCAAGCCAGCTCCTTCGATCCGCGAACGCGTGATAGTGGGAAGGCTGCGCAATGGCGGGCGCGAGAAACGCCAGAACGACAGCGGAAGCGATAAACGCAATCGACCAGCGCTCGCAGCGCGACAAATTCATCGAGGCACTGCACCGAGGTCGACGCCGACAATCGAGCCCGACCCTATGCGCCGCACGGTGAGCGAGATCCTCAAATGGTTGTCGCGTTATTTGGCGCTCTTGTCGTTCCGCATGCTGTGAGTCTCTTCCTCTTCCTCGAACATTGCGCGCTTCGAGCGCTCCAGCGTGTCCGGCTGGTTCGCCTTGTGATCCTCTTTGGCGCGATGGCTGTAGCGTTGAAACAAGACCAGCGACGCGACGGTCGCCGCGAGCGCCGCTCCGAGCTGCAGTGTTTGCAACGGCTCTTTCGATTGAATGAAGTGCTGAAGAAAGGTGACCGCGAGGACGGCAACAACGACGCCGATCACCCGTTCCTCGAGGTCGTTGATCGATTCCACGCCCAACGCGATCGCGAGATTGAGCGGTGAAATGAACAGGCTGAAAAGTCCAACGCCGATCAGAAAAAACACGACCGCTTCAAGCATCACGATGACGATCTCGAGAAACTCGACCGAAAGACGCGGGGTCGGTCCGCCGCTGCTGAACGTATTGATCCAGGCGTGCCATACGGTGACGATCGCACGCACCGAGCCAAGAACAAAGAGCGACACGGCGACCAGCAGCACCGCTGCAACAGCGATGAGCACGACGTAGCGCGAATGCCCGACGATCTGGCCGAGCTGCGATTGAGCGTCGGGCGGATCGGCCTGGCCGGAAGCCTTTCCTCCCTCGCGCCCTCGATTCGAATTCGAATCGCGTTTCACCTAAAGTCCCGACTCAGTCATTCGCTGAACGATGCTCGAATGGAGTACAGCGCCCCGCGCATGATCGGGCCAACCGCGGTTTCAAGCAAGTAGATGATCCTATTGCCTAGTTGACAGTCGCGCCGGCGTCGAACCAGCGCTTGATCAGCGCACGCTCGGCATCGGTGATTTGTGTGGCATTGTTGAGCGGCATCAGTTTCAGGACCGCGACTTGCTGGTACACGGCCTGGGCATGCTGCTTGACGAGCTCCGCCGTATGCAGCGCGACGTTTTTCTGGGCGAGCGCGCCGTTGTGACAGACGACGCAGCGCTCCTCGATCACGGGTCTTATGTCGGAGAACATCACCGGCTTTGCTGCTGCGGCGACCGCGGCGGCGGACGGTGGAGGCGGGGCCAGCCATAGCGCGAGGCCCACCAGCGCGAGCGTGCCGACGATCGCGTGCTCCCATGGCACGCGCCTTTGCTCGGTCAGTGCCTTGTGCCGCGCAACGAAGCTGTGACGGATCAGCGCGCCGGCGAGCATCAGAAGCACCAGCACGACCCAGTTGTGCTTGCCTTGATAGAGCCAACCGTAGTGATTCGACAGCATCGTGATCACCACCGGCAGTGTGAAATAGGTGTTGTGCACGCTGCGCTGCTTCGCACGCCAGCCGTGGATCGGATCGACCGGCTCGCCGGCTTTCATCTGCGCCACCACTTTGCGCTGTCCGGGAATGATCCAGACGAATACATTCGCGCTCATCGCGGTCGCGATCATCGCTCCGACGAGCAGAAACGCCGCGCGTCCAGCAAAAAGCTGGCAGGCGAGCCACGAGGCGAACGCGATGAAAGCGAAAACGCCGATGCCGACGATCAGATCGCCATTGCGCCTGCGGCCGAACGCGCGGCAGATGATGTCGTAAGCGAACCAGAAAGCGACGAGGAACGCCAGCGATGCAGCGATCGCTGCCGCCGGCGACCAGTCGTACACGCTCTTGTCGATCAGAAAAGCACCCGCGTTGAAAAGATACATGACGGTGAACAGCCCGAAGCCGGTCAGCCAGGTCGAATAGCTCTCCCAGTAGAACCAGTGCAGATGCGCGGGCAGGGTTCTTGGTGCGACGAGGTACTTCTGCGGGTTATAAAAGCCACCGCCGTGCACTGCCCACAGCTCGCCATCGACACCTTTGGACACGAGATCGGGTGCGGTCGGCCGTGTGAGCGACAAGTCGAGAAAAACGAAATAGAACGACGAGCCGATCCACGCGATCGCGGTGACGACATGCGCCCAGCGGAGCAGCAGGTTCGCCCAGTCAAGGAGATAGGCTTCCATGGCTTCTCAACGGTATACCATCGTGTGCACAATTGCGACCATCGCGCGGTGCGCTCACGCGTTCGCGCGTGCCGTGCCGGAAGCTTACGGCCCCGGCCCCGAGCCGATCCGGCCCGACCGTTTGGTCCGCCACACGTGGAATCCTCGTGATCACATTGGACCAGCTCAATGCGGCGTCGCGCGACGAGTTCGCCGCGGCACTCGACGGCATCTACGAGCATTCGCCATGGATCGCGGCCGGGGCGCTTGCGAAGCGCCCGTTCGCATCGCTCGCGCAGCTCAAACTCGCGCTGGTCGACGTGGTGCGTGAGGCGGGCCGCGAGAAGGAGTTGGCGCTCATTCGCGCGCATCCCGAGCTGGCAGGCAAGGCGATGGTCTCGCGCACGTTGACGGCCGAGTCGACACGTGAGCAGGGGGGCGCCGGGTTGACGCAGTGCTCGCCGGAGGAATTCGCGCGACTGCAAACGCTCAATGCCGACTACAACGCGAAGTTTGGCTTCCCTTTCATACTCGCGGTCGGTGGACCCCGTGTTGCCGGGCTCTCGCGACAGGAAATCATCGCGACGTTCGCACGTCGGCTCGAGAATCATCGCGAGTTCGAGATCGCCGAAGCGCTACGCAACATTCATCGCATCGCCGAGCTCCGTCTCAATGCAAGGCTTGGCGTGATGCCCGAGCTCGGCAATCTCGTATGGGACTGGGCAGAGCGCCTTGCCGAACACAGCGATGCAGGCTACGCCGAGCGCGGCGAGTTGACGGTCACCTATCTCACCGAAGCGCATCGCGCGGTAGCGCAGCGGATCGCGCACTGGATGCGCGCCGACTGTGGCTTTGATGAAGTGGAAATCGATGCTGTCGGCAACGTAGTCGGTGTCTATCACGCAGAGCGTGACGGCGCGAAGCGCTTGCTGACCGGCAGCCACTACGACACCGTGCGAAACGGCGGCAAGTACGACGGACGCCTCGGCATACTGGTGCCGATGGCATGCGTGCGCGAGTTGTCGCGACAGGGGCGACGGCTTCCTTTTGGAATCGAAGTCGTTGGCTTCGCAGAAGAGGAAGGGCAGCGCTACAAGGCTGTGTTCCTGGGCTCGGGCGCGCTCACCGGACATTTCGATCGCGCCTGGCTCGACCAGACCGATGCCGATGGTGTAACGATGCGCGATGCCATGCGTCACGCCGGGCTTTGCAGCGACGATATCGACAAGCTTGCGCGGGATCCTTCGCATTACCTCGGCTTCGTCGAGGCGCACATCGAGCAGGGACCCGTGCTCGCGGAGACCGACTTGCCGCTCGGCATCGTCACCTCGATCAACGGCAGCGTGCGCTATGTCGGCGAACTCGTTGGAATGGCGAGTCACGCCGGCACGACGCCGATGGATCGACGCCGCGATGCCGCGGCCGCGGTCGCGGAAATCGTTCTGTACGTCGAAAAACGCGCGGCTCAGGCGCCCAACGTGGTTGGCACTGTCGGGATGCTGGAAGTACCCAGCGGATCGATCAACGTGATTCCGGGCCGCTGCCGCTTCAGTCTGGACATTCGCGCGACGACCGATGCAGCGCGCGATGCTTGCGAAGACGACGTGCGTAACGAGATCGCGCGAATAGCCGAGCGTCGTGGCGTCGACGTGACATTGGAGGAAACGGTGCGCGCGGCAGCCGCACCCAGTGCGCCGCAATGGCAGCAGCGTTGGGAGCGCGCCGTTGCTTCGCTCGGCCTTCCCGTCCATCGCATGCCGAGTGGTGCAGGGCACGACGCGATGAAAATGCACGAAGTGATGCCACAGGCGATGCTGTTCGTGCGCGGGCTCAATGCAGGCATCAGCCACAATCCGCTCGAATCGATCACCAACGACGACGCGGAGCTGTGCGTGCGCGCGTTCCAGAGTCTGCTCGAAGCGTTGGCGAAGGAACAGCAATGAGCGACTCCCGTTATCTTGCGCTCGACGCCTGGATCGACTCGCACTTCGACGAGGAAGTCGCGTTCCTTCGGGAGCTCGTGCGCGTACCTACCGACACGCCGCCGGGCGATAATGCGCCGCACGCGCAGCGCACCGCAGCACTTCTCGAGGCCTTCGGATTCGAGGTCGAGAGGCACGCGGTTCCCGAGCCAGAGGTGAAAGCGCAGGGCATGACCTCGATCACCAACCTGATCGTGCGTCGCCGTTACGGCAGCGGACTGACGATCGCGCTCAATGCGCACGGCGACGTCGTCCCTGCCGGCGATGGCTGGACGCGCGATCCGTATGGGGGTGAAACCGTCGATGGCAAGCTGTACGGACGCGCTGCAGCGGTGAGCAAGAGCGACTTCGCCACTTACACGTTCGCGCTGCGTGCGCTCGAATCACAGCGCCCAGCGGCGGGGGCAGTCGAGTTGCATTTCACCTACGACGAGGAGTTCGGCGGCGAGCTCGGCCCTGGATGGTTGCTGCGTCATCGCTTGACTCGGCCGGACTTTGCGATTGCAGCGGGCTTCAGCTATCAGGTCGTGACCGCGCACAACGGTTGCCTGCAGCTCGAAGTGACGGTGATCGGACGCATGGCGCACGCTGCGATTCCGGATAGCGGCATCGATGCGCTGCAAGCCGCAACGCTGATCCTTGAAGCCCTTTACGCGCAGAACCGTCACTATCAATCGATCCGCTCGAGCGTCGCCGGCATCACGCATCCTTATCTCAACGTCGGCCGCATCGATGGCGGCACGAACACCAACGTCGTTCCCGGCAAGGTCGTGATGCGGCTGGACCGGCGCATGATTCCCGAGGAAGATCCGGCTGCGGTGGATGCAAACGTTCGTCGCGTCATTCACGACGCGGCAGCAAAGTCACCGGGAATCGAAATCGAGATTAAGCGCCTGCTGCTCGCACGAGCGCTCAAACCCGATCCGCGCAATGCACCGCTGGTCGATGCGCTGCAACGTCATGGCGAGGCGATCTTCGGCGTGCCGATTCCGACAATGGGCTCGCCGCTTTACACTGACGTGCGGCTGTACGCCGAGGCGGGTGCGCCGTCCGTGATCTACGGTGCCGGGCCACGCACGGTGCTCGAATCCAATGCGAAGCGCGCCGACGAGCATCTGCTGCTCGACGATTTGCGCCGCGCGACGAAAGTCGTGGCGCGAGCGTTGGATGACTTGTTGCGCACTGATTACGCTGCGCGGAACGTGCCATCGCCGCGCTTGGGAGAACGCTGATGCGCACTTACCGCATCCTGGGGCTCGGTGCCTCGTACGGTTCGCTGTTTGCGATCAAGCTCCTGGCCGCCGGGCACGTGGTCGAGCTCGTGTGCCTGCCGGCCGAGGCCGAGGTGATCAACGCCGAGGGCATTCGTGTTCGCATTCCCGTCAAGGAGCGCGACGGTCTCGTCGAAGTCGATTCGCGGACGCTGCCGGGGCGATTGACGGCCGCGGCGCCGCGGTCCGTCGATCCGACCGGCTACGATCTGGTCGCGCTCGCGATGCAGGAGCCGCAGTACCGTTCACCCGAGGTGCGCGATCTCGTTGGCCGCGTCGCCGCGGCGAAAGTTCCGTGCATGTCGATCATGAACATGCCGCCGCTGCCCTTCCTCGCGCGAATTCCGACGATCGATGCCAACGCGTGCCGAAGCTCGTTTACCGATGCATCGGTGTGGGACCCATTCGATCCGGCGCTGATGACGCTGTGCAGTCCCGATCCGCAGGCCTTCCGGCCTCCCGATGAAAAGGTCAACGTACTGCAGGTGCGGCTCGCAACGAACTTCAAAGCCGCGCCTTTCGACTCGCCCAAGCATACGGACCTTCTGCGCACGCTCGCCGCGCAGATCGAGGCCGCGCGCTTCGACGCGGGTCGAGGAGAGCGCATCGAGCTGCCGGTGAAGCTCAAGGTTCACGATTCGATTTTCGTTCCGCTCGCCAAGTGGAGCATGCTGCTGGCCGGTAATTATCGTTGCGTTCGGCCGGAGGGCATGGTGTCGATCCAGGATGCAGTCCACGGTGATATCGCGGCTTCACGTTCGGTATTCGAATGGGTTGCGGCACTGTGCCGCACGCTCGGCGCCGGCGACGCAGACTTGGTGCCGTTCGACAAATACGCGAACGCTGCGCGCTCGCTTGCGAGCCCGTCATCCGCCGCGCGTGCCCTTGCCAATGGCGCCGTCGACATCGAACGCGTCGATCGCCTCGTGCAGACGATCGCTGCACAGCATCGCATGCGATCCGACGCTGTCGATCGAATCGTCGCCACCGTCGACGAGTGGCTGGCGACGAACAGGCGCAAGCGGCGCAATGAACCATTGGCCTGACGGAGAAAAGTGATGGCAAAGATGAGAGCGATCGACGCAGCCGGCACGTGCTGGAGCGCGAGGGCATCACCCATGCGTTCGGCGTGCCGGGGCTGCGATCAACCCCTCTACTCGGCGCTGCGTGCGTGTGGCGGCATTACGCGTGTGCCGGCGCGAGATGTCGAAGGCGCCTCGCACATGGCTCGTCGATTGCCGCGATGCCCGATTAATCGTCGTTACCAACAAAAGATAACGCAATGACAAACCTCGGCTTCATCGGACTCGGCATCATGGGCGCTCCCATGGCGGGGCATTTGATCAAGGGGGGACATCGCGCACACTTGCACAGTCGCTCGGGAGTGCCGCAAGGGCTTCTCGATGCCGGCGGAATTGCGTGCGCAACCCCCAAGGAAGTCGCGCAGCGCGCCGACGTCGTCATCACGATGGTGCCCGATACACCGCACGTCGAAGCCGTGCTGTTCGGCGACGATGGCATCGCGGCCGGATTGAGCCGTGGCAAGACGGTCGTCGACATGAGTTCTATCTCGCCGATCGCTACCAAGGCGTTCGCGAAAAAAATCGAGGGTCTGGGTTGCGAATATCTCGACGCCCCGGTTTCAGGGGGTGAAGTCGGCGCCAAGGCCGCTTCGTTGACGATCATGGTCGGCGGCAGCGAGTCCGCTTTCGCGAAAGTGAAGCCGCTGTTTGAGCTGATGGGCAAGAACATCACGCTCGTTGGGGGAGTCGGTGACGGTCAGACGACCAAGGTTGCGAACCAGATCATCGTCGCGCTGACGATCGAAGCGGTCGGTGAGGCGCTGCTGTTCGCGGCGAAGGCGGGCGCCGACCCTGCCAAAGTGCGTCAGGCGCTGATGGGAGGCTTTGCTTCGTCACGCATTCTCGAAGTGCATGGCGAGCGCATGGTCAAGCGAACGTTCGCGCCGGGCTTCCGGATCGAGTTGCATCAGAAAGATTTGAATCTTGCGCTCAACTCGGCACGCGCGATTGGCGTGTCGCTGCCGAACACCGCAACGGCGCAGGAGTTGTTCAATGCGTGCGCGGCCAACGGAGGTGCTGCGTGGGATCACTCGGCACTGGTGCGTGCGCTGGAGAAACTCGCGAATTTCGAGATCGGTCAGGCGCCGGTCAAGAATTAACCGAAACTCGCGAGCTCAGCCGACCTTGTGCCTCAAGTGCCACGCCTTGGGCCGCGTGAACGTCTGAATTCCATAGGTCGACAGCGTCAACCCGATCCCCGATTTCTTGACGCCCGACCACGGAAGTCGCGGGCTCACGCGATCGCAACAGTTCCAGTAGACACTGCCCGCCTCCAGCCGCTCGAGAATGCGTTGCGCGCGCTTCTCGCTTTGCGTATACACACCCGCGGTCAAGCCGTATTCGTTGTCGTTCATCAATGCGATCGCTTCGTCGTCATTCGCGACGCGTTGAATGCCGATCACCGGACCGAAGCTTTCCTCGCGCATCAGATCCATGCGGTGATCCACGTCGATGACGACCGTCGGCTCGAACCAGTTGCCGCGACGTTTGATCGGCTTGCCTCCGGTCAGCACTTTTCCGCCAAGCTTTTTCGCCTGACCGATTTGCTGCGCGAGCACATCGAGTTGCGCATGACGTGCGATCGGCCCCAGATACGTGTCCTCGTCCAGCGGGTCGCCGACGCGAAAGCGCTTCACTTCCTCGACGAACGCTTTCACGAATGCATCGTGAATCGCATCTGCGACATACACGCGCTCGACCGAGCAGCACGATTGGCCATTGTTGTAGAACGCGCCATCGGCGAGCGCAGCCGCGGCGCCTTTCACATCGACATCGTCGCACACGTAAATCGGATCCTTGCCGCCGAGCTCGAGCTGCACCTTGATCATTCGACGCGCAGCGCTCGCGGCGATCTTCTGCCCGGTCGCGTACGAGCCGGTGAAAAACACCGCGTCCACGCTCTGACGCGTCAAAGCTGCGCCGGTTTCGCCGTCGCCGACGACGGCAATGAAGACATCCGCCGGAACGCCTGCGGCGTGCAACAGCCGCTCGATGTGCAATCCGGTCAGCGTTGCGTGCTCCGACGGCTTGTAAAGCACCGCGTTACCCGCCGCCAACGCCGGCACGAATACGTTGCCACCGACAAACCAGGGATAATTCCATGCCGAGATGTTCGCGATCACACCGAGCGGCTCGTGCGAGATGCGCTCCTCGAGCGGACCGCTCTTGTCCTCGTGCACCTTCTCGTCGCGCAGCGAATGTTGCGTCTCGGCGAGAAAGAAGTCGATGCGGCCGAGCAGCCCATTCAATTCGTTCTTCGCCTGGCGGATCGGCTTGCCGACTTCCTCGGTCAGCGTGCGCGCGAGCGTGTCGCGTTCGGCCACGACGCGTTCGCGAAACGCCGCGATCGTCGCCAACCTCGCTTTGATCGGTCGCTCGGCCCAGCCAGGTTGAGCCGCGCGCGCGCGAAGATACTTGCGCCGCACGGCCGCGGCGGTATCGGCCTCGATGTCCGTGATGACGGCGCCCGTCGCCGGATTGCGAATCTTCATCGTGGAGTTGGTCCGCCTGCCGCTACAGCGCGAATGCCGCCGAGTGGTGTTGAGCCGCGAAGGAAAGAAAGTCGTTCAAAATCGGGCGATCATCGAGATACGACGCGTCGTCGTGTGGATGGAATTCCGGGTGCCACTGCACGGCGAAGACGTACGAAGGTCCTTTCCAGCGAATCGCCTCCATGACTTGATCGGGCTCCGATTGCGCTTCGACGACGAGATCGCGTCCGAGATCCTTGATTGCTTGATGATGGATCGAGTTCGTTTTCACGAGCGTGCGTCCCGGGTACAGCTTTGCGAGCGGCGTGCCGGCGACGATCGATGTTGCGTGACAGTTGCGCTCGTAGATCGACCAGTTGCGATGATTGAGCGCATGTGCAAGCTCGGTGCCCAGGTCCTGATACAGCGTGCCTCCGAAGGCGACGTTGATCAGTTGCGCGCCGCGACAAATGCCGAGCACCGGCTTGCGCTCGTGGATGAACGCGCGCGTCAATGCAATTTCGTACTCGTCGCGAACGCGATCGCCATTCCACTCCGGACGTAGCGCTTTCTCGCCGTAGCTTTCGGGACACACATCCGAGCCGCCCATCAACACCAACGCGTCGAGCGCACCGGCGTACGCAGCGAGCGTGACTTTGCTGGTCGAGCGGCGCGTGGCGCCGTCGGGCGAAGGAATCATGAACGCGAGCACGTCGCGTTGCATCAGCCAGTGCGCGACGTTCTGCTCGATGTATTGCAGCGTCATGCCCTTGAAGATCGGGCGCGCCGGATCGGCGTGGAAAAAGGACGCGGAGATGCCTATCTTGAGCATGCCTAGAGCGCGCTTTCGAAGAGCCGCTCGAAATCCGCAGCCGTGCAGGGGCGCGGATTGGTCTGGTGACAAATGTCCTTCTCGGCGATTCTGACGAGCGCGGGCAAGTCGGCGCGTGTCACTGCACGCGTACCGCGATAGTCGGATAAGCGTGCGGGAATGCCGAGCGAGCGCTTGAGCGCGGCGAGCCAGGCGATGAAGCTCTCCGCGCGCGCTTCTTCGCTGCCACTGCCGGCAACACCTGCCACGCGTCCGAGCTCGGCCATCTTGGTTGCAGCCGCGGAAAGATTGAAGCGCATCACGTGATCGATCATGATGCCGTTCGCAAGGCCATGGTGAAGATCGGCGACGGTGGAGAGCGCATGCGCGCATGAGTGCACGGCGCCGAGATCCTTTTGAAAAGCGATCGCGCCCATCATCGAGGCCATCATCATGTCGGAGCGCGCAGCGATGTCATGACCATCGGCGACCGCACGCGGAAGCGCGCGCGCGGCGATGCGCGCGCCTTCGAGCGCGATACCGTCGCACAACGGATGATAGGCAGGTGACAGATACGACTCCACGTTGTGCGTCAACGCATCCATGCCGGTCGCCGCCGTGATGGCGGGCGGTAGATCGAGTGTCAGTTCCGGATCGGCGAACACTGCGCGCGCGAGAATCTTCGGAGAGAACACGATGCGCTTGACGTGCGTTTCGTCGTCAGAGATCACACTTGACCGGCCGACTTCCGACCCGGTGCCCGCAGTGGTCGGCAGGGCGATAAAGTAGGGCGGATCGTCGGGAATCGCGCGTGCGTTCGGATGATCGTAGGCGTATTCGATTGCATCTCCACCCGCGGTACCGAGAATGCCGACGATTTTGGCGACATCGACCGCGGCGCCTCCGCCAAGACCGACGACGCAATCGGCGCGATGCGCGCGATACGCTTCGCCACCTGCGTTGGCTTGCGAGGCCATCGGATTGCCGAACACACCTTCGAAGAGAGCAACGTCGAGACCGGCCGCTCTGAGCGATGCGACGAATTCTTGCGCGACGGGAAGCTTGGCGAGCGCGCGATCGCTGACGACGAGCGGACGCTGTTTCCCCAGCTCGCGAAGGTGCGGTCCGACTTCCTTCGAGGCGCCAGGACCGAAGTGAATCGTGGTCGGGAATGCGAAGCGATGAAGCGTCATCATAAGGCTCGTTTCACTGAATGTCGACGAAGCGTAATTCGATTATGTCGTTCGGCCACTGCGCAACGGAAACGCTCGGCTTCATCACCCATGCTTGCGTGCGGCGGTATAGCGGTAACAGCGGAAGATCGTCGTGCATGATGCGTAGCGCGTCGCGAACCATTTGCCGGCGCTTGTCGATGTCAGGCTCGATCCGCAGGCCATCGATCAGTGCATCGAGCTTCGGGTTCGAATAGCGACCGCCGTTGAATGCGCCGAAACCGCCATCGCCGAAGCTTCGCACGATCGCGTTGAGCGTGGGCCAGGGGTCGGGAAGCGGCGTCCAGCCAAACTCGAAAAAGCTCGTGGTCGCTTGTGTGAGGCGCGGGAAGAACGTCGCCGTCGGAAACGGTTGGAACGTCACACGGATGCCGACCTGCGAGAGCATTCCAGCGATCGCCTGGCAGACGGCCGCACGAAATGCGATGTTGACGCAGTCGAGCGTGATGGCGAAGCCGTCCGCATATCCCGCCTCCTTCAACAGCGCACGCGCCGTCGCGGGGTCGTAGCGAAGCCGCTTCTCGAGCTCGGGCGTGTAGCCATCGACGAGCTTCGATACGTGCGATCCGGTCGGCGTCGCTTGCCCGCGCAAGACTTTCGCAATGATCGTGTCGACGTCGATGGCGTGACCGATCGCACGGCGCACGCGCAGATCCTTGAAGGGATTGCGTCCTTTGACGTCGGAATATTGAAGCTCGTCGCGCGCCTGATCGAAGCCCAGATACTGAGTGCCGATGTCGCTCGCCTCGGTTATCTTGAAACGCTTTTCGGCTTTGAGGCGCGGCACGTCCTGAAACGGCGGATCGATGACGAAGTCGACCTGCCCTGAAGCGAGCGCCGCGAGACGCGTGGCGTCGGATTGAATCGTTATGAACGTGACCTCGTCGAGGTTGCCGCGCTTGCCCCACCAGTTCGGATTCGCGACCAGAACGACGCGGTTGTCGGGTTCGTAGAGCTTGAGCTGATACGGGCCCGTCCCGTTGGCGTTACGAACCGCGTGGGTCTCCTGCTTCGCGTTGTAGTCCTGCGGAAGCTGCACGCCATGCTTGGTCGCCCAGTCGCGGCTCATCACGTGAATGAAGATCAGCTTCTCGGGCAGCACCGCGTCGGGTGCGGCAAGCAGAATGTCGACCGTCGTGTCGTCGACTTTGCGTGCGCCGGTGACGCCGCGCAATTGAAACGAGCGCTGCGAGGTCTTCGCGAGCGCGCGTTCGAGGGAGAACACCACGTCGTCGGCGCTCATCGCGCTGCCGTCGTGAAAGCGCACGTTCGGGCGCAGCTTGAAACGCCACGTTTTCGCGTCGACCGGCTGCCACGACAACGCGAGCGATCCTTCGAGCTTGAAATCGCGCGAGCGATTGACCAGCGACTCGTAGATCTGGGTGTTGATGCGCGAGTGGTACAAAAGCGCGAGCGAATGCGGATCCATTGTTTGTGGATCGTTTCCGCTGGCGATACGAAGCGACGCTGCGCTCGCGTGCGACGCGAGCAACACCAACGTGAGCCACGCGAGGGCACGCATCAGATGATCTCGAAGTAGCGTTTCAATTCCCAATCGGTCACTGCATCCTGCCACTGCCGCCATTCCCATTCGCGTGTTGCCGCAAAGTGATCGACGAAATCGTCGCCGAACCATGCGCGTGCCCTTTTCGACGCATGAAAGATGCGCGTCGTTTCGATCAATGTGCGCGGCGCGCGCGGAATATCCTCGCCGCCGACGTTTGTCCCATGAATCGGAGCGGCTTGCAATTTGAGCTTGCGCTCGATGCCATCCAGACCCGCCGCCAGACACGCCGCCAGCGCGAGATAGGCGTTGACGTCGGCACCGGGGCAGCGCGTTTCGAGCCGCGTGGATTTCGCCGAGCCCGGAATCACGCGGAAGCTCGCAGTGCGATTGTCGATTCCCCAGGTCGGCTTGACCGGCGCCCAGAAGCCGTCGACCAGCCGCTTGTAACTATTGACCGTCGGCCAGAACATCGGCGCGAGCTCGAGCAGTCCGGCCATTTGTCCTGCGAGAAAGCTTTCGAAGAGCTTGCTCATGCCGGCGCGGCCCTTGGCATCGTAGAACAGGTTCTTCTTGCCGTCGGACAGGCTTTGGTGCACATGGCCCGAGCAACCCGGATACTGCTGGCTCCATTTCGCCATGAAGCTTGGCATGATGCCGAAGCGCGCGCCGATCTCTTTGGCGCTCGTCTTGAAAAGCACGGCGCGATCGGCCGCTTCCATCGCTTCGCTGTAGATGATCGCCACTTCGTATACGCCCGGCCCCGTTTCGGTGTGCAAGCCTTCGATCGGAATGCCAAATGCTCCACATTCGCCGAACAGTGCTTTGACATACTCGCGCGCATGATTGGCGCGCAGCAGCGAATAGCCGAACATTCCCGGTGTGATCGGCTCGGGCCCGATGCCTTTCTTCTCCGCCCACGACTGCGGCGTTTCGGCGAAATTGAAGAACTCGAATTCGAGCGAGCACATCGGCATGACACCGAGCTTCTCGGCACGCGCGAGCACGCGGCGCAATACCTGTCGCGGATCGATCGGCAGCGCCTCTTCGCGGCCTTTCGCATCGGTGCGGATGAAGCTACCGAGAAAGAAATCGACGCCGTCGTCCCACGGCACGTTGCGGTGCGTGGACAAGTCGAGCCGCGCCACCACATCCGGATAGCCTTTGTGCCAACCGGTCAGCGTCGTGTTGTCATAGCATTGGTCGTGGCTGTCCCAGCCGTACACGACGTCGCAAAAGCCGAAGCCGCCCTCGAGCGCGGATGCAAACTTGTCCTTGTGGATGTATTTTCCGCGAAGGATTCCGTCGATGTCGACGACCGCGACCTTCACCCGCTGCCCCGGAGAGGCGCGGACGGCGGCGAGAACGTCTTTCGGCGAAGGAGACGAGGCCATCGAAACTCCGGTTTCTGAGCGGTTATCCGCCCGGCGATTCTAGCGCTTGCCTACGTTTGGGACTCGAAGGATGCAGCCAACCTGGCTCGCGCTCGCCGCCCTGCATGTCAGCGTGGCGCTGTTCGGCTTCGCCGGATTGTTCGGCAAATGGCTGGCGATGGGAGCGTTGGCCATCGTGCTCGGCCGAACGCTGGTTGCCGCGGTATCGTTGCTGGCGGTGGTTGCAATGCGACGCACGCACGCGTCACCCGATCTCGGCCTCGCGTTGAATGGCATCGTGCTGGCCATTCATTGGACGACGTTCTTCGCGGCGATTCAGCGAACGAGCGTTGCGATCGGATTGCTGGGGTACGCGACGTTTCCTCTGTTCGTGCTCCTGCTCGAGCGCCTCATGCTCGATCGCCGCTGGACGCGTCGCGAAGTGTCGACGGCGACGCTGGTGACCCTTGGTCTGGGCGTGCTCGTTCCTTCGTTCGACATCGGCGATGCGACTTTGCAAGGGCTCGCGCTTGGCGTCGTGTCGGGATTCACTTTTGCGCTGCTGGCGGTGCGCAGCCGGCGTTATGCGGCAACGCATGCGCCAGCACTGGTCGCGCTCTATCAGAATGCGTTCGCGGCATGCGCGCTGTTTCCGCTCGTGCTCGTGGCAGATGTGATGCAAGTGCCGTCGCGTGACGACATCGCATTGATCATCGTGCTTGGCGTTGTTTGCACCGCGCTTGCCCATACGCTGTTCATCGCAAGCCTTACACGCCTGTCCGCACACACGGCGAGCGTCGTCGCAGCGCTGGAACCGGTATACGGAATCGTGCTGGCGGCGTTCCTTCTCGGCGAACAGCCAACGTTGCGTACGCTGATCGGCGCGGCGCTGATCGTCGGAGCCGCGCTCGTTGCCACGCGCAGCGCGCGCGTCGCGGTTTGATACGATCCTCCGCAATGGATATCGGAATCGTCGGTCTCGGCCGCATGGGCGGCAACATGGCGCGGCGCCTTGCGCGCGCTGGCGTTCGCGTCGTTGGCTATGATCGCGACGACAAAATGCGCGAGGCTTTGGCCGTCGAAGGCGTGATCGAGCCGGCTTCCTCGGCGATCGCAGTCGTTCACGCGCTCTCGGCGCTACGTGTCGTATGGCTCATGGTCCCGTCGGGCTCGACGACCGAGCTCGCGATCGAGGAAGTCTGGCCCGAGATGCAGCGGGGCGATGTATTGGTCGACGGCGGCAACGCGAATTACAAGGATTCGCAGCGGCGCGGCGCCGCGCTTGCCACCGCCGGGGTGCAGTTCGTCGATTGCGGTGTTTCGGGCGGCGTTTGGGGACTCGAACACGGCTATGCGTTGATGTTCGGCGGCAGCAGCGACGCCGCGCGCGCGATGGCGCCATTTGCGCGCATTCTTGCGCCGGCGCCCGATCGGGGCTGGCTGCACTGCGGTCCGTGTGGTTCAGGACACTTCTGCAAAATGATTCACAACGGCATCGAATACGGAATGATGCAGGCGATGGCTGAAGGCTTTGCATTGCTCGAAGGCAAGCGCGAGTTCGATCTCGATCTTGGCGCGATTGCAGAATCATGGCGGCATGGCAGCGTCGTTCGGTCGTGGCTTCTCGATCTCACTGCGGAGTTTCTCGCGCGCGATGCGAAGCTCGACGATGTCGCAGCGCACGTTGCGGATTCGGGCGAAGGTCGCTGGACCGTCAACGAAGCGATCGAGCAGGGGACGCCGGCCCCGGTGCTTGCGCTCGCACTGATGAGCCGCTTCGATTCACAAGGCAAGGCAGACTTTGCGCACAAGATGCTGGCGATGATGCGCAAAGGCTTTGGTGGTCACGCGGTAAAGCCGCAGGGAGGCGATGGGTGATCATCGTCGTCATGGGAGTAGCGGGGTGCGGCAAGACGACGGTGGGCGACGCGCTCGCGCAAAGCGTTGGCTGGCGCTTCATGGACGCCGATGATTTTCATCCACCGGCGAACGTTGCGAAAATGGCGGCCGGTACGCCGCTCGAGGACGACGATCGCTGGCCGTGGCTCGATCGCATCGTGCAGGAGTTGCAAGCGATGCGTGGCGAAAGCGCGGTTTTGGCATGCTCGGCACTGAAGCAATCGTATCGCGATCGTCTGCAGCGAGCGGGCGACGTGCGCTTCGTGCATTTGCACGGCGACTACGACATGATCGCTGCAAGGCTTGCGCAACGCATGCATCGCTATATGCCTCCGGCGCTGCTGGCGAGCCAGTTCGCAACGCTCGAGGTCCCCGGCGACGCGCTGAACATCGACGTCGCGCAGACCGTCGCATCGCAAGTCGCTTCGATCGGCGCCGCTTATGGATTGACGAGCGCGATGACATCGTGAGCGCGCGCGATCCTGGCGACAAGCTGCACCCCGACACGCTCGCCGTTCATCTCGGCCGCGATCCCTCGCAATATCTCGGCGCGGTCAACACGCCGGTCTTTCGCGCGTCGACGATTCTGTTTAAGACGATGGACGAGCTCGAGGCGGCGATGCGCGGCGAGTATCCCCATCCCGTCTATGGGTTGCACGGAATGCCGACCGTCACCGATTTGCAACGGACGATTGCGGCACTCGAAGGCGGTTACGCAGCGCTGGCCGTGCCATCGGGATTGACGGCGACCACGCTGCCGTTACTCGCCCTCGCGAAGTCGGGCGATCATATCCTCGTCACCGATGCGGTGTACGGACCGACGCGGCGCTTTTGCGAATTGCATTTAAGGCGTCTCGGCATCGAGGTCAGCTATTACGATCCGCTGCTCGGCGAGAACATCGCGCGGGAGCTTCGCCCGAACACGCGCATCGTGTTCACCGAATCGCCCGGATCGCTCACCTTCGAAGTGCAGGATGTTCCGGCGATCGCGCGAGTCGTGCATGCGCACGATGCGCTCGTGGTACTCGACAACACTTGGGCGACACCGCTGGGCTTTCGCGCGTTCGATCATGGCGTCGACGTATCGGTGCATGCGGCAACGAAATACATAGGTGGTCATTCCGACGTTCTTCTCGGCTTGATCGTCGCAACCGAACAGACGCACGCACCGTTGCACCGATTGTGGACTGACATCGGCGTGACCGCTTCGCCCGATGATTGCTTTCTTGCATTACGCGGCTTGCGGACGTTACCGACGCGACTTGCGCGCCATCAGGCGAGCGCGTTGCGAATTGCGCAGTGGTTGCAAGGGCGGCCCGAAGTGGCGGAAGTGCTGTATCCCGCTTTGCGAGGCGCGCGTGGACATGAACTGTGGCAGCGCGATTTCGCGTGCGCGAGTGGACTATTCGGCGTCATCCTGAACACGTGTCCGCGTGACCGTCTTGCGGCCATGCTGGACGGCATGCGCTTGTTCAAGATGGGATTCAGCTGGGGCGGCTTCGAAAGCCTGATCATTCCGACCTGGCCGGAGCGCGCGCGCACCGCCACGCAATGGAATTCACCGGGTCCGTGCCTGCGCCTTCACATCGGTCTCGAAGATCCCGCCGACCTGATCGCGGATCTCGACCAAGGCTTCGCAAGACTTCGAAGCACTCGTTGAACTGCCGCGCCCGCGAACTTCTACCTCGCCGGTTCGCCTAGATACACCGCCTGCACTCGCGGATCGCCGCGAATCTCATCGGGCGAGCCTTCGGCGATGATGCTGCCGCGATCGAGCACGATGACGCGATCGGCGAATCCGAACACGACGTCCATGTCGTGCTCGGTGAAAAGCACGGCGACGCGATTGCCGCGCGCAAGGTCGGCCGCAAGCGCCATCAACGCGCTTCGCTCGGGCGCTGCCATGCCCGCGGTCGGCTCGTCCATCAACAAGAGCTTTGGATTGCCGGCAAGCGCCAACGCGAGCTCGACACGCTTGATATCGCCATAGGGAAGCGTTGCGCAGTGGCGCTCGGCAAGGGTGTCGATGCCGGTGCGCACAAGCAGAGAGTCGACGAGCGTCCGTTGCGTGTCGGAGACGCGTCCCAGGAGCGCCGCTCCGCGGCCGGAATGCGAGAGCAATGCAACCTCGATGTTCTCGCGCACCGTCATCGAGGCAAACGTCGCAGCCACCTGAAATGTGCGACCGACGCCGGCGAGCGCAACGTCGCGTGGCGAGCGACCGGTGATCGAAACGCCGGCAAGCGACACCCATCCTCGATCCGGCACCAATTGGCCGTTGATGCAGTTGAAGCAAGTCGTTTTGCCTGCACCATTGGGCCCGATGAGCGCGACAAGCTCACCTGCCGCTACGCCGAACGAGACATCGCGAACCGCTTCGATACCGCCGAACGATCTACTCAAGTGCTCGACGAAAAGAACCGGCGCGCTCACCGTCCGCGCCGCTTCATACGCACTCGCTGCAACGCGCCGCCGATGCCGAGCGGAAACGCGAGCACGATCAGGAGTATCGCGATCCCGGTGATGGCGCGCCAATAATCGGTTGCCCGCGCAAGCGTGTCCTGCAGCCAGGTGAAAATCGCGGCGCCGACGAGCGGACCTGCAAGCGCGTTGAGTCCGCCCAGCAAGACGATCACCAGAGCATCAACCGAGCGCGGAATCGCCAGCACCTCGGGCGAGATGCTGCCTTTCGAGAATGCGAACAAGCCGCCGGCCAGTCCTGCGAAAGCACCGGCGAGCGCGAATGCGCGCCATTGCGTGCCGCGCACGTCGATGCCGATCGCCGCGGCGCGCAGCGGTGAATCACGCGCTGCACGCAACGCATAACCGAATGGCGCATGCGCGATCGCGACCAGTGCTGCAAGTGCAATCGCAATCGGTACGAGGGAGAAGAGGTAGTAGTGGGATCGCGTGGCGAGCATCGCAGGCGGCCAAATCCCGACGATGCCGTTGCTGCCGCCGGTCACAGCGTCCCACTGAAAAGCGATCGACCATACGATTTGCGCGAAGGCGAGCGTCAACATTGCCAGATAAACGCCCGCGAGCCGCACTGCGAAGCCGCCGAGCATCAGCGCGGCGAGCAATGCGACGGATGGCGCAGTGATGAGTGCGACAGACATCGGCCAGCCATGCTTGAACGCAATCGCTGCAGCGTAGGCACCGATCCCGAAGAACGCGGCATGCCCGAAGCTCGTCATACCGCCGGGTCCCATGATGAATTGCAGGCTTGCGGCAAACAATGCGACAACCAGAATGTCGGTGGCCAGCACCATCGCATATTGGTCGCCGAACATCGGCAACGCAGCGAGTATCGCGAACAGCACAAGTGACACGACCGTCGTGCGCCGGCCCGGTGCGATGACCAGCGCACGTTGCTCTGGCAGCGGCGTCGTCGCGGGCGCGGCAGGGGGCTTTCCCATCAATCCATGCGGCTTCAGCGCAAGAACGATCGCCATCACGATGAACTCGGCAACGAGCGTCAGCTTCGGAAACGCGATCGTCAGTCCCGCAATTTCCACGCTGCCAAGCGCGATACACAACGCTTTGGTGAGCCCGATGATCAGCGCCGCGACAAACGCGCCCGGAATCGAACCGAGCCCGCCGACGACGGTGACCACGAACGCTTCCGCGACGACGGCGAGATCCATGTTGAGATTGGCAGGCTCGCGCGGCAATTGCAGCGCGCCTCCGAGCCCAGCGAGAAACGCGCCGAATGCAAACACCGACGTGTAAAGCAGTGCTTGACGAACGCCGAGCGCCGCGGCGAGCGTTCTGTTTTCCGAAGCCGCGCGAATCAGCACGCCAAAGCGCGTGCGTGTAACGAGCGCGGTCAGCGCCCACAGCAAGAGCGGTCCGAGTACGATCAAGAACAGGTCGTATTCGGGAACGCGATGGCTGCCGATCAGCAATGCGTCATCGAGATTGGGAACGCGCGGTCCGAGCTTGTCTTCGGCGCCCCACACCGCCAGCGCCACATCGCGAACGATCAGTACGACACCGAACGTCGCGGTGAGCTGCAGAAGCTCGGGGGCGTCGTAAAGGCGCTTCAACAGCACGATCTCGATCAGCGCGCCGATCAGCGCAACGATCAAAGCAGCGCCAAGAACGCTTGACCAATGGGCGAGATGACCGTCTCCGGCGATTTCCGCCAACGATTCACCGAGATTCCACGCGAGATACGCACCCAGCATGTACAGCGAGCCGTGCGCGAAGTTGACGATGCGCGTGACGCCGAAGATCAGCGTCAACCCGGCGGCGACCAGAAACAGCGATGAAGCGGAAGAAAGTCCGTTGAGAAGCTGAAGGGCGAAGGAGGCTGGCGTCACTGCGGTCGATTGGCGCGCGTCGCACGAGGCCGCGCGATTCTAACCGAGCCTGCGAGCAATCTCAGCGACGCGCGGCCAGAAAGTGCGCCAGCGCATCGATGTCCGCATTCGACACGCCATGCAGCACCGCCGCCATGATCGTGTCGCCGCCGCTGCGCTTGCCATCGCGAAATTCGCGCATCGACGTGACGAGAAACTCTACGCGCTGCCCCGCAAGTCGTGGCACCTGGTTTTGGCCGCGGTAATCGGAAAGATGACATACGCCGCAGTGCAAACCGCGCGCGACCTCTGCGCCGCGCTTTGCGAGTGCAGCGTCGGTTCTGACGGTCGACGACGGCTTCGACGGCAGCTTCGAAAAATGCTCGGCCAGTTGCGTGATCTCCGCGTCCTTCATTCCGGCGACGATCGGTTGCATCACGGGCGACACCCGCATGCCTTCGCGAATCAGCACGAGCTGGTTTTCGAGAAACGTCTTCGGTTGCGCGGCGATCGACGGCACGCCCGAGGTCATCGAATTGCCGCCTGGCCCGTGGCAACTCGTGCACAACTCTTGCGCCGTCGACATGGAAACGAAGGCTAGAGCGACAACGGCGGCGAGCAGGATGCCCGCCCGCCGCGCGTTGCCGAGCGAACGCATTACTTCTTCGCGGCGCGAGACTTGTCGTAGCTGATGCGATAGATCGCGCCGAGCTGCTCGTCGCTCACCAGCAGCGAGCCATCCGGAAGCTGTGCGATGTACGCGGGACGCCCCCAGAACTTGTAGCTGTCGTTGCTTTCCGAAAAGCCGGTGAGGAAAGGCTTGACGCTCGCCGTCTTGCCATCCGTCCCGACGCGAACGTTCACGACATCGAACCCGTTCGGCTTGGTGCGGTTCCACGAACCCTTGCGCGCAATGAACATCGTGTTCTGATACTCGGCAGGGAACATCGAGCCCGTATAGAACTTGACACCCATCACCGCCGAGTGCGGACCGAGCAGCGCCGCCGGCTTTTCGACTCCCGCGCATGCATTGGCCTTCTTGAACTCGGAGTCGGGCCTGCCTTCCGCGTGGCAATACGGGAATCCGTAGAAGTTGCCCGGCTTGGCGAGACGATTGAGCTCATCACTCGGGCCGTCATCCCCCATCCAGTCGCGACCGTGGTCGCCAAACCACAGCTCCTTGGTTTTCGGATGCCAGTCGAAGCCGACGGTATTGCGCACGCCCGTCGCGATCACTTCCTTGCCCGTTCCGTCGGCGTTGTAACGGCGGATTTGCGCGTATTCCTTTTCAGGCTCGCAAATGTTGCAAGGCGCGCCGAACGGCACATACAGCTTGCCATCGGGACCGAACGCCACATATTTCCAGTTGTGATGCTGTTGCGGCGGCAGCTCGAACGTCGCGGTCATGTCCTGCGCTTGCGCGCCCGGATTCGTCGCGATGCCGTCGTAGCGCAACACCTTGTCGATCGCGAAAACGTAGAGCGCATTGTTGCGATAGGCGACACCCGCGGGCTGCGTGAGCTTGTCGACGACGACGCGCACCGTGCGTTTGTCGCCTGCATCGGTCACTTCGTACACGCGACCGATTCCACGCGTGCCGACATAAATCTTCCTGCCGTCGTCGGACACCGCCATCGCGCGCCCGCCGGGAAGCCCGCTTGCCCACACTTCCACCTTGAAGCCGGGGGGTGCCTTCAACTTGTCGACCGGAATTTCGCCGACCGGAGTCTCGGTCATCTTACCCGCATGTGGTGCGAGCTTCGAATCCTTGTACTTGTCGCCCATTCCCTGCTTCCACGCAGGCGGGGGTGCTGGCTTGTCCTGCGCCTGCGCAGCGACCGCGACCAGCGCGCCCATCACGACAACGGCGATCCCGTTACGCATCGTTCTCCTCCTTCTTGTCATTCGGCAAGTTCACTACTTGCCAGGGCGTAGCTTCCTCGCTTCCTCATCCGACGGCAACACGTCCTTGCCGTCGACATAGCGCCAGTCGACCATCACGCCCTTGCCGTCGCGCACCGCCGTGCGCCCGACATACGCTCCCATCGTCGACTGATGATCGGAGGCACGAAAGCGAATGCGGCCGAATGGAGTTTCCACCGGCAGTTCGTCCATCGCTGCCAAGAGCTTCGCCGTATCGGTCGAGCCGGCTTTGCGCAAGGCTGCCGCCGCACTCGCCACGACGCTGTAACCGACGACCGAGCCGAGCCGGGGATAGTCGTTGTACTTCTTTTGATAGGCATCGCGAAAGCGCTGATGCTCGGGGGTCTCGATCGAATACCACGGGTAGCCGGTCACCGACCAGCCGACCGGCGCTTCCTCTTTCAATGGATCGAGATATTCGGGCTCGCCGCCCAGGAGATTGAACACCGGACGATCCTTGAAAAGGCCGCGCAGCGTTCCTTCACGCACGAAGCGCGCGAGATCGGGACCGAACAGCGACGAAAAAATCGCGTCGGGCCTGGCGTCGATCAGCGCTTGCACCACCGGACCCGGCTCGATCTTGCCCAGCGGCGCGGCCTGCTCGACGAATTCCACACCCGGCGTCAGCGCGCTCATCTGGCGCTTGAACGTCGCAGTCGCAGCTTGTCCGTACTCGTAATTCGGATACACGATCGCCCAGCGCTTCTTGCCGAGCTTCGCCGCTTCGGGCACGAGCATCGCGGTTTGCATATAGGTCGACGCGCGCAGACGATAGGTGTACGCGTTGCCGTTGTCCCACACGATCTTGTCGGTCAATGGCTCCGAGGCGAGAAACAAGACGCGCCGCTGGTTGGCGAGATCGGCCACGGCGAGTCCGACGTTCGACGCGAACGTGCCCATCAACAGCACGACCTTCTCGCGCGCGATCAACTCCTCGGCAACCCGCACGGCATCGCCCGGATTCCCGTTGTCGTCGCGCACGACGATCTCGAGCTTGCGACCGAGCACGCCACCCGCGGCGTTGATCTCGTCCTGGGCGAGCTCCATTCCCTTTCGATACGGCTCGAGAAACGCCGGGAAGACCTTGTAGCTGTTCAGCTCACCGAGCTTGATCGTCGGCTGGGCGAACGCGGCCGGCGCCAGCGCGGCGGCGAGAAACGCAACCCGAACGAACCTGATCACTCGAACTCTCCTCTCAGAGAAGTATGCGCGGGCCACAACGCGCGAGGCGTGCGATCCGTTGACCCATGGGCGCGCCGCCTCAGTCGTCGGCTCCAACCGGACGCGGAGGGGGCGGTCGCTTGACACGCGTAAACAGGAGCGCAATGACACCGACGAGCATGACGATGAGCGACACGTGCACCGCGTTACGGCTTATCGCATAAGTGACGCTCGAATAGGCGAGCCACGCGCACGAGGCGCAAAACACGATCGGCGTGATCGGATACAGCGGGACGCGAAACGGTCGCTCGGTTGCTGCATCGCTTACCCGCAGCTTGAACAGCGCGATACCGACGAGAAAGAGGAAAGTCCAGAAAACGGGTGCGGTGAACTCGACCATCGCCTTGAAGCCATCTTGCTGGAATGAACCGAACACGATGAGGGCGAGCGCTATCACCGCTTGCACGATTAGCGCGGCAAACGGCGTACCCCGCTCAGCGATCCAGCCGCCCATGAAACGCAGCGCGGGCCAATCGCGGCCCATCGCATAATTGGTACGCGCGCCGACGATCATTGTCGCGTTGATCGAGGTAAGCGCTGCAATCGCGACCACCAGCGAAATAAGTTGAGCGCCACGCAATCCAAACGCTCGCTCCATGACATCGGCCCCCGCTGCCTTGCTGTCAGCAAGCCCCTTGAGGCCCAGGCCGTGCAGCATCGAGATGTTCACGACGACATAAATCGCGGCGAGAATGGCAAGGCTTGCAATCAGCACCGGAACGATCGCGCGACGACCGCCTTTAAGCTCGGCGGAGATGTAGGCCGCTTCGTTCCAGCCGCCGTAGGTGAAAAGCACGAACACCATCGCGAGCCCGAACATCGCGAGCGGCGGCGTCGATGAAAACGCAGCCGGCGAAACGCCGGTCGACGGCGCCATGAAGCCGGCGATCGCCACCGCGACGAGCCCAGCGACCTCGATGATCGTCAGCAACATCTGGGCGCGCGCCGAGGCTTTCAGCCCGGCGATGTTGACTGCGGTCAGCACGATGACGATCAGCGCGGCCCACAGGGCGCTGCTCGCCCCTCCGAGCGACACGAGGTTGGACATGTAGTCGCCGAACAGGAACGCAAGGATCGCGATGGCGCCGGTATTGATCACCGTCGCGCGAGCCCATGCGTATAAAAAGCTCACGTTGCGTCCAAACGCGCGTGTCAGGAAGTGATAGTCGCCGCCGGCGTGCGGATAGGTCGTCGCAAGCTCCGCGTAGCACAGGGCGCCGGCTAGCGACACCAGCGCGCCGAAGCCCCATGCGACGATCACCCAGCCGGCGTCGCCGGCAACACCTGCCACGATCGACGGCGTCTTGAAAATGCCGGCACCGATGACGATACCGACGATGATCGCGATCGCGTCGCGCCGGCGTAGCAGCGGCTGCGGCACCGCTTCGAGGGAATCGCGCACGTTGTTTGCTCTAGCGCTTGCGACCGGTGAGCGCGGTCGAGCGGCCCTGCCACGACAATTCGCCGGTGAACGCGTTGTTCGCAAGGGTCACTTTCGCAGTGCGCAGATTGTTCTCGCCGTCGATGAATGCGAACGAGAGCTTGTCGCCTTGCAGCGTCGCGCCGAGCAACGGCTGAGTCTTGCCGCCCACCGTGACCGATCCGCCCACTTTCTGATAGCGCTGCGAGAGCGTGAGCGTGCCTTCGGCCGGCGCACCGCCGTCCTCGCGAAACGACCACGTGCCTTCGACTTGCGCGGGCACGTGCCACAGATACGCATCCCGAAATTCGATGTTGTAGCGCTCGTCGGGTTCCCAGTCGCCCATGTTGAACTGGTGCGAGGTGACGCGCGTGCCCGGCTTCATCTTGAGGATGATCGGGCGAAGCTTCAGATTGAGATCCGGCAACAAGTACATCGTCACGACCGTCGCCTTGCTGAAGTCTTCCTTGAAAATATCGCCGGTGATGATGTTGACTTGATTGTCGACGCCTTGGCGCTTCGCGTTGCGACGCGCAAGATCGGCCATGTCGGGATTGAATTCGATGCCGGTCGCTTTCGCGCCGAATTGCTTGGCGGCGGCGATCGGAATCTTGCCGTCACCCGAGCCCAAGTCGAACACGATGTCGTCCTTGGTCACGCGCGCGGCCGTCAGCATGCGGGTGACGAGTGCGTCGGGAGTCGGCACCCAGATCACATCCTTGCCGGCCTGTCCCACGGAAGGCTGATAAGTCTCGTCGCCGTGTTCGGGCTTGGTTTGCGCAATGGCGGTGGTGAGAAACGCCGTTGCCAACAGGGCAACGAAAAAGCGAACGCGAAACATCGTGGGTCTCCGGGGAAGGGATAGCGGAAAGAGCAACGGCGGAGTCTAGCGCATGCGCAAAATCAGGCCGCTCCAACGCTCAAAAGCCAACGAGGCCGCAAACGGCCCTGTAAGCTCGCGCGGGCATGTCGATCATGTCCGCATTCGCCAATTCCGAGGAACGCCGCAACCTCGCGTACTTTCTCGCAGTGCGCTTGCTCGGCTCGTCGGCCCAGCAGATGCTCCTCGTTGCGCTCGGTTGGCAGATGTACGACCTGACCTCGAGCGCCTGGGACCTGGGCCTCGTCGGCCTGATGCAATTCCTGCCCGCGTTGTTCCTCACGATTCCGGCGGGATCGCTTGTCGATCGCGTCGATCGGCGCGCAGTGCTCGGCGCAAGCATGGTCTTGCAAGCGCTCGTCGCCGGCGTGCTCGCATTCGGCAGCGTGACCGATTCGGTACAACGCGAAACGATCCTCGCGTTGAGCGTTGCGATCGGCACTGCGCGTGCGTTGCAGGCGCCCGCTCAACAAGCAATGCTGCCTGGTCTGGTCTCGCGCAACGCGTTGCCGCGCGCGCTCGCACTATCATCCTCCGCCATGCAGATCGCGATCATCGGCGGCCCGGCGCTCGGCGGATTTGTCTACGTCGCGGGCGCGCACGTTGTCTATGGGCTCGCGCTGGCCATGTATGTCGTGTCGCTCGCATTCGTTGTCACGATTCGCTATCGACGCAAGGTGAACGTCGCGCCACTGTCGCTTGCCTCGGCGTTCGCGGGATTGCGCTTCATCTGGGAGCACAAGGTGGTGCTCGGCGCAGTGTCCCTCGATCTTTTTGCGGTGTTGCTTGGCGGGGCTGCGGCGCTGCTACCGATTTTTGCGAAAGATGTGCTGCAAACCGGACCATGGGGTTTGGGCTTGTTGCGAGCTGCACCAGCGGCGGGGGCACTGATCATGGCGGTGACGCTCGCGCGACATCCGCTCGAGCGCAAGGTGGGTCACCGCATGTTCGTTGCGGTCGCCGTGTTCGGCGTCGCGATTCTGGTTTTCGCGCTGTCCACAAATTTCGTGCTCTCGTTCATCGCGCTCGGCATCAGCGGCGCGGCGGACATGGTAAGCGTGGTCGTACGTCAGACGCTCGTGCAGCTCGAAACACCGGACGACATGCGCGGACGCGTGAGCGCCGTGAACTCGACCTTCATTGGCGCTTCGAATCAGCTCGGCGAATTTCGTGCAGGTGCGGTCGCAGCGTGGCTCGGTGCGGTCGGATCCGCGGTGGTCGGCGCCGTGGGGACGATCATCGTAGTCGCCGCATGGATGCGAATGTTTCCTGCGTTGGCGGCGCGCGATCGCTTGCAGCACTAACTTGCGCGCTTCAGCCGACCGCGCAGCGCGCGTCCTCGGCCCCGAACTTGCGCAAGCGCGGGCCCGCCTTCATGACCTGTCCCGGCAGCGTGCGTCCGACGACTTCCTCGACGATGTGCGCAACCCCGATCAGCCGATCCAAATCGATGCCGGTGTCGTAGCCCGATTCCTCGAGCAGATACACGAGATCCTCGGTGCAAACGTTGCCCGTGGCGCCCGGCGCGAAAGGACAGCCTCCCAAACCTGCGATCGACGACTCGAATTCGCGAATGCCGAGCTCGAGACCGACGACGACATTGGCGAGGCCAACGCCGCGCGTGTTGTGAAAATGAAGCGCGATCGGCAACGCGGGAAAGCGCTGGTTGGATGCCTCGACGAGTCGCGTGACCGTCGGCGGCGTCGCCATGCCGGTCGTATCGCCAAGCGTCAGGTGCCGCACCCCAGCGTTCACGTAACCCTCTATGACGCGCAGTGCCGCTTCGACCGGAACCTCTCCCTCGAACGGACAACCGAATGCACACGAGACAGCGCCACGCAACGGCACTTTGCCGGCAACGATCGACGCTACCGCGGCAACATTTGCGAGCGATTCGTCGATCGACGCGTTGAGATTGGCGCTATTGTGCGACTCGCTCGCCGACACGAAGCAGACGATCTCGTCGACGCCGGCGCCAAGGGCGCGCTCGGCACCGCGGGCGTTGGGAACGAGCGCGGCCAGCGACGCGTCGCGGCGGCGCGTAATGAGGCTCAAAAGCTCGTGCGCGTCGGCGAGCTGCGGAACCGCACGCGGACTCACGAACGACGTCGCTTCGAGATGGCGCACGCCGGCATCGATCAATGCATCGACGATGCGTGCCTTGGTTGCGGTTGCAATGAAGCGCGGCTCGGCCTGAAAGCCGTCGCGCGTCCCGACTTCGGTGACGCGAACGCGCGGTCGCTCGCCTTGGGTGGGATTCGTCATGTGGCTTGCTCCTTCAGCCCCTAGTTGCATGCTGATGGCCTGGGTTGACAGAAGCCTTCCGCAGGCGCACTATACCAAACAACTGTTTGTTTTATGCCTATGGCCATTGCGACCCTCCCCAGAGCTGCCACGCCTCGTTCGGACAACCGCCTCCCGCAGATTCTCGATGCGGCCGCGCGCCTTTTCAGCGAGAAGGGCTACGGCTATACGTCGATGCGCGACATCGCGGCGATCGCGGGCATGCTTCCCGGGTCACTGTACTACCACTTCGCCTCGAAGGAAGCGTTGCTCGTCGCCGTGTATGCCGAGGGAGTCCGCCGGATCAAGGACGCCGTCAAGGCGGTGATCGCCGCGGATACCGATCCGTGGGTACAACTCGAGAACGTCTGCGCCGCGCATCTCGAAGCACTTCTCGAGGACAGCGATTACGGACAGGTCGTGATTCGCGTTCGACCCGACGACGCGCCGGAAGCCGCGACGCGCCTCATCGCCCTGCGCGACGAATACGAGGAAACCTTCGCGCAGGCGATCCGTGCGTTGCCGTTGCCGCCGCGCACCGATCGGCGCGTGCTGAAGCTGATGCTGCTCGGTGCGCTCAACTGGTCGCAGACCTGGTATCGGCCCGGTCGCGAATCGCCGCAATTACTCGCCCGCCGCTTTGTGGGGCTCTTGAAGGACCCGCTCGAGAAATGAACATCCGGCCGAAAGTGCTCATCACCAAGATCGGACTCGACGGGCATGATCGCGGCAGTCGCATCGTTGCCGCGCATTTGCGCGATGCCGGGATGGAAGTCGTCTACACGCCGCCGTGGCAGGAGATCAAGACTGTCGTGAAGCTCGCAATCGAGGAGGACGTCGACGTCATCGGCGTGTCTTCGCTTGCAACCGATCATCTGATCGTGCCGAAGCTGATGCGCGCGCTGCGCGAGGCCGGACTGGATGATGTCGTCGTGATCGTCGGCGGCATCGTTCCGGACGATGACGAGAAGGCGCTGCTCGAAGCAGGCGTGGCGCGCGTGTTCCATCCGGGTTCATCGCTCGACGACATCTCGCAATTCATCAACACCGCAACCTCGCGTCTGCGCGCTGCGCGATTTGCTGCCTGAAGGATCGTTCATGAACAAGCCGTTTGCCGATCCGGTTCCCGCATCGACGAAAGACGCGAACGTGCGCTGGTCGTCCGAGTACGCCGCACAGATTCCGCACGACAAGGCAATCGAAAACCGCTCGGGAATCCCGATCAAGCCGCTGTACACGCCGCTCGACGTCGATGCGTCGCGCTTCGATTCCGATGTCGGTTTTCCCGGGCAGGCGCCATACACGCGCGGCATTTACGCGACGATGCATCGCGGACGCACCTGGACACAGCGGCAGTTGATAGGCCTTGGCATTCCGGAAAATTACAACGCACGCCTGCGCGATCTGCTCGATCAGGGCGCGACCGCCGTGTCGCTGATTCCGTGCAACTCGGTGTTTCGCGGCTACGACATGGACGAGGTCGACGAGGAGCTTCTGGGCACCTGCGGCGTCGTCGCCAACAGCGCCGATCACATGACGCGCTGCCTCGACGGTGTGGATTTGACGCGAACATCATGCGCGATGAACGACCCTTCGCCGTTCACGCTGCTCGCTTTCATGCTGGCGACTGCGCGGCGCGAGGGCGTCGACTGGAAACACATCAGCGGCACGTCTAACCAGAGCGACTACATTTCGCATTACGTCGCGAACCACATGTTCTTCCGGATCGCGCTTCCAGGCGCGCGGCGCATCCTGATCGATCACATCGATTGGTGCAATAAGCATTTGCCGCGCTGGAATCCGCTGTCGATCATCGGGCAGCACATGCAGCAGGCGGGCGCGACTCCGGCCGAAGCGATGGCGTTCGGAATTTCATCGGCGATCCAGTTTGCCGACGATTGTGTCGCGGCTGGAATGTCACCCGATTCCTTCCTGCCTCGGTTCACGTTCTTTTTCGACGTCTCGCTGTCGTTTTTCGAGGAAATAGCGAAGTTTCGCGCCGGCCGCCGCATCTGGTCGCGGTTGACGCGCGAGCGTTATGGTGCGCAGAACCCGCGCT
>DATLOI010000128.1:0-12623 GCA_035536295.1 Casimicrobiaceae bacterium
GACGAGAACGCGTTCTACGTCGTCGACGATGCCGGTGCCGTGCACGCGTTCGACAAGAGCACCGGCGCATCGATCTGGAAGCAGGACCGCATCGCGCAGCGCAAGCCCAACGGCGCGCAAGTGATGGGGACGTATCTCGCCGTGCTCGACATTGAAGGCTACGTGCACCTTTTCGCGAAGGCGACCGGCAATTACGTCGGCCGACTCGCGACCGACGGCACGCCTCCGACCGCGCAGCCATCGCGCCTGGGCGATCGCATCGTGTTTCAGTCGACCGGCGGCAACGTGTATGCGATCGGGTCGCGCTAGGAGCGTCGTGCTGGCGACCACGCAATGCTACCCACCATTGCCCTTGTCGGCCGGCCGAATGTCGGCAAGTCGACGCTCTTCAATCGGCTGACGCGCTCGCGCGACGCGCTCGTCGCCGACTATCCAGGACTGACGCGCGATCGCCAATACGGGCGCGGTCGTTACGGCGAGCGCTCGTTCATCGTCGTCGACACCGGCGGCTTCGAGCCGGTCGCAAAAAGCGGAATTCTTCACGAGATGGCGAAGCAGGCGAAAGAAGCGATCGCCGAGTCCGACGTCGTCGTGTTCCTGGTCGATGCACGCGAGGGCATGACCGAGCACGATCGCGAGATCGCGACGCTTCTGCGCAAGAGTGGGCGACCGGTGCTTCTCACGGTCAACAAATCGGAGGGACTACTGCCCGAACGTGCGACCGCGGAATTCCACGAGCTCGCACTCGGCGAGCCTTATCCGATTTCATCCGCGCACGGTGAAGGTGTGCGCGATCTGATTGACATTGCGCTTGCGTCGATCCCATCGGACCGTGGTGAGCAAGACTCCGACGATGCAGCCGACGAAGACAAGCGCGTCAAAGTCGCGATCGTCGGTCGACCGAACGTCGGCAAGTCGACGCTGGTCAATACGTTGTTCGGCGCCGAGCGCGTCATCACGTTCGACGAGCCCGGCACGACGCGCGACTCCATCCATCTCGATTTCGAGCGAGACGGCAAGCGCTACACGCTGATCGACACCGCAGGGGTGCGTCGTCGCGGCAAGGTGTTCGAGGCGATCGAGAAGTTCTCGGTCATCAAGACGCTGCAGGCGATCGAGGACGCGAACGTGGTCATCCTCCTGCTCGACGCGACGAGTGACATCAGCGAGCAGGACGCACACATCGCCGCGCACGTGCTCGAAGCCGGCCGGGCGCTCGTCGTGGCGGTGAACAAATGGGACGGCGTTAACGCCGAAGCGCGAGCGACCGTCAAGCGCGACCTCGACCGCAAGCTCGCTTTCCTGGCGTTCGCCGACACGCATTTCATCTCCGCCAAGGAGCGCAAAGGCATCGGCGCGCTGATGCAATCGGTCGACAAGGCGTACGCTGCCGCGATGTCGAAGCTACCCACGCCGCGACTGACGCGGACGCTGCAGCAGGCGGTCGAGCGGCAGCAGCCGCAGCGCGCAGGGCTGGTGCGTCCGAAGCTTCGCTACGCGCACCAGGGCGGCATGAACCCGCCGGTGATCGTCGTCCACGGCTCGGCCCTCGCGCATGTCACCGACGCCTACCGCCGCTATCTGGAACGTTTTTTCGCCGAGGCGTTCCAACTGCGAGGAACACCCCTTAGGATACAATTCAAGTCCGGCGTCAACCCCTATGCGCGAAATAAGTAGCAACAGTTGCGCCGCGACAACAAGAACGGGAGCGATTCATGAGCAACAAAGGGCAAATGTTACAAGACCCGTTCCTGAACACGCTGCGCAAAGAGCATGTTCAGGTATCGATTTATCTCGTCAACGGCATCAAGCTGCAAGGACAGATCGAATCATTCGACCAGTACGTCGTGCTGCTCAAGAACACCGTCACGCAGATGGTGTACAAGCACGCAATCTCCACGGTGGTCCCGTCGCGACCGGTCGCGATGCCGCATCACAACCACGGCGGCGAATCCGAGAGTTGATCACGCCGTCGTCCGCGGCGCTCGGAAGCAGCGCCCGCATGTTAGCCGCTTGATGCTCGACGCTGCACTGGCGCGGTCGGGGGCGGGCCAGCGCGCGCTCATCGTCGAGCTCGACTTGGGTGAAGGTCGCGTCGAGGAGCGTCTGCACGAGCTCACGCAACTCGCCGTGTCGGCCGGTGCCGCGGTCGTCGGTCAGGTCACCGGCCGCAGGCGGCGCCCCGATGCGGCGCTGTTCGCAGGCTCCGGCAAGGTCGGTGAGATCGGTGAACGCGCGAAAGACGCCGGCGCGAATCTCGTCATTTTCGATCACCCCCTATCCGGCGTGCAGCAGCGCAATCTTGAAAATGCGCTCGAGTGCCGCGTGATCGATCGAACCAGCCTGATCCTCGACATCTTCGCGCAGCGCGCGCGAAGCCGCGAAGGCAAGCTGCAGGTCGAACTCGCGCAGCTCAAGCACATGTCGACGCGCCTCGTCGGCGGATGGACGCACTTGGAGCGGCAAAAAGGCGGCATCGGGTTGCGGGGTCCCGGCGAAACGCAGCTCGAAACCGACCGGCGACTCATCACGCAGCGCGTGCGGACGATCAGCGCCCGTCTCGAGGGCGTCGCCAAGAGCCGCGCAACGCAGAGCCGAACGCGGCGTCGCGCGCAGGTTCGCACCGTGGCGCTCGTCGGCTACACCAATGCCGGCAAGTCGACGCTTTTCAATCGATTGACGGGGGCGAGCGTCGTGGCCGCGAATCGATTGTTCGCAACGCTCGACACGACGTTGCGAAGAATTCATGTGCCGGATGCCGAAAATATCGTCGTGTCGGACACCGTGGGTTTCATCCGCGACCTGCCGCATGATCTTGTCGCAGCGTTTCGCGCCACGCTCTCCGAGGCAGCCGACGCCGATCTCTTGCTGCATGTGATCGATGCCTCGGCAAGCGATCGCGACGAGCAGGTCGCGGCCGTCGACGCAGTACTGGATGAAATCGGCGCAGCGGAAATTCCGACGATTCGCGTCCTCAACAAGTGTGATGTCGCAGGACTTCCCCAGGGCGTCGAGCGCGACCCCTGTGGTACGATCACGGCCGTTCGCGTGAGCGCGTTGACGGGTGTTGGTGTCGCGGCATTGCGCGATGCGCTGGCCGAGCGATTTCCGCTGCGCGACGCGCTTTCTTTCACGCGTTCGCTGCCTCAACGAATCGCAGGCTGAACCGGCGCGTCACCCCGCCGTCATAGCGAACCCAGGCGTCCGTTTTAAGGACAGACTCAAAGCATCCGATGTCGCTCAACGATCCCCAGTGGGGCAAACGCGGCAATTCGAGCGGACCGCCCGATCTCGACGAGATCTGGCGCAACGTCAATCGCCGTGTGAACAGTCTGTTCGGCAAACGTGGGACCGGCGAGCCGGATGATAGCGGCGGCGGACGACGTCCGAGCCTGCCGATCGGCGGAGCTGCGATCCTGGCCGTGCTCGTGCTCGTCGTGTGGCTCGCCAGCGGCTTCTACATCGTCGACGAAGGCCGGCGCGGTGTGGTCACGCGCTTCGGCAAGTACACCGAGACGACGCAACCCGGGCCGCGCTGGCATCTTCCGTTTCCGATCGAAGCGGTTCAGGTCGTCGAATTTTCGCAGGTGAAGACGATCGAGATCGGCTATCGCAACACGCCGCGCAACAAGGTCGATCGCGAAGCGGTCATGCTGACCGACGACGAGAACATCATCGACATCCAGTTCGCGGTGCAATACAACCTCAAGAGCGCCGAGGACTACGTCTTCAACAACAACCGCCCCGATCAGATCGTGTCATACGTCGCCGAGACCGCGATTCGCGAAGTCATCGGCAAGAGCAAGATGGACTTCGCGCTGTACGAAGGGCGCGAGCAGATCGCGCGCCAAACCGAGCAGGGAATGCAGCAGTTGCTCGATCGTTATCAAACCGGCGTTTTCGTGCAGAAGGTGACGCTGCAAAACGTGCTGCCGCCCGACAAGGTGCAAGCCGCGTTCGACGACGCACAGAAAGCCGGCCAGGATCGCGAGCGCCTGAAGAACGAAGGTCAGGCGTATGCAAACGAAGTGGTTCCTCGCGCACGAGGCAATGCGTCGCGGCTCCTCGAGGAAGCGAACGGATACGAGTCGGAGGTCGTGCAAAAGGCCGAAGGCGATGCATCGCGCTTTCGTTCGATTCTCACCGAGTATCAAAAAGCTCCGAGTGTCACGCGTGATCGACTATATCTCGACATGATGCAATCGGTGCTGGGCACCACGCCCAAGGTCGTCGTCGATCAGAAAAGCGGCAGCGGCAGTTTGTTGTATATGCCGCTCGATCGGTTGTTGCAAGGCGCGGCCACGTTACCCGCGACCGAAACCCCTCCCGCGGTGACAACGCCGCCACCGCGCGCGCCGATGGACGCACCGGTATCCGCTGAACCACCGAGAACGCGCGAAGCCTTGCGCACACGCGAGCGCTGATGAAGATGATGCCGATCGTCGCACTCATCGTCGCGATACTGCTCGTCGCGTCGACGTCGCTGTACACGGTCGACCAGACGAAGTACGCAATCAAGTTCCAATTGGGCGAGATCATCGAGACGCAAAGCGAGGCGGGCTTGTACTTCAAAATTCCGCTCGTGCAGAACGTGAGCTATTTCGAGAAGCGCAATCTCACGCTCGACAACGTGGAGCCCGATCGCATCACGACCTCGGAAAAGAAACCGCTTTTGGTCGACTTCATCGTACTGTGGCGAATCGCCGACGTTGCGCAGTACTACCGCTCCGTGCGAGGCGACGAGGAAGCAGCACGCCGCCGGCTTTCGCAGACGGTGCGAAGCAACCTTGCCGAGGAGTTCAACAAGCGCACCGTCAACGAAGCGATTTCCACCGAGCGCGACTCAATCACGAGCGTGACGCGCGCGAAGGCCAATGCAGACGCTAAATCGATCGGTGTGGAAGTCGTCGACGTGCGGCTGCGCCGACTCGAGCTTCCGCCGGATGTGACCGGCCCGGTCTATCAGCGAATGGAATCGGAGCGTCGTCGCGTCGCGAACGAATTGCGCTCGCTCGGCGCGGCGGAATCGGAGCGCATTCGCGCCGATGCCGATCGCCAGCGTCAGGTAATCCTCGCCGAGGCGTATCGGCAGGCGCAAAAGACCAAGGGCGAAGGTGACGCGAAAGCCTCGGCGATTTACGCCGCGGCGTATTCGGGTAGTCCGGAGTTCTACAAGTTCTATCGCAGCCTCGAAGCGTATCGTGCGACCTTTCGCGGCCGCAGCGACGTGATGGTGCTCGATCCCTCGTCCGAGTTCTTCCAGTATTTCAAGCAGTCCGGCGGCCCGCCGCCACCGCGCACACCCCAAGCCGCGCCACGTTGACGAGGGTCGACGCGATGCCCGACTGGCTTTGGCCTGCGCTGGCGCTCGTGCTGATCGTCGAAGGGCTGTTGCCATTCGCAGCGCCGAAGCTGTGGCGCGACGCGTTCTCGCGCCTCGTTGAAATGTCCGATGGCCAGCTTCGCTTCATCGGGCTCACCGCAATCCTCATTGGCGTCATCGGTCTGGCATTCTTCGGCCATGCGTAAGTGGCTGCTTCCCGAATATGTCGAGGACGTGCTTCCGCACGAGGCGGAAGCGCTCGAAACGCTGCGCCGCACGCTGCTCGATCACTTGCGCGCGAACGACTATCGGCTGGTGCAGCCGCCTCTGATCGAGCATCTCGAGTCGCTGCTGACCGGCAGCGCCCGCGACCTCGATTTGCAAACGTTCAAGGTTGTCGATCCCCTGTCGGGGCGCTTGCTTGGCTTGCGCGCCGACATCACGCCGCAAGTTGCGCGCATCGATGCGCACCTTTTGAACGACGCGGGCGTCAATCGCTTGTGTTACGCCGGAAGCGTTCTTCGCGCGACACCGGCGCCGGGCATGTCACGCGAAGTCGTGCAAGTAGGCGCGGAACTGTTCGGTGAGCCGGGGATCGCAGGCGACCGGGAAGTCATCGGGTTGTTGCTCGCATCGCTGGAGACGGTGGGCGTGCGTGGCCTGCACCTCGACCTCGGTCATGTCGGTGTGTATCGCGCAATCGTCGGCGGCGCGGGAGTTGCGGTCGGTGGCGAAGACGGCGAGCTTTTCGAGGCGATGCGAGCGAAGGATCTTCCCGGCGTGCACGAGCTCACCGTCAAGCTTCCTTCAGCATGGCGGGATGCTTTCACGACGCTCGCTTCGCTGTACGGTCCCGCCGATGAAGTGTTGAGCCAGGCGCGCGACGCCCTTCCCGACGTGCCGGCCGTTGCCAACGCGCTCGCCGCACTCGAGACACTTGCGCAGGCGTTCGCGCAACGCGTCGCATTGCACGTCGACCTCGCCGATCTGCGCGGCTACCATTATCACAACGGTCCGATCTTCTCTGTTTACACGGCCGGCGAGCCAACGCCGATCGGTAACGGCGGGCGCTACGACGGCGTGGGCAAGGCGTTCGGTCGTGCGCGGCCGGCGACCGGATTCACGCTCGACTTGCGCCAGCTCGCCGACATTCTCGCGCGCGACTAGGCCCTGAGCATTCGATCATGGGAAAGAACGTCGTCATCATCGGCGCCCAATGGGGTGACGAAGGCAAAGGCAAGATCGTCGATTGGCTGACCGAGGAAGCCGATGCCGTCGTGCGCTTTCAGGGCGGCCACAATGCAGGTCACACGCTGGTGATCGGCGGACGCAGGACCGTGCTGCGATTGATTCCCTCCGGCGTTCTAAGACCCGGCGTTGCGGTACTGATCGGCAACGGAGTCGTCGTCTCACCTTTTGCGTTGTTGCAGGAGATCGGCGAGCTCGAGGCGTCCGGCGTCGACGTGCGATCGCGCCTCATGATCTCGCCTGCGTGCCCGCTGGTGCTGCCTTATCACGTGGCGCTCGATCAAGCGCGAGAATTGCAATCAGACAAGATTGGCACGACGGGTCGCGGCATCGGCCCGGCATACGAAGACAAGGTTGCGCGTCGCGCGCTTCGTATGCAGGACCTTTGCTATCCCGACCGGTTCGCCCAAAAGCTCGAGGCGCTCCTCGACTATCACAACTTCGTGCTGACCCAGTATTTTCGTCAGCCCGCTGTGCCGTTCGCCAAGACGCGCGACGAAACGCTCGCGTTGGCGAAAGACATCGTTCCGATGATCGGCGATGTGGCCGAGCGCATTCAGACAATGCGCGAACAAGGGCGATCGCTCGTGTTCGAAGGCGCGCAAGGGGCGCTCCTCGACATCGACCACGGCACGTATCCGTTCGTGACCAGCAGCAATTGCCTCGCCGGCACCGCAGCGCCCGGCAGCGGAATCGGTCCGCAGCTTCTCGACTATGTGCTCGGGATCGTGAAGGCGTACACGACGCGCGTCGGCGAAGGTCCGTTTCCCACCGAGTTGACCGAGGACATCGGCGCCACGCTCGCCAAGCGCGGCAACGAGTTCGGCTCGGTGACGGGTCGCCCGCGTCGCTGCGGCTGGCTCGACATCGCACTGTTGCGCCGCTCGTTCGAGTTGAACGGCGTCGACGGCGCGTGCATCACCAAGCTCGACGTCCTCGATGGCTTCGACCAGATTCGCATTTGCACGCACTACACCGTCAACGGCAAGCGCGTCGATCGCATACCAAGCGGCGCGGATGCAGTCGAGCGTTGCAAGCCAGTCTACGAAACGCTGCCTGGATGGAGCGCGAGCACCGTCGGCATAAAGACGTTCGACACGTTGCCCGCCAACGCGCAAGCGTATCTTCGACGCATCGAAGCGTTGACCGGCGCACCGGTCGCAATGGTGTCGACGGGTCCCGATCGCGATGAGACGATAGTGCTGCAGCATCCGTTCCATTGAGGGGATCGATGAGCCTTCACGTGAGCTGGGAGCAGTACAACCGCTTGATCGAGCGGCTCGCGCTCGCCGTGCACGAGTCGGCGTTCGAGTTCAATCAGATCATCTGCATTGCGCGCGGCGGATTGCGCGTCGGTGACGTGCTGTCGCGCATTTTCGATCGACCGCTCGCCATCCTGTCGACGCACTCTTATGCGGCCGGCGGCGGAACCGTCCGCGGCGAGCTCGTCATCGCCGAGCACATGACGATGACGGCACCTCGCCTCGGCGATCGCGTATTGCTCGTCGACGACATGGTCGACTCCGGGCACACGCTCGAGAAAGTCGTGACGACGTTACCGCAGCGCTTTCCGCACATCGTCGCATTGAAAAGTGCGGTGCTGTGGTGGAAAGCGTGCTCGGTGCTCGCGCCCGATTTCCACGTCGAGTACCTGCCGGACAACCCGTGGATTCACCAACCGTTCGAGATTTACGACAATCTCGTCCCCGAAGAGCTCGCGGCGAGGTTGAAGGACGCTGTGGGCGGATAGTTGGTGTAGCTGGTGCTGTGCGGTGGGTCTGCCGCGAATGGCGAATCTGCCACGCTGCGAAGCACACGGTTCGGAATTGCGGATGCAACCGTCTGCGACAATGGGGGTGGTGCCCAGAAGAGGACTCGAACCTCCACAGTCTTGCGACCGCTAGGACCTGAACCTAGTGCGTCTACCAATTCCGCCATCTGGGCGATGTGGAGTGAAAATTATACCGTTACCGCGAAAGATGCCCAACAAGAAGAAGCCGCACGAGCCCGCAAAACCGCGCAAAGCCAACCGCAACCCGCGTGACGATTCCTCGGAATCCGACCGTATTCTCGGCTGGCTCGCATCGGTCGGCTTGCCGATGACCGCCGACGAGCTCGCGAGCAGCATGCAGGTGCGTGATCGCCGGCAATTCGATGCGGCGATCCAATCGCTCGTGCGCAGCGGCGATGTGCTCGTCAATCGCAAAGGCGGCTTACTCGTCGCCGACAAGCTCGACCTCGTGCGCGGTCGTTTGCAGGGACATGCCGACGGTTATGGATTCGTCATTCCCGATGCCGGCGGCGACGACGTATTTCTGAACGCGCGTGAAATGCACAAGGCACTCCATGGTGATCGCGTCGCAGTGCGCGTCGTCGGCGTGGATCGGCGTGGACGGCCGGAAGGCGAAGTCGTCGAAGTGCTCGAACGTGTCAATCACGAAATCGTCGGCCGCCTGCACGAGGAGCGCGGCGTGCTGTTCGTCGAAGCGGAGAATCGTCGCATCAATCAGGACATTCTCATTCCACCGCAGGATCGCGGCGGTGCAGCTGCGGGTGAGGTGGTCGTCGTCGAGCTCGTCGTGCAGCCGTCATCGACCGGCGATCCAGTGGGCCGCGTCAAGGAGGTATTGGGACGCGCGACCGACCCGGGTATCGAGATTGAAATTGCGCTTCGCAAGCACGCTCTACCGTACAAGTTCAGCACGCAAGGCGTGCGTCAGGCGAAAAGGCTCCCAAAAGACGTGCGCGACGCCGATCGCAAGGTACGTGAGGACTTGACGGCGATGCCGCTGGTCACGATCGACGGCGAGACGGCCAAGGACTTCGACGACGCCGTTTACTGCGAGCGCAAAGGCAAGGGGTTTCGACTCGTCGTCGCGATCGCCGACGTTTCGCATTACGTCAAGGACAACGACGCACTCGACGCGGATGCGCGTGAGCGTGGCAACTCGGTTTACTTTCCGCGCCGTGTGATTCCGATGCTTCCCGAGGAGTTGAGTAACGAGCTTTGCTCGCTGAAGCCGAACGTCGATCGCCTTTGCATGGTGTGCGACATGCAAATATCGTCCGCCGGCGCGATCCGCGATTACACGTTCTATCCGGCCGTGATGCACAGCAAGGCAAGGCTGACCTACACCGCCGTGTGGGAGTGGCTTGCCGAACCGAAGCGCGCGTCGACCCGCGAGGCCAAGGCATTACTGCCGCATCTCGACAACTTGTACGCGCTCTACAAAGTGCTCGCGAATGCGCGCGAGAAGCGTGGGGCAATCGACTTCGACACTGTGGAGCTGGCGCTTGTGTTCGACGATGAGGGCCGCATCGAGCGTATCGTGCCCTCGCCGCGCAACGACGCGCACAAGCTGATCGAGGAATGCATGCTCGCAGCGAACGTCTGCACCGCCGATTTTCTCGCGAAGCACGAACACCCTGCGCTGTATCGCGTGCACGAAGGTCCTCCGCCGGACAAGCTCAAGGCGCTGCGAACGTTTCTTGCAAGCTCGGCGTTACAGCTTGGCGGCGGCGACGATCCGCAAGCGTCCGATTACGCGAAGCTTCTCTCGCAAATCGAGCATCGACCCGACTATCCGTTGTTGCAAACCGTTCTGCTCCGATCGTTGTCGCAGGCGCAGTACCGTCCCGACAACGCCGGCCATTTCGGTCTTGCGTTCGATGCGTACACGCACTTCACCTCGCCGATTCGCCGCTATCCGGATCTGCTCGTGCATCGCGCGATCAAAGCGTGTCTAGCCGGAAAGCGCTACCAGCCCGAAGGCACGACCTGGTCGGAGCTTGGCGTGCATTGCTCGATGACCGAACGTCGCGCCGACGATGCAACGCGCGACGTCGAGCAATGGCTCAAGTGCTGGTACATGAGGGATCGCATCGGCGAAAGTTACGAAGGGACGATAAGCGGCGTCACCGGCTTCGGCCTGTTCGTCACGCTCGATGGCATGAACGTCGACGGGCTCGTGCACATCAGCGAGCTCGGTCGCGACTACTTTCATTTCGATCAGGTGCGTCACGCGCTGATCGGCGAGCGTGGTGGACTGGTATTCCAGCTTGCCGCGCGCATACGAGTCAAAGTGGCGCGCGTCGATCTCGACACAACGAAGATCGACTTCGTGCTGGACGACGATGAATCCGCGACAACCGAGGTTGAGCCGACTATCGCCGGCAAGCGTGCGGGCCGCTCGCGTCCGCGTGCGACAAGACATTAGCGAACCGTTCGATGCACGTTGTCGTTCAGGGGCTGAAGGCTACGCCCGAAGACGCGGCCGCGCTGCAAAGCGTTTGTGGCGCGCGCGCGGTTCATGCCATTGGGGATGGACCGACGCGCGCGTTCCGGCTCGTCGCGCCGCAGACGGAGGATGGTGTCGCCGAAGCGGCCACGCAACGCAGCGTCGACTGCGCATTCGTTCCCGACGATCGGCGGCTTGCCGACGTACGTGTCGTGTCGATGGACATGGACTCGACGCTGATCACGATCGAGTGCGTCGACGAAATCGGTGACATGCTCGGCATTAAGCCGGGGATCGCCGCGATCACCGAGGCCGCGATGCGCGGCGAGATCGACTTTCGCGCGAGCCTGACACGCCGCGTCGGCCTGCTTGCCGGCTTGCCGATCGAAGCATTGCAACGCGTCTACGACGAGCGTTTGCGCCTCTCGCCGGGGGCGGAAGCCATGTTGCGGCGATTTCACGCCGCGGGGGCGACGAGCCTTCTCGTATCGGGTGGCTTCACGTTCTTCACCGAACGATTGAAGTTGCGGGTCGGGCTCGGACACACGCTATCGAATGTGCTCGATGTGCAGGATGACAAGCTGACGGGCAGGATCGTCGGCGATATCGTCGACGCGGACGCGAAGTCCGCGGCGTTACGAACCTTGCGAGAATCGCTTCCACCGGGCATCGCGATTGCGATCGGCGACGGCGCGAATGATCTGCCGCTGTTTCGCGAGGCCGATGTTTCGATCGCCTATCGCGCGAAACCTATCGTCCGTGCGCAAGCGACGCACGCGCTCGACTACTCGGGACTCGACGGCGTGGCGAATCTGTTTCCGTAGGGCGTATTCACACGGGGTTACACCAGCATCAGTCGCAAGAACGCCCACACGCACCACGCCGAAAGCACGGCGACCGCGCCCCACGACAAGAGGCTTCCGAAAAACCGTCCAAACGAATAGCCGCTGACACGCGACAAGCCGAACGCGTGCAACAGCCGGCCGACGATGATCGCAATCCCGCATGCATGAAGAATCACCGGTGAAGCGCGATTGAGCTCGGTGATCAGCAACAGCACGATCGAGATGATCGCCCACTCGACCGCGTTGCCGTGCGCGCGAATCGCACGTTGCAAATCGCGATTGCCCTCGTCGCCAATTCTGATCTTGTGCTGCCACCGCATGCGCGAAATGCGCGCGGCGAGAAAGAGCAGCAACAAGCCAACGAGGCCGCCGTAGAACGCGGCAATCGCAGGCATTGGCGCCGGACTCATGACGCTTCGTCGATCCAGGCAGCCTGAATCGCCTCGAGAATCTTCTCACCCGAGCGCTTGGGATCATCGTCGAAGTCCGGTAACGCGCGCACCCAGTTGAAAAGATCGGTGAAGCGCACCGTCGCAGGATCAACGTCGGGATGCGCTTCACAAAGCGCTATCGCAATCTCCTGGGTATCGACCCACTTCATCTATTTGCCTTCGCGCGCGTAATTGATCGTGTACTTCGGAATCTCCACCGTCAACGGCTCGTCTTGCACGATGGTCTGGCAGGAAAGCCGCGACACCGGTGTCAGACCCCAGGCGCGATCGAGCAGATCATCCTCTTCCTCGCTCGATTCGGGCAGCGATTCGAAGCCTTTGCGAATGATGCAATGACACGTTGTGCAGGCGCACGACTTTTCGCAGGCATGCTCGACTTCGATGCCCTGATCGAGCAGATTGTCGAGCAGCGATTTGCCGGTCTCGGCTTCGAACGTCGTGCCCTCGGCGCAAAGCTCTGCATGCGGCAATACCGTGATTGTCGGCATCACACGAGTGTATCGACGCGCGTGGCGGC
>DATLOI010000129.1:0-8867 GCA_035536295.1 Casimicrobiaceae bacterium
GATCTGGTCGTACGCCTTCGCCTCGCCCCCGAACAGCTTGCTCAACACCAGCGTCAACGCCGCCGTCAGCGTCGTCTTGCCGTGATCCACGTGCCCAATCGTCCCCACGTTCACGTGCGGCTTCGTACGCTGGAATTTGCCTTTTGCCATCGATGCCTCAAGTCTGGTCCGGTATGCCCATGGAGCGGATTGAACGCTCGACCTCTCCCTTACCAAGGGAGTGCTCTACCACTGAGCTACATGGGCGAAGATCGCGTGAAGAAACGTGATTGCGCGGCGGATGGTGGAGCGGGTGAAGGGAATCGAACCCTCGTCGTAAGCTTGGAAGGCTTCTGCTCTACCATTGAGCTACACCCGCAGTGGAGGGGGAAGGATTCGAACCTTCGAAGGCAGAGCCGGCAGATTTACAGTCTGCTCCCTTTGACCGCTCGGGAACCCCTCCGGCGAAACATGAAAGTATAGCAGCAGGCGTGCCGGACCGTCAAACCGGCGAACGCTGTGCCGTCATCGAAGTTTCGCGGGAAAGTGCCGTCCGCTCAGCGTGTTGCGAACGCGGATCGGGATGCCCGAATCGAGTAAAGAAAGGCGCTGATGCGTTGCTGTCACGCGGATTTCGCAGCCGTCGAGGGAAGCGATCGCGGCTTCACGCTCGGCATACCAACGTTTACTTATGGGGCTGGCGTGCTGGAGGAAGCGGGCGATCACGCGCGAGAGCTCGGTCTGCGTCGCGTCGCGCTTTTCACCGATCGGCGATTGGCTCAAAGCGAGCACGTCACCAAGGTCAAAGCGGCTCTTGCGGATGCGGCAATCGAGGTGGCGATCTTCGACGATGTTCAGATCGAGCCGACCGACCGATCGTTCCTCGAGGCGACGCGTTTTGCGAGTGAGGCCCGTGTCGACGGCTACGTTTCGGTAGGCGGCGGCTCGGTCATCGACACGTGCAAGGCCGCGAACCTCTACGCGAGCCATCCGGCCGACTTCATGACTTATGTCAACGCGCCGATCGGCGCAGGTCAGCGCGTCCCCGGACCGCTGAAGCCGCACATCGCTTGTCCGACGACGATCGGCACGGGTTCGGAAACCACCGGCATCGCGATCTTTACGTTGGCTTCGTTGAACGCGAAGACCGGAATCGTTGCGCGCCGCCTGATTCCGACGATCGCGCTCGTCGATCCCGAAGTCACGCGCACATTGCCTGCGAACGTCGTCGCTTCGACCGGCTTCGACTGCATGAGCCACGCGCTCGAAGCGACAACGGCACGCGCATGGCCGCGTCGTTTGAATCCCGCGCGCGGCGTCGCGCGGCCGGTGTCGCAGGGCGCAAACCCATTTTCCGATCTGTTGGCATCACAGGCGTTGAAGCTGGTCGGCGAATTTCACGTGCGGGCCGTCACCGACGCCAACGACTTCGAGGCGCGCAGCGAAATGATGTATGCGGCGATGCTTGCTGGCATCGCATTCAACGCATCCGGCTGTCATTTGCCGCACGGGTTGTCTTACCCCGTGTCCGGCATGACGCGCGATTGGCAAGTGAAGGGCTATCCCGAGGGCAAGACGCTCGTGCCGCACGGCATGGCGGTCGTGTTGAACAATCCTTCGGTGTGGCGTTTCACGGCGCCGACGAATCCTTCGCGGCATCTGAACTGCGCGGACTATCTCGGCGCCGATGTGCGTGAAGCTGGTGAGGACGATGCAGGGGAAGTACTGGCCGGGCGGGTCATCGAGCTGATGAAGGCGACCAATATGCCGAACGGTTTGTCGGCACTAGGGTTTGGTGAGGGAGATCTTGATGCGCTCGCCACGGGGGCGGAGCCTCAGTATCGGGTGATCAAGAACGGACCGGTGGAGGTGGGGCGAGAGGAGATCAAGTCGATGTATCGAGGGGCGATGAGGTATTGGTAGGCCTACCTATCCACCGCTGTTCACTTCGCATTGAGTGGATCATTCGTTGCTGCTCGCAGTTTCCGTGCGGTCGATTGCCAAAGGCGGTGTTTGCGTAGTCTCGTCGATCGTGCGCCGTACGCGCTTCGCCGGCAATCGAACGGAAAACATGCTTCCATCCCCCGGCCGACACTCGACCACAAGCTCCGCCTGATGTCGGATCAGCACATGCTTGACGATCGCAAGCCCCAGGCCGGTTCCGCCGGTCGCGCGTGACCGGCTGCGATCGACGCGATAGAAGCGCTCGGTCAGCCGCGGAATGTGTTCGGGCGCGATGCCGATGCCCGTGTCGGTGACCGAGAACGCGCCGGATCCGTCGTCGTCGATGCGCCACGCGAGCGTAATGGTGCCGCGCGGCGGCGTGTAACGGATGGCGTTGGAAACAAGGTTCCCGATCGCGCTTTTCAGCTCGTCGCGGCTGCCGGTAATCGACGCGGGCTCGCCGATTTCCAATGCGACCTCGTGCTCCCCGCGAGACAGCGACTTCGCGTCCGCTGACAACTCGAGCAGCAACGGGACCACGTCGAACGCCTGGCTCTGCAAAGGATTGTTCTCGCTTTCGAGCGCCGATAGCGCCAGCAGATCGTCGACCAGGCGCTGCATGCTGCGCGCCTGGTCCTGCATCAGCGCAAGATAACGCGCCCGTTGGCGTGGCTCGAACTCCAGGTCCTGCAACGTCTCGAGAAAGCCGCTGACGACGGTCAACGGCGTCTTCAACTCGTGCGACACGTTGGCGATGAAGTCGCGCCGCATGCGCGCGACGGCCTCCATCTGCGTGACGTCCCGCGACATCAGAAGCTTCTCGTCCACGCCGAACGGGACGAGTTGCAAAGCGACCGTCCTCCGCTCGATCGGCTGCTCGACCATCACCGACACCGTGTAATCGCCGGCGTCCAGGTAGCGCAAGAACTCGGGATGACGCAACAGGTTCACGATCGGCTGTCGATGGTCGCGCTCGAGCGCGAGGCCGAGCTGGTCTTCGGCGCGGCGATTCGCCCACTGGATGCGATTGGCCGCATCGAGGAGAACGACGCCGTCGGGAAGCGCCTCCGCCGCCTTGCGAAAGCGCTCGATCAACTGCTTCAGCTCCCGTTGCATCGACACGCGAAGCCGGTTGCGCCGGTGGAGCGCAGCGAACGCTTCACTCCATGCTCCGATCCCGTCCGGTACCGGCGTGTCCAACGGACCGGAAGCCCATTCCGTCGCGCGTTGCAATTGATGGAGATGGAATCCGATGATCGCCGCCGCGCCAAGCGCGAGCACGAGCAACGCCAACGGCAACCCGAACGCCGCCCAGACGACCAGGGTGATGAAGGCGACGATTGCCGGTGCGGCGATTCCTTTGCGAACAACCGGTCTCATCTCGGCAGCGCAAGCCGGTACCCCGTGCCGCGGACCGTTTCGATCAACTTGTCCATGCCGAACGGTTCGAGCGCCAGACGTAACCTGCGGATGTGCACGTCGACCGTCCGCTCCTCGATGTAAACCTGATTGCCCCAGACCTGGTCCTGCAGCTGCGATCGGGAATGCACCCTTTCCGGGCGAGCAAGCAGAAACCGGAGGAGCTTGAACTCGGTCGGACCGAGGTGGACCGGCGCGTCGCCGACGGTGACGCGATGCGTCGTCGGATCGAGCTTCAGCGACCCCGCGCTCAATGGCCCGTCGCTCGCCTCCGGCGCGCGCCGGCGCAACACCGTCCGGATTCGCGCCTTGAGCTCTCGCGGCGAGAACGGCTTCGTGACGTAATCGTCGACCCACGCTTCGAGTCCGGTGACCTTGTCGGCTTCGTCGCTGCGCGCCGTGACCATGATGATCGGCAGGTCGCGCGTTCTCGAATCGGCGCGCAGCTGCTTCGCAACGGCAAGTCCCGACACGCCGGGAAGCATCCAGTCGAGCAGCAGCAGGTCCGGCACTTTTTCTTTCATCAGCGCCTGTGCCGTTTCGCCATCCGGCGCCGATTGAACGTCGTACCCCGCGTCGACCAGATTGACTCGCAGCAGCTCGAGGATCGCCGGCTCGTCCTCGACGACGAGAATCGTCGGCATCATTTGCCGCCGACCTCGGCGCGAATCTGCTCCGCGCTCGCGTGGCGGACATCCTTGCCTTTCACCGCCTGAACCACCGACTCCGAAATGTTCTTCGCGTGATCGCCGATGCGCTCGATCGACTTCGCGATGAACGTCACTTCGAGCGCTGCCGAGATCGTCCGCGGGTCTTCCATCATGAAGCTGATCAGCTGGCGCATGATCGAGTTGAACGCGAGGTCGATCTCGCCATCCTCCTCGACGACTTTCGCGGCCGCAATGACGTCCAGCCGCGCGAACGCGTCGAGCGCCATGCGCAGCATGCTCTGCGCGCCGCCGGCCATGCGAACCACGTCGAAGTAGCGGATTCTCGTCAGCCGGTCGCTTCCCTGGACGCCGGCCGCCTTGTAGGCCACCTTCTTGATCTCGTCTCCGATCCGCTCGAGATCGTTGACGATCTTCGTCACTGTCAGGATCAGGCGCAGGTCGACTGCCGTCGGCTGCCGCCGCGCGATGATCTGCGCGCATTGCTGATCGATCGCGATCTGGAGGTGATTGATTTCCCGCTCGTCGGCGCCTACCGCGTCGATCAGGCGCTCGTCCTCGTCGCGGGCCAGCGCGTCGATGGCGCGCGTCATCTGCCGCTCGACCAGGCCGCCCATCGACAACACGCCGCTGCGGATCGACTCCATCTCCGCGTCGAACTGCTTCGAAGTGTGATCGCTCATCGTGGGCACTCGTGAGCCGTCGGGGCGGACCGGTTCACCCGAACCTCCCGGTAATGTAATCCTCCGTCTCCTTGCGCTGCGGCTTGAAGAAGATCGTGTCGGTGTGGTCGAACTCGATCAGCTCGCCCAGATACATGTACGCCGTGTAGTCCGATACGCGCGCCGCCTGCTGCATGTTGTGCGTGACGATGAGGATCGTGACCCGCTGCTTCAGCTCGGTCACCAGCTCCTCGATGCTCGCCGTTGCGATCGGATCCAGCGCGGAGGTCGGCTCGTCGAACAGCAGCATCTCGGGATCGGTCGCGAGTGCCCGCGCGATGCAGAGCCGCTGCTGCTGACCACCGGAAAGGTTGTTGCCGACTTCGCCAAGGCGATTCTTCACCTCGTCCCAGAGCGCCGCCTCGCGCAGCGACTCCTCGACCTTGTCGTCGAGCTGGTTCTTGCGCGAGACGCCGCGCACGCGCAATCCGTAGGCGACGTTCTCGTAAATCGACTTGGGAAACGGGTTCGGTTTCTGAAACACCATCGCGACGCGCATGCGCACTTCGATCGGATCGACATCGCGCGAGAGCAGGTTGGTGTTGTCGGGATGCAGGATGATCTCGCCGTCGTAGCGATTGCCGGCGTAGAGATCGTGCATCCGGTTGAAGCAGCGCAAAAACGTGGACTTGCCGCAGCCCGATGGCCCGATCAGCGCGGTGACCCGGTGCAGATGCACCGGCATCGAGACATTCTTGAGCGCCTGAAACTTGCCGTAATGAAACGACAGATTGCGGCTCTCCGCCTTGAGCGGCGCCGCCGTCTCCGGATTCGAGGATGCCGGGCTTGCGGCTGTTACAGCGGGGATCATCGCGCGGGGCGCAACTTGCGGGAGGGCTTGCATCATATCTTCACCACTTGATGTTCTTGCGCAGGCGATAGCGCAGCCAGATGGCCAGGCCGTTCATCATCAGCGTCATGAACACGAGGATCGTGCCGGCCGCGGCTGCATTCGCATGGAACGCCTCGCCGGGACGACTCGTCCAGTTGAACATCTGAATCGGCATGACGGTGAATGGCGCCTTCAACCACTCGAACGAGAGGAACGGAAAGTCGGCCGTCACCGGGGGCGAGGGCAGAAACGCGATGAAGGTCAGCGCGCCGATCGTGATGATCGGCGCGGTCTCGCCGATCGCGCGCGACATGCCGATGATCACGCCGGTCAGGATGCCGGGCAGCGAATACGGAACGATATGGTCGCGCACCGTCTGCCACTTGGTTGCGCCGACGGCGTACGAGCCCTCGCGGATCACTGCCGGAATCCCGCGAATCGCCTCGCGCGTGGCGACGATCACGATCGGCAGGATCAGGAGCGCGAGCGTGAGCCCTGCGGTCTGAATGCTTTGCCCGAGCCCGAACGCATACACGAAAAGACCAAGCGCCAGCAGGCCGTAGACGATCGACGGCACCCCTGCCAGGTTGGTGATGTTGATTTCGATGACGTCGGTAAGCCAGTTCTTCGGCGCGTACTCCTCGAGGTAGATTCCGGCGCCGACGCCGAGTGGCACGGCAACGGCCGCAGTGACGAGCATCACCAGCGTCGTACCGACCCAGGCCGAAAGAATTCCGGCCTGACCGGCGCGACGCGACGGAAACTGCGTGAAGAACTCCGGCCGAAGCCTCGTCCAGCCGTCGATCAGCATGTCGAGAAACAGCGTGACAAACGTCAAGAAACCGATTCCGAGCGCAATCAAACCGAGCGCGACGAAGATCACGTCCCAGCGCTTCGCCTTGACGATGAGCGCGTGAAGCTCGGCATGACTCCGACCGATCGCTGCCATCAGTACGCCTCCCGGAAGCGCCTGCGCATCCAGAATCCGAGCAGGTTGAACACCAACGTCAAGAGCATGAGCGTCAGGCCGGCGGCGAAGATCGTCTGGTAGCCGATCGACCCGTGCGGCAAATCACCGAGGGCGACCTGGACGATGTAGGCGGTGATCGTTGCCGCGGGCTCGAGCGGATTCAACGTGAGGTTGGGCTGCATGCCCGCTGCGACGGCGAGGATCATCGTCTCGCCGACGGCGCGGGAAATTCCCAGTATGTACGCCGCGGCGATTCCCGACAGCGCCGCCGGCACGACAACGGAGAGCGCCGTCCGCAACCGCGTCGCGCCCATCGCGAAGCTTCCCTCGCGCAGCGACATCGGAACCGCGCGCATCGCGTCCTCGGAGATCGATGCGACATAAGGCACGATCATGATGCCCATGACGAGGCCCGCCGACAGCAGATTGAAGCCGGGCAGCGAGGGAATCAAGCGCTGGAGGAGCGGCGTAACGAACAACAGCGCGAAGTAGCCGTAGACGATCGTCGGGACGCCGGACAGGAGCTCGAGGACCGGCTTCGCGACCTCGCGAATGCGCGGCGAGGCGAACTCGGACAGATAGATCGCGATCGTCGTGCCGAGCGGGATCGCAACCAGAACCGCCACCATCGCGCTCGTGATGGTTCCCGAAAGGAGAACGATGATGCCGAAGTGCGCGTCGTCGAACAGCGGCGTCCACTGCGTATCGGTCAGAAAATCCCAGATCGGCACGTGGGCGAAGAACGCCACACTTTCCCTGACCAGGATGTAGACGATGCCGACGGTGGTGAGCACCGAAACGAATGCGGCGCCGAACAGCAGCGCCTCGATCGCCCGCTCCTTCAGGTTTCGGGAGAACTTCTTCGCCAGGCGCTCGCTGACCACGGTCGGAAGCGGCGCGATTAGAGCTTCGCCTCGCGGGCCAGCAGGTCGTCGATCCTCACGCCGACCTCGGCAGTGCCGCCGAACACCGTGCCTTTCTTGCCTTTCGCGAGATGCTCGCGATTGAGCACGTACGCCTTGTCGGGAAGCGGCACGTACTTGACCTCGCGCGCGAGCTTCGCGCCTTGCGCAAGGTAATAGTCGACGAATTTCCTCACGTCGGGTCGCTCGTAGGACTTGGCATTGACGTAGATGAAGATGGGCCTCGCCAGCGGTTGATACGTTCCGTCGAGCACCGTCTGCATCGAAGGCTTCACCGCTGCCTTGCCCGCCTTTTCGATGATCGGGACGGCTTTGAGCCGCTGCTCGTTCTCCGCGTAGTACGCATAGCCGAAGTAGCCGATCGCGTTCACATCCCGTTGCACGCCCTGGACGAGGACGTTGTCGTCTTCAGAAGCCGTGTAGTCACCGCGCGACGACTTCGCCTTGCCGACGATCGCTTCGGTGAAGTAGTCGAACGTTCCGGAATCGGATCCCGCACCGAACAACTTGATGTCGGCGTTCGGCCATGAAGGATCGACCTGGTTCCACTTGGTGACCTTGCCCTGGGCGGCAGGTTCCCAGATCTTCTTCAGCTGCTCGACGGTGATGCCCTTGTCGAGGAACGTGTTCTTCGGATTGACGACGACGGTCAGCGCATCGAAGGCCACCGGCAGCTCGAAGTACTGGATGCCCGCCTTCGCGCAGTCTTCCATCTCGGCCTTGAGGATCGGGCGCGATGCGTTGCTGACGTCGGTTTCGCCGCGGCAGAACTTCTTGAAACCGCCGCCGGTCCCGGAGATGCCGACGGTGACCTTGATGGCGTTCTTCTCGGACTTCTGAAATTCCTCGGCGACCGCCTCGGTCACCGGATACACGGTCGATGACCCGTCGACTTTGACGAGCGCGCCTTGCGCCGGCACCGACGCGCAGAAAGCCGCCGCGAATGCGCCGGCCAGGAGTTTCTTGATCATGAGAGGTCTCTCGTGCGAAGACGTTTGGGAAGCGGATAACGTAACGCGGAGTTGTGACAGTACGGTTACATTTCCGGGGATCGCATGTGACAGCGATCCGCGTTTCGCCGTATATGGCGGGGGCAAAAGAAAGGGCCGCATCACGCGGCCCAAAGCCCCTTGGAGGAATGGCAGTGCAAAGCCTACCGATCGTTCGTTGCGAGGCGATGACGATGACGTTGCGCCGTCATGACGAGGCCTTGCTAACGGCGTTGTAGGTCGCGCGCAAGTCCTGCAGCGACATGCCCGGCGGTGGCAGCTGTGAGCGAAGCGCGCCGCGAAGTCCCGCAACGCGGATCTCGAAGAATTCGTCGAGGTTATTGCCGACGATGGCGAGAAAGCGAAGCCGTTCGAGAACCGGCACGTCGCTACGCTGCGCAGCGCGAGCACGCGACGATTG
>DATLOI010000130.1:0-19569 GCA_035536295.1 Casimicrobiaceae bacterium
GGGTCGAGCGAAGCCCCCTCGGCGAGCGATTGCGCCTCCAGTGCCTGCGAGCGAGCCTCGACATAGCCGAGCCCGGTCAGCGACCATTGCAACGCCTCGCTCTCGATTTGCGGGATCGGGCTTAGAAAATAGCGAACGACAAAGCCCGTCGCGTCGCGCCCGGTAGACGGGCCGAACAGCGGAATGAAAAGGTACGGTCCTGCCGGCGCGCCCCACACGGCGAAGGTCTGTCCGAAATCTTCTTCGCCGCGGGGTATCCCTGCTTCGGACGCGAAATCGATCAATCCGCCAAGGCCGAAGAACGAATTGACGATCACGCGGCCGGCATCGTGACCCGCCTTGTCGGGCTTGCCTTGCAGCATTCCGTTCACGGCCGAGAAGAAGTCCTCGATGTTGTTGAAAAAGCTCGTGACCGGATAGCGCACGCCGCGTGGGAGCTCGAGGTACGCGCGCACCATCGGCTTGATGATGTCGCGATCGAGCGGCTCGTTGAACCTGAACGCGGCCCGGTTCAACGGCTCGAGCGGATCGACGGCCGACGTCGGCGTCATGGTCGTCGCGCATGCCGCCACGAAAAGCGCGAGCGACATCGCGAATGCATTGCGTCTCATCGCACGAATGCTCATTTGGTGCCTCCCTCCGCTGCCTTGTCGAACAGGAACTGGCCGATCAGCTTTTCGATGATCACAGCCGATTGCGTCTTCGCGATCGTGCCGCCGTTGGCAAGCGCTTGCGGATCGCCGCCCGCATCGAGGTTGACGTAAACCTCGCCCAAAAGTCCCGACGTCAACACCGACGCGATCGTGTCGCGACTGAAGTTGAAGCCCTCGTTGATGCGCATGGTCACGACACCTTCGTAGGTCTTTGGATCGAGCCTGATGCTCTCGACGCGGCCCACGACAACCCCCGCGGCCTTGACCGGCGCGCGCGGCTTCAATCCGCCGACATTGTCGAAGCGTGCGTCGAGCCGATAGCCAGCTGCATTCGTCGTCGTCAACAGGTTGCCGACCTTGAGCGAAAGAAAGATCAGCGCTGCGATGCCGATCGTCACGAAAATGCCGACCCACAGGTCGACGGTCGCGCGGTTCATTGTTGTGTTTTCCTAGAGTCCGAGTCCGCGGAACATGAAGACAGTAAGTATGAAGTCCGCGGCAAGAATCATCAGCGACGATCCGACCACCGTGCGCGTCGTCGCCGTCGACACACCCTCCGCCGTCGGCTTCGCGTCATAGCCTTCGAACACGGCGATAAGCGCAACGATCATGCCGAACACCACGCTCTTGATGACGCCGTTGACGATGTCACGCCGGAAGTCCACCGCCGACTGCATGTTGCCCCAGAACGCGCCGGCATCGATTCCAATCAGCTTCACGCCAACGAGATAAGCACCAAAGATACCCATTGTCGAAAAAAGCGCGGCAAGGAGCGGCATCGACAGGACACCTCCCCAAAAGCGCGGCGCAACGACACGTGCGAGCGGATCGACGGCCATCATCTCCATCGCGGCGATCTGCTCGGTGGCTTTCATCAAGCCGATTTCTGCGGTCACAGCACTGCCCGCACGACTTGCAAACAGAAGACCCGCGACGACGGGACCCAGCTCGCGCACGAGTGACAGCGCGACCACGATGCCAAGCGATTCTTGTGCGCCGTAGCGGTCGAGCACTTCGACACCCTGCAAAGCGAGCACCATGCCGACGAAAAGCCCCGACACCAGAATGATGACCAGCGACAACACGCCCGAGAAATAGATCTCGCGCAGCGTGAGCTGCAGCCGCTTGATCGCGCCTGGCGTGTGCAACAACACCGCGACAAAGAAACGGGCCGCAAATCCAAGACGCATCACGGCATCGATCGTCCCGCCCCCGATGCGGCGCAACGTTGTGCTGGTGACGCGAGCCAGCGCGTCAGAGCGCACGCGAAAGCTCCTCGGCGAGCGGTCGCGCGGCGACATGGAAAGGAACGGGGCCATCGGGCTCAGCATCGACGAATTGGCGCACGAACGGATCGTTCGACAGGCCAACCTCGGACGGGGTGCCGGATGCAACGATGCGGCCTTCCGATACAAAGTAGAGGTAGTCGACGATCTTCATCGATTCGTACACATCGTGCGTGACAATGACCGAAGTTGTGCCGAGTGCATCGTTGGTCCGCTTGATCAGCTCTCCGACGACTCCGAGCGAGATCGGGTCGAGGCCCGCGAAAGGCTCGTCGTACATGACAAGCATCGGGTCGAGCGCGGTTGCGCGCGCGAGCGCGACGCGCCGCGCCATTCCACCCGACAACTCCGAGGGTTTCAACTGCGCGGTGCCGCGCAAGCCGACTGCGTTGAGCTTCATCAGCACGAGGTCGCGAATCATGTCATCGGAGAAGTCGGTGTGCTCACGCAGCGGAAACGCGACGTTCTCGAACACCGACAGATCGGTGAACAGCGCGCCGAATTGGAACAGCATGCCGACGCGGCGGCGCAGCGCGTAAAGACCGTCGCGGTCCAGATCGGGCACCGATTGCCCCGCAACGACGACGCGTCCCGATTGCGGACGCAGCGCACCGCCGATCAAGCGCAGGATCGTTGTCTTGCCGGAACCCGACGCACCCATGATCGCGACGACCTTGCCGCGCGGGATCACCATATCGATCGATTTCAGGACATGGCGGCGCCGGTCGTAGCCGAAGCTGACGCCGGTCAGCTCGACCGCAACGTCGAGGCGCGGATCGAACCAGACATGGGGACGGGGACGTGACTTCTTCACATGTTATTTCCGAGACACCACACTCGGGCAAAGGCGTCGATTGTAGCGGGCGACGCTATCGCTTCAAAGAAACCACCGTCGGTCGCGCCTTTATCCGCCGAGAAGCCGCTGCTCAGCAAGCTCGATCTCCTGCGGTGGCCCCAGGAGAACGATCACGTCTCCGGCCTCGAAGCGAAACTCCCCGGAGGGTTGCCGCGACGCCGTTCCGCGGCGACGCACGCTGGTCACCTCGACAAGCGCACCGAGATCGAGCTCGTGCAGCGTGCGTCCAGCGGCCGCCGCTCCTTCGGGCAAGTGGACCGAATGCAGCCGCGGCTCGCGGTGCTCCAGGTCATCCGCTTCATCGGTTGCGCCGTGAAAGAAGCCACGGAACAGGCTGTAGCGCTCCGAGCGAATCGCACGAATGCTGTTGAGAACGCGATTGAGCGGCACGCCAACCAGCAACAGCGAATGCGACGCGAGCATCAGGCTCCCTTCGAGCACTTCCGGAATGACTTCGGTCGCACCAGCCTTCAACAGCACGTCGAGATCGCTGTCGTCGAGGGTGCGCACGATCACGGGCAAATCGGGGCGAAGCTCGTGCGCGTGCTGAAGAATGCGCAGTGCAATGCGGGTGTCGGCAAACGTGATCGCCATCGCCTTCGCCTTCCCGATGCCCGCGGCGACGAGCGCTTCGCGACGCGCGGCGTCGCCGTAGACGACCGCTGCGCCGGCACCTGCCGCCTCCTTCACGCGCTGGGGGTCGTTGTCGAGCGCGACGAAAGCGATCGATTCACGCTCGAGAAGGCGCGCGAGATTCTGACCGCTGCGCCCGTATCCGCACACGAGCACGTGCTCCTGACGCACCATCGCTGTCGAGGCGATGGTCGTAAGTTGCGCCGCGCGCGCGAGCCAGTCGTTGGCCGTGAGCTTGGCGACGATCGGCTCGGCGAACTGAATGAAGAGCGGCGCCGTGAGCATCGACAACACGATCGAGGCGAGTACGACTTGTGCGAACGTGGGCTCGATGATCGCATGGTCGCGCGCGAGCGTGGTCATCACGAGCGCAAGCTCGCCTCCCTGCGCTAGATAAAAGCCGGTGCGAAGGGCCGATGCAAGCGGAGCGCCGAACGCGCGCGCCAGCGCAACGATGACGGCGAGCTTGAATAGCACGGGCACGATCAGAAGCAAAAGCACCAGCGCCCAATGCCTGGCGACGATTTGGATGTCGAGCGCCATGCCCACGGTGATGAAGAAAAGTCCCAGCAACACGTCGCGAAAAGGCTTGATGTCCTCCTCGACTTCGATCCGGTACTCGGTTTCCGCGATCAACATGCCTGCGAGAAACGCGCCCAGTGCCAGGGACAATCCAGCGACTTCGGTCAGCGTCGCCAATCCCAGCGTGACCAGCAGCACGTTCAAGACGAAGAGCTCCGAGCTCTTCTGGCGCGCGACGATGCCGAACCACGTGCGCATCGGCCGCTGTCCGAGGCCCAGAATCAACATGAGCGCGGCGATTCCCTTCAGCGCGGCGATCCCGAGCGCCAGCGTCATGTTCTGCGCGGTTCCGCTGAGCGCGGGAATGATGATCAAAAACGCGATGACCGCGAGATCCTGGAACAACAGAATGGCGATGATGTCGCGTCCGTACGATGTGGTGACCGCCGTGCGCTCGGCCAGCATCTTGGTGACGATCGCCGTGGAGCTCATCGCGAGTGCGCCACCAAGCACCAGCCCCGCCTGCCAGCCGTAGCCGATCACCGACAACGCGACCGTTGCGACGAGCGTTGTGACCGCAACCTGCGCGAAGCCCAATCCGAAAACCGCCCTTCGCATTGCGCGAAGCTGCGCGAGGCTGAACTCGAGCCCGAGCGAGAACATGAGAAACACGATGCCGAATTCAGCGAGATAGCGCGTCGCCGGTGCGTCTTCGACCCAGCCGAGCGCATGCGGACCCACGGCGAGACCCACGATGAGGTAGCCCAAGACCGGCGGCAAACGGAATTGCCGGCAAACGACCACGACGACGACCGATGCGCCGAGGAAAACGAGGATCGTGGCCAGCGTCGAGTGCATGTATGTGACATCGGCCGAAAGTGAAACCCTCTTTCGGCCGGTTGAGTTACCCGAAAATCGGATGGCAAAGCCACACGATTTTCGGCGACAACGGCTGAAAACACCCAGTATGATTCGCGCGCCGTTCGACTCTAGCACGCGCTACGCGCGCAATAACCGTCACATGCCGAGGCTATAATCCAAGCGATGAACGATCGCGCTCACGCGAGACTCACCGTCGATGCCGATCGCGCGCTCGCTCTCGCCCGCGAAGTGCTGGAGACCGAAGCGCGCGCGATCGCAGCCCTTTCACCGCGGCTCTCCGATGCCTTCGTCGCTGCGCTCACGTTGCTTCGCGACTGTCGCGGACGCGTCGTCGTGTCGGGCATCGGCAAGTCGGGGCATGTCGCTCGCAAGCTCGCAGCAACGCTGGCTTCGACCGGCACACCCGCATTCTTCGTTCATCCCGCCGAGGCCAATCACGGCGACCTCGGCATGATCACGCCCGACGATGTCGTCATCATGCTGTCCAATTCCGGCGAGACCGATGAGCTGGTCGCGCTTGCGCCGCACCTTAGACGTTATGGCGCGTCGATTGTCGCGATCACCGGCAACGCATCGTCGACGCTGGCGACCAGCGCCAACGTCCACCTCGATGCGGCGGTCGATGCCGAAGCGTGTCCGTTGGGGCTGGCGCCGACCGCGAGCACAACTGCAGCGTTAGCACTCGGTGACGCGTTGGCGATAGCGTTGCTCGATGCGCGCGGATTTTCAGCAGAAGACTTCGCGCGATCGCATCCGGGCGGCACGCTCGGTCGCCGCTTGCTCACGCGAGTCGCGGATGTCATGCGTAGCGGCGCCGACGTGCCGATCGTGTTACCCGACGCCGCGCTCGCACAGGCGGTCATCGTAATGAGCGAAAAGGGAATGGGAATGACAGCGGTCGTCGACGCGTCGCAGAACATCGCGGGAATTTTCACCGACGGCGATCTTCGCCGCGCCGTCGGTCGCGGTGTCGACCTTCGCATGGCACGCGTGGCCGATCATATGACGCGTGATCCGCGCCATATCGCGCCCAATCGACTTGCCGCCGATTGCGTCGAATTGATGGAGCGATCGCCGAAAGTCACACAGCTCCTCGTTGTCGACGATAGCGAGCGCCTTGTCGGCGCGCTGCACTTGCACGACTTGTTTCGAGCGCGCGTGCTGTGAGTCGCGAGGATGTCGAGTCGCGCGCGCGCCGCATTCGGCTGGTGACGCTCGACGTCGATGGCGTTCTGACCGATGGGCGCATTTACGTCGACGACCACGGCCGCGAGATGAAGGCTTTTTCCGCACTCGACGGTCAGGGCATCAAGATGCTGCAGGATGCCGGCATCGCAGTCGCCTGGATCACCGGTAGCATCGCGCCGGTGGTTGCGCATCGCGCACGCCACTTAGGCATCGCACACGTCATCAGCGGCGCGGCGGACAAGCGCACGCCGTGGAACGATTTGCGGGCTCGGTTGCAAGTGCCCGCCGAGGCGTGCGCGCACGTCGGCGACGATCTGCCCGACGTGCCGCTGCTCGCGGCATGCGGTCTCGCGGTGACGGTGCCCCATGCCACCGAGGGCGTTCGACGCCATGCGCACTACGTTACGAGTCGCGAAGGTGGCGCAGGTGCCGTGCGCGAAGTCGCCGAACTGATTCTCGCCGCCCAGGACCTACTTGACGCGGCGGAAGCACCGCATGTGGGCCCGGCGGGCGGACCATGACGAAGCGACGCGATCGCACACCGCTCGTCGACCGGCTGGTTGGCTGGTCGCCGCTGCTTCTGCTAGCGGGGCTGGCGACGCTCACCTGGTGGCTCGACGCGCAAGTGGCCGGACCAGGACCCAATCGCGACGGCAATATGCGGCACGATCCCGATCTCTTTGCCGAGGACGTGCGCGCAGTCGAGCTCAACAAGGAAGGCAATGCCGTGCAAACGCTCGCGGCAAGTCGTGCGCGACACTATCCCGATGACGGCACGGTCGAGTTCGACCAGCCGCGTTTCGTGATGACGCAACCGGATCGGCCGAAGTTCAGCGTCGATGCCGAGCGCGCTCGCGTCACCGGGGATCGCGAGAATGCGTATTTCGAAGGCAATGTGCGGGCGACGCGTGCAGGTGAAACGACAGGTGAGGAGCGCGCCGGACCGATCACGCTGGCGACCGAGTACTTGCACGTGATTCCCAAGGCAGACCGCGCGCAAACCGACAAGCCGGTGACGATTACAGAGTCGCGTGGAATAATTCACGCGAACGGGCTCGTGCTCGACAACAACGCCAAGACCGTGAAGCTCAACTCCAAAGTGCGCGGCACGATCCAGCCGCCGTCGGACAACAAGTGACATCGACCTTCGCATTCGCGCGGTTGATCTTCGCGGCGACCGTCATGGCATGCGTTGCGCTGCCCGCGTTCGCGCAACGCGACGACAAGAAGGCGCCGATCAACTATTCGGCCGACACGGGCGATGTCAACTATCAGACGAAAGTGGGCAACCTCGCCGGCAACGTGATCATCACGCAAGGCACGATGACGATTCGCGCGGATCGCATCAAGTTTCGTCAGAACGCGGACAACTCGATATCGGCGACCGCGTTCGGCAACCCGATCACGTTCCGCCAGAAGCGCGACGGCAGCGACGAGTATTACGAAGGCTTCGCGCAACGCGCCGAATACGACGGCGAGAAGGAGCAACTGGAGCTTTTCGATCGCGCGCTTCTAAAGCGCGGCCAGGACGAGATACGCAGCAACTACATCTCGTACAACACGAAAACCGAGCTGTTTCGCGCCGAAGGTCGTCCGGACGCGCCGACCACTCCTGCCGATGCGGGCCCCGGCGCGCGCGTGCGCGGAATCTTTCAGCCGAAAGACGACAAGGGCGAGAGCAAGCTGCCGGGCAGCAAGTCCGGCGACAAATCGGAGAAGTCCTCCTCGAACGACAAGGCCGGCGCCGATGCCAAGCCGGCAGCGGCCAAGCCTGCACCATTGCCGTTGAAGGCCGCAGGCGAGATGGCCCCGGCGGCGAAGTAGATCGCGTTGTCGACGAGTACGCTCGCCGCTTCGGAGCTTTTGAAGCGTTATACGTCGCGCACGGTCGTGCACGACGTGTCGCTCGACGTTCACGCGAGCGAAGTCGTTGGACTTTTGGGCCCGAACGGCGCCGGCAAGACGACGTGCTTCTATATGATCGTCGGCCTCGTCGCCGCCGACGGTGGCCGCATCGAGCTCGACGGCGAGGATGTCTCGCGATTGCCGATCCACCAGCGCGCACGTCGCGGACTGTCGTACCTCCCGCAGGAAGCGTCGATCTTTCGCAAGCTGACCGTCGCGCAAAACGTGCGCGCGATCCTCGAATTGCAGGAGGACGACAGCGACACGATCGCGAATCGTCTCGATGCACTCCTCGAGGATCTGTCGATTTCGCATCTGGCCGATGCTCCGGCCGTATCGCTGTCCGGCGGTGAGCGCCGCCGCTGCGAGATCGCGCGCGCCCTTGCGACGCGCCCCCGCTTCATCCTGCTCGACGAGCCTTTTGCCGGCGTCGATCCGATCGCCGTGCTCGATATTCAGCGCATCATCCGGTTCCTCAAGGAGCGCGGAATCGGCGTTTTGATCACCGATCACAACGTCCGCGAGACGCTCGGCATTTGCGATCGCGCCTACATCATCAACGAGGGCCGGGTCCTCGCATCGGGCACGCCCGACGAGATTGTCTATAATGAAGCGGTGCGAAAAGTCTATCTCGGCGAGCATTTCCGGTTGTGAAACAGACGCTACAGCTCAAGCTTTCACAGCATCTCACGCTGACGCCGCAGCTGCAGCAGTCGATACGTCTGCTACAACTCTCGACGCTGGAGCTCAACGCCGAAGTCGAACGTATCCTGCAGGAGAATCCTCTACTCGAAAAAGAGGAGCAGGAGGCCGAGGAAGCGCCGCCTGCCGAGCATCCGGTTGCGACGCGCGAGCGCGTTGGCGAGAGTGAAGTCGAGTTTCGCGCACCGGCCGAAGAGGAAAGCGATGATCGACCGCTCGATGTCACGCAGGCTGCGGATCCGATGGATGTCGCGGACTACGGCGGCGGCGATGCCGATTGGGGCGGGGGAGCGCCGCCCGAGGACGATGATTTCTATCCACAGCAGGTTGCGACTTCGAGCTTGCGCGATCACTTGATCGAGCAGGTGTCGCTTTCCAATCTGCCGCTCCGTGATCGCCAGGTCGTCTCGGCGCTGATCGACGCGCTGAACGACGACGGCTATCTGACATCCTCGCTCGAGGAAATCGCAGAGCTTTTCCCCGAAGAGCTCGCGATCGACCTGGACCAGCTCAAGATCGCGCTCAATTATTTGCAAAGCTTCGAGCCGTCGGGGGTCGGAGCGCGCGATTGTGCCGAGTGCCTGAAGTTGCAATTGAAGGCGCTTCCCGGCGACACACCGTGGCGCACCGAGGCCATGAAAGTCGTCGACGGCCATCTGGCACTGCTTGCCAATCGCGATTTCACGAAATTGAAGCGCCTGCTTCACACCGACGACGCTGGTGTGCGGGGCGTGCGCGATCTGGTGCGAAGCCTCAATCCGCGGCCGGGCGCATCGTTCGCGAAAACCGAAGCAAACTACGTCGTTCCCGACGTCGTCGTGAAAAAGTCACGCGGGCAGTGGGTCGCGAGCTTGAACGAAGCCGCGATGCCGAAGCTTCGCCTCAACCGCATCTATGCCGACATCCTGACGCGCAACCGTGACGCCTCGAATCAGCAGCTCGCGGCGCAATTGCAGGAAGCGAAGTGGCTGATACGTAACGTCCAGCAGCGTTTCGAGACGATCCTTCGTGTCGCGCAGGCAATCGTCGACCGCCAGCGCCGCTTTTTCGAGCACGGCGAAGTCGCGATGCGCCCGATGGTGTTGCGCGAGATCGCCGACATGCTCGATCTGCATGAATCGACGATCTCACGCGTGACCACGCAGAAATACATGCTGACGCCGCGCGGCACTTTCGAGCTCAAGTATTTTTTCGGCAGCCATGTCGCCACCGATACCGGAGGCGCCGCGTCGGCGACGGCGATTCGTGCGCTGATCAAGCAATTGATCGCGGCGGAGGATGCGCGCACGCCGCTCACCGACAGCCGCATCGCCGACGTGCTGGGCGAGCAGGGAATACTGGTCGCGCGACGGACGATCGCGAAATACCGGGAGGCGTTGCAGATACCACCGGTCAATCTGAGAAGGGCGCTGTGAAACGCGGGGCGAGGATCGTGGATCGAGGATCGAGGGTGCATCGCGATTGGTATGCTCCTTCCCGATGCCCAACTGCACGTCGCGTCGCATCGACGAGTTGCCGCCTCGACCCCACCCCCCCGATCCTCGCCCCTCCCCCACCATGAACCTCACGCTCACCGGTCATCATCTCGTCATCAGCCCGGCGATTCGTGCGTATGTCGAGGACAAGATCGGGCGCATCACGCATCATTTCGATCACGTGATCGATGTCACCGTCGTCCTGTGCGTCGAGAAGCTCCAGCGCAAAGCCGAGGCGAACGTGCACGTCAGCGGGCGCGATCTCCACGCCGAAGCGACCGACACCGACATGTACGCAGCGATCGACGCGCTCGCCGACAAGCTCGATCGCATGGTTGTAAAGCACAAGGAGATGCTGTCGTCGCACCGAGCCGAGAACGGCGGCGTGAAGCGCGCGGCGTCCTGACGATTCGTCGAAACAAAAGCCCTACGCAACCTGTTTGCATCGACTGCGGCCGGCGATCGACCGAACTACCCAAGCGTATAATCGTCGCGCACTCTTGGGCGGAGTCGGAGCGCCGACGTCCGCCCTCTTATTTTGCGTGAACCAGATCGCCGAACTTCTGCCGGAGGGCAATGTCGCGCTCGACGTCGACGCGGCCACGAAGGCGCGCCTGTTCGAAGCGGTTGCGCTTTTGTTTCAGCGCGACACCGGCTTGGCACCCGCAACGATCGTCGCAAGCCTTACTGCGCGCGAGAAGCTCGGATCGACCGGACTTGGTCAAGGCATCGCGATTCCGCACGGTCGACTCAAGGGACTCGCCGAAGCGCGCGGTGCGTTCCTGCGCCTTGCCACACCGATCCAGTTCGATTCACCCGATGGCAAGCCCGTCTCGCAAGTATTCGTGCTGCTCGTTCCCGAGCACGCAACCGACCGGCACCTGCAGCTTCTCTCCGAGCTAGCGCAAATGTTCTCCGAGCGCTCGTTTCGAGAGCAACTCGCCGCGGCACGCACAGCGCACGAAGTGCATGCGCTGATCAGCGACTGGTCGCCTTCGGCGTAGCATCCGATTCCGATCCGCGATCCTCGATCTTCGATCTTCGGTCCGTGTTTTCTGATCCCTGTTCCCTGACCTCTGATCCCTGATGCGCCAGGTCAGCGTCGACAGGATGTTCGCCGACAACCGGGAGAAGCTGGGCCTCGTGTGGCGCGCCGGAAGCCAGGGCGGCAGTCGCGTGCTGACCGGCGAGATGGCGCTGAAGCCGACGATCGGCCAGATCGGCCACATGAACTTCATCCATCCGTTTCGGATGCAGGTGCTCGGCGCTGCGGAAATCGCGTACGTCAACGCACTTTCAGCCGAGGAGTTGAAACCCTCGATCGAGCGATTGTTCGCGAGCGAGCTGGTGGCAATCGTCGTCGGGAACGCCGAAGTGCCTCCGCCGTTTCTGGTCGAGCGTTGCAATGCGCATCACATGGCGCTGTTCACCAGCCCGCAGCCTTCGCCGCACATCGTCGATGTCATTCGCTACTACCTCGCGCGCATGCTCGCGGAGTCGACGACGCTGCACGGCGTGTTTCTCGACGTGCTCGAGCTGGGCGTCCTCATCACCGGCGCATCGGCGATCGGCAAGAGCGAGCTTGCGCTCGAGCTCATATCGCGCGGGAATGGCCTGGTCGCCGACGACATCGTCGAGCTGTATCGCATCTCGCCCGATACCGTCGAAGGGCGCTGTCCCGATGTGTTGCGCGACTTTCTGGAGGTGCGCGGGATCGGCGTTTTGAATATCCGGACGATCTTCGGTGAAACCGCGATCAGGCCTCGCAAGCTCCTGCGTCTGATCGTGCATCTCGAAGATCACAGTCACGAAACCTTCTCGCAGCTCGACCGGCTCAAAGTCGACGCGACGTTCCAGGAAGTACTGGGCGTGCCGATCCGACGCGTGATGATTCCCGTCGCCGCCGGACGCAATCTCGCGGTGCTGATCGAGGCAGCGGTTCGCAATTTCGTACTGAACCAGCGCGGCATCGACAGTACGAAGGAATTCATCGACCGCCAGCAGAAGCTGATGGATGCAGGCGGCGATGGCATTCGCTAGTGTCCCGGGCCAGTAATTCGCTGAACAATGTTTCAGTGGACGACACCGTCCGCGCAAACGGGCCGCGTTCGCTTTCGGGCGCGGCGCCCCGGCGCGGCCAGGTTGCACACCTGCCGCGCGGGGGCAACAGTGCGATGCAAAGCAACGATGGCTGGCAGCGAACTGGCCCCATTTGCACAGCGAATTACTGACTCGGGACACTACTTGGACGCGATTCTCATCGGCGGTGTATCAGGCTCGGGCAAGAGCGTCGCGCTCGCCGCACTCGAAGACTCGGGCTATTACGCAGTCGCGAATCTGCCGCTGTCACTGGTCGCCGAGACCGCCGATTACCTGAAACGCGCAGACCAGCGCTGTCTTGCAATAACCTTGGACGTGAAGACCGGCGCGGGACTCTCCGGCCTGCCGGAAGCGATGGAGTCCCTGCGCGAGGCCGGCTGGAGCGTGCGCTTTCTCGTTCTGGATGCGCGCACCGAAACATTGGTGAAGCGCTTCTCCGAAACGCGCCGCCGCCATCCGTTCAGCAGCGAAGTGCTGACGTTGACCGAAGCAATCGAATTCGAGCGCGAGCTGTTGGCCGAAGTACGCGACCTGGGCTTTACGTTCGATACGAGCGACCTCCCCGCTGCGGCGCTACGCGGCTGGATCAAGGATTTCATAAGTGTCGACGCGTCCCGCCTCACGCTGCAATTCGAGTCGTTCGGCTTCAAGCACGGCGTCCCGCTCGATGCAGACCTCGTGTTCGACGTGCGCTGCCTTCCGAATCCGCATTACGAGCGCGAGCTGTCGCCGCTGACCGGGCAAGATAGCGCAGTGGTCGCGTTCCTCGAGCAGCTTCCCGAAGTCGAGCGCATGTACAACGACATTTATCACTTCGTCGCGAGCTGGCTCCCCGACTATGCGCGCGACAATCGCAATTATTTGACAGTCGCAATCGGGTGCACCGGTGGTCGGCATCGCTCGGTGTATTTCGTCGAGCGACTCTCCCGTGCGTTCTCACCGCGCTATCAAGTGCTGAAGCGTCATCGTGAAATCGGCGTGCTTCCCGACGCGAGTGCCGACGCCGGGATACCAGAGCCTGGTCGATGAGCGACGCACAGACACCGGGCACGGTGACGCTCGCGCTCACCGGAGCATCGGGAATGCCGTTCGGATTGCGCTTGCTCGAAAGCCTTCTTGCTGCACGCACGCGCGTTTGGCTCGTGTATTCGCCTGCCGCACAAATCGTTGCAAAGCAGGAGTGCGAACTTGTCTTGCCCGCGCAGCCGCGCGAAGCGCAACGCGTGCTGGGTGAGCGTTTCGGCGCGCGTCCGGGCCAGCTCGAAGTGTTCGGACGCGAGGATTGGATGGCGCCGATTGCTTCGGGCAGCAATCCAGGCGATGCGATGGCTATCTGCCCTTGCAGCATGGGCACGCTTGGCGCGATCGCGGCGGGACTTGCCGACAATCTCATCGAACGCGCAGCAGACGTGATGCTGAAAGAGCGCAGGCCACTCGTGCTGGTTCCACGCGAGACGCCGTTGTCGCTCATTCATCTTGAAAACATGACGCGGCTCGCGCGCGCGGGCGCGATCATCCTCCCGCCTGCTCCGGGCTTTTACGCACAGCCGCAATCAGTCGCAGACATCGTCGACTTCGTGGTCGCGCGCGTGCTCGACCATCTTTGCATTCCGCATGCGCTCGGGCCACGCTGGGGTTCGGCACGAGTCCCGCCAACGACTGACATCTAAAGCCCGCTCGTGCGCGTTCCGCTGTTTCCATTGAAGACCGTGTTGTTCCCCGGCGGCGTGCTGCCCCTCAAGGTGTTCGAGCAGCGCTACGTCGACATGACCAAGGCGTGTTTGGCCAACGACACTCCGTTCGGCGTTTGCCTGATGACGAGCGGCGAGGAGGTTTTGCAACCCGGTGCGTCCGAGAGCAAATTCGCATCGATCGGAACGCTCGCGAAAATCGTAAGCTGGGACATGCCGCGACTCGGCATTCTCCACGTCGTAGCCAAAGGCTCGACGCGCTTCATCGTCGAATCGCAGGCGACTGAACCCTCGGGTCTCGTCGTCGCCGACGTACGCTTGCTCGCGGCCGAACCGTCGATTCCGGTCAGCGACGCGCAAAAGCCGCTGGTGCGATTGCTCGAGCTCATTGAAACGCGCGTTGGCGTCGCGAATTTCCCTACCGATCCTGCATGGGACGATGGCTCGTGGGTCGGCTACCGGCTCGCGGAGTTTCTTCCGCTGCCCCTTTCAATCAAGCAAAGCATGCTCGAGATCAACGACGCCGGCGTTCGCCTGCAGGTGCTACAGAAGTTTCTCGGCGAGCAGGGAATCGTATAATTCGCTGCAACCTCACGCAGCAACGTCGCACGACGAATCATGGCCGGCCACAGCAAATGGGCGAACATCAAGCACAAGAAAGCCGCGACCGATGCGAAGCGAGGCAAGATCTTCACGCGCCTCATCAAGGAGATCACCGTCGCAGCGCGTCTTGGAGGCGGCGATGCGTCGATGAATCCACGGCTTCGCCTCGCGTGGGACAAGGCGACCGACAACAACATGCCGAAAGACACGATCGAGCGCGCGATCAAGCGTGGATCGGGTGACGTTGACGGTGCAAGCTACGAAGAGATTCGTTACGAGGGCTATGGCATCAACGGCGCCGCAGTCATTGTCGATTGTATGACCGACAATCGCACGCGCACCGTCGCGGATGTGCGCCACGCGTTCTCGAAATACGGCGGCAACCTTGGCACGGATGGATCGGTCGCGTTCTTGTTCAAGCATTGCGGACAGATCGTGTTTGCGCCGAAAACCGACGAGAACAAAGTGATGGAAGCGGCGATCGATGCAGGCGCGGAGGACGTCGTCACCCACGACGACGGAAGTGTGGAGGTCGTCACGGGTCCCTATGACTTCGTGGCAATCAAGGACGCACTTGCCAAAGCGGGACTCAAGCCCGAGTTCGCCGAAGTGACGATGAAACCCCTCACCGACGTGGAGCTGACAGGTGAGGATGCCGAGCGCATGCAAAAGCTTCTCGATGCGATCGAGTCGATCGACGACGTGCAGGAGGTTTACACCACTGCGCAGATCGAAGGCGCCGAGGAGCACACGCGATGATCGTTTCGACGACGCCCACGCTCGAGGGCCGTCGCATCGTTCGCTATGTCGGCATCGCGAGCGGTGAAGCGATCGTCGGCGCGAATATCGTGCGCGATCTTTTCGCGAGCGTGCGCGACATCGTCGGCGGTCGCGCAGGTGCCTATGAGAACGTGCTTGCGAATGCGCGCGAGACCGCGATTACGGAGATGCGCGAGAACGCCGAGCGCATGGGCGCGAACGCGGTCGTCGGCGTCGATCTCGACTACGAGACGCTGGGTAGCAACGGCTCGATGCTGATGGTTTGCGCCAGCGGCACTGCGGTCTTGATCGAGTAACTTGGCCCGATCAAGCGCCGCGCAGCGTCGCATCCTGGGCATCGACCCCGGCCTTCGCAACACCGGCTATGGCTTGATTGAGTGCCGCGGCAGCGCGCTCGTCTATCTTGCAAGCGGATGCGTGCGCGCCGGGGTCGGCAGCCTGCCGGCGCGACTCGGAGTCATCGCGCGCGATCTCGCGCATTTGATCGCCGAGATGCAACCCACCGAAGTCGCCGTCGAAAAAGTGTTCGTCAACATCAATCCTCATTCGACGCTGCTATTGGGGCAGGCGCGCGGTGCGGCGATTGCCGCAGCGGTGCTGGCCGGATTGCCCGTAACCGAATACACCGCGGGCCAAGTGAAACAGGCCGTGGTCGGCGGCGGGCGCGCCGAGAAACTACAGGTGCAAGCCATGGTGATGCGCCTTCTCGCGTTGCCGGGAGCGCCGCGCGCCGATGCCGCGGATGCGCTGGCTGCCGCGATTTGTCATGCGCATGCGGCGACCGGGATCGGATCGCTTGCGCGAGGAAGCTATCGGATTCGTGCCGGTCGGTTGATCGCAACGTGAGCGGTCCGCGCGAGCTTCCTGCCGCCGTCGTGTTCGACATGGACGGCTTGATGCTCGACACCGAGCCCTTAGCCGCGCGCGCTTGGTGCGATGCTGCCAGTGCAGCAGGAATCGAGTTCGACACAAGCGTCACGCATCGTCTCATCGGACGCACTTTCAGCGACTGTCGCACGCTGATCGCGGAACGTCACGGCACCGAATATCCGGTCGACACGTTGATGGCGGGTTGGCACAGCGCTTATGACGCGATCGTCGAGCGCGAAGGTGTCGCAGTGAAGGCTGGGCTCGTCGAGCTTCTCGACTGGCTCGAAGCCTCCAATATCGAGAGGGCCGTGGCCACTTCGACTCGTCGCGCGCGGGCGCAAGACAAGCTTTCGCGAGCTGGCTTGCTCGATCGTTTCTCGACCGTCGTGGGTGGCGATGAGGTTTCGCGCGGCAAGCCTGAGCCCGACATTTTTCTCCTTGCCGCGCAGCGCCTTGCACGATCGGCGCGCGAATGCCTCGTGCTCGAAGATTCGATGGCCGGCTTTCGCGCGGCGATTCGCGCCGGAATGTCGGTGATCGTTGTCCCCGACCTTGCCGCGCCCATCGTCGAAACAGGTGATCCGGAGCCGAGCGTGTTCGCTTCGCTGCACGACGTGCGAGCGCATCTCGCACAACTGTCTGCGCGCCGCGCGAAAGTGGAATAATCGCGAATGATCGGTCGCCTGTCGGGAACTCTTCTCGAAAAGAACCCACCGCAAATACTGCTCGACGTGCAGGGCGTCGCGTACGAAGTCGACGTGCCGATGAGCACGTTCTACAACCTTCCTGCAAGCGGCGAGCGCGTCACGCTGTACACGCAGCTCGTCGTGCGCGAGGACGCGCATCTTCTGTACGGATTCGGCAGCGAGAACGAGCGTCACGCGTTTCGCCAGCTCACCAAGGTCAATGGAATCGGTGCGCGTACCGCGCTATCGGTTTTGTCCGGGTTGTCGGTCGCAGAACTTGCGCACGCGATCACGATGCAGGAATCCGGGCGGCTGACGAAAATTCCTGGAATCGGCAAGAAGACGGCGGAGCGGATCCTGCTTGAATTGAAGGACAAGCTTGGCGCTTCGCTGCAAACGGCGGTCGGCGTCAATCGGCCGCCGCCTCCGTCGGCGGACATCCTGAACGCGCTGTACGCACTCGGCTACAACGAGAAGGAGGCCGCGGCGGCAGTGCGCTCGCTTCCCGAGAATGTTGCGGTGGTGGATGGCATCAAGCAGGCGTTGAAGACGCTTGCAAAAGCGTGAGGCGAAGGCGTTTAGGTGCAACAATTAGCGTTAGGCATCTTGACCTGAATCGGTAATTTGTAGCCAAGCAGTCTGTGAGCCCTAGTGTAGTTTGAATCTGGAGGCTTGCAGATGAAGAAGCGGTTTAGCACAACGGATTCGTTGAAAGCTTCAACGGCAAGCTCCGCGACGAATGCCTCAACCGAGAGTGGTTTCGCGATCTACGGGAGGCGAAAGCAATTATCGAAACGTGGCGGGAGTTCTACAACCACCGCCGACCGCACACCGGCTCAAGTCGCCGCGGGAAACCGTATGATCGACGTTCAACTCACAGCCTGAGTGGCCACACGAAACCGACTCATGTCATCCACTCTATGTTCTGGGCAGCCAAAATCCACAGCCCTTTGATATCCAAGAATCGCGATGACAGATTCTGGGCACCGTCATTGACGTCGCGTGTTCCGTCACTTCTTCTCCGCGTGTTTGCCGCACTTGCCGGGGTGCTCGTTCTGATACTTGGCTACGTCCACGGCGTTTCCGAGTGGAAGATGCGCCGTACCTATGAGGCGCCTTTGAGGCCGCTGAACGCCCAGGCTGCACCTGATCTGGTCGCGGGCAGGCGGATGGCCGAAATCATCGGCTGCTGGGCAGGTTGCCACGGCAATCAGGGTGAAGGCGGAACTTCGTCAATCAAGGGCATACACCAGAGCGCTGCGCCAACGCTGTCCCAGGTCTTACCCGACTACAGCGATGAAGAACTCGTGCGCCTGGTCCGCTATGGAGTGAAGCGAGACGGGAAGAGCGCCATCGGCATGAGCTCCCACACATTCTGGACCTTGGGGGACCAGGACCTCGTGAACATCATTGCCCATTTGCGCGCCCAGCCGACTCAACCCCCGAAGCCGCGCAAGCACGAGATCACGTTTCGCGGTCGCCTAGCGCTCGCCACGGGTGAATGGGCAGTCTCCGCAGAGCAGGTGAACCGCTCGATCCCGCGCTGGGGTGAGCTACCTCGGAGTACCGCTTTCGAACGGGGGCGCTACCTCGCCAGCATCGTCTGCTCGGAGTGTCATGGTCTGGATTTCCGCGGCAACGCGCTGGAAGGAGGCCCTTCCCTTGCCGTCCTTGCCGTGTATCAGCCCGCCCAATTCCAGCATCTGCTGCGCACCGGCAAGCCGATCGGGGAGCGAGACATCCCCGCCATGAGCTGGATGGCGAAGGTAGCTTTCACAGAACAAGAAATCGCCGACCTCTATACCTTCTTGCGCGAGTATCACAACCTTGGGACGGCGCCAGATTCTGCGTCTTCGAAGGGGTCCGCGAAGTGACAGTGGCGCCGTCAGATTGCACTGTCGGCGGATTGGTTTGTGCTCATTTTGTTGGGACGCCGCAATGAACTTGACGAAGTGGCAAGTGAATTCGAGGTTGCAGTGCGCGAGTTGAGCTTGCCGTGTCGCACTACCGCACGGTGGTGGCCCATCTCCGCGCGCGTGAGGTTCCCCGCTTGCGCCCACGTGTGCGCGGCTCGAGGCCACGTTCGCGCAGCACAAGAGCGCTACGAGGGCTGGCTTCATGTTCACGCGAGTGACTCGGCTCCATAGCAGGCTAGTATCGGCATGGCGCCCAACGCCGCATACAACCGAGCCGCCGGACAACGCAGCTCGTTTTCGGTGGTCGGTGGCAGCGGGCCGGTTAACGCCTGCATTAGGCGGCGAAGGAGGCGACATGGCGACAGCAGTCGTTGAGGGCGGGTGTGTTTGCGGTGCAACTCGCTACCGCGTCACTGGCGAGCCGACAAACAGCATGATTTGTCATTGCCAGACTTGCCGACGCGTCGCAGCGTCGCCGGTCGTCGCATGGGTTACTTTCCCAAGCGCGCAGTTCCAGCTTCTGCAAGGGCGTCAAGCCGAGTTTCATTCATCTGAGGCGGTGCGCCGGACTTTTTGCGCAAGCTGCGGCACTCCGCTCACTTACGAGCATCGCGACAACGTCGGCTTTGTCGACATTACGACCTGCAGCCTCGACAAACCGGAGTCGTTTCCGCCCACTCATCACTCGTGGCTCAGTCACGATCTCGCTTGGGTACGTTTCGGCGATGGTCGGCCCACATTCGAAGAGTGGCGGCGCGAATCCGCCGCCTAACCTTTTCGTATATGGACTCCCCCGAAAGACGAGGGATTGATCAATAGTT
>DATLOI010000131.1:0-20923 GCA_035536295.1 Casimicrobiaceae bacterium
GGCCTTCTTCCCGCACGCGGCATGGCTGGATCAGGGTTGCCCCCATTGTCCAAAATTCCCCACTGCTGCCTCCCGTAGGAGTCTGGGCCGTGTCTCAGTCCCAGTGTGGCTGATCATCCTCTCAGACCAGCTACCGATCGCCGCCTTGGTAGGCGATTACCCCACCAACTAGCTAATCGGACATCGGCCGCTCCCATAGCGCGAGGCCCTTGCGAGTCCCCCGCTTTCCTCCACAGAGAAATATGCGGTATTAGCGCCGGTTTCCCGGCGTTATCCCCCACTACAGGGTACGTTCCGATGCATTACTCACCCGTTCGCCACTGAATGAGAAGTTGCCCTCTCACCCCGTTCGACTTGCATGTGTAAAGCATGCCGCCAGCGTTCAATCTGAGCCAGGATCAAACTCTTCAGTTCGATCTTTTTCAAAGTTTGCTCAATTCGATTGACTTCTGACATTACTTGTCACTAATCGATGTGAGCCCAACAGTACTCGTCTTGATCCTCTTCAAGCACCACCCGAACCAAAGCCCGAGCAAACCCAAAGAGCACCGACATCCGTCAGCACCCACACCTATCGGTTGCAAATTGTTAAAGAGCTTTAAGCGCGAACACCACCCGGGGCCTTACTAGGTCGTTCCGGAGGGGCGCTGGCGGGGCGTGTTGCGTCAGCCCTGCCTTATCTACTGCGAGTCTGTGATTATAGCAGTTCCGGTGACTACCATGCAACAGTTATGTTGCTTTTTCATCGTGAGTGGATGTACGTTCCGCATCCGGTGACGCGCGCTTTTTGGTACGCCGCGTCTCCTCGCGGGCGCGAGCGTACTTCCACTTGTTGTGCAGCCATAGCCAATCGGCCGGATGCGCTCGGATCGTTGCTTCCAGTCCTCGCGCGTAACGCTCCGCGATGACGGACCCGGCGTCATCGTCGTAGGGCGGCTCCGCCAATATATGGAAGCGCACCGAGTAAAAACCAACCCTGGCGCGCTTCATTTCGACATAAAGCACCGGCGCGTCGAGATAGCGCGCGATCTTCTCGGGTCCCAGATAAAACGCCGTATCCCGATTGAGGAAGCGGGTCCAGTATTTCGCCATCTTCTTCATCGGCGTCTGGTCGGCGACCATCGCATACGCTCGTGGCTCGTGCGCGCGGCGCATCAGCTCGAACAGGAAGCTCTTGAACGGAATCGGATTGCCGCCGAAGCGACTGCGTGCATCGCGAACGTAGTGATCCACGCTCGTCAGGCGCAGCGGCTTATAGACAGCGTCGATCGGAATCCCGAAACGCGCGCCTGCCGCCAGCAGAAGCCACTCCCAGTTGCACGTGTGCGCTGTGAGCAGAACGACCGACTGACGCGCCGCCTTATAGCCTTCGATTGCTTCGGGGTTCTCGAACGCCACGCGCGCCATCAGTGCCTCGCCACTCGCGCGATAGCCCCAGATCGCCTCCATCAACGTGCGCGACAGATTGCGATAGCTGTTCGCCAGAATGTTCTCGCGCTCAAACGCGGTTTTGTCGGGAAACGCCCCGGCAATGTTCGAGCGTGACAGCGCCACCCGCCATCTGAACACGCGAAACACGAGAAAATGCAACCCGTCACCCATCCGATGCAATACGGACAACGGCCATAGTGCTAGCGAGCGAAGAAAGAACGCAGTCATCGACGCGCGCCTCCCGTGCGAGGCCGCGAAGCGTGAATTGCGATAGCCGATCGTGGTGAGTGAACTTTCATTTCCAGGCAAAGAGGCAACCTTGCCACGCCAACTCCGCTCTCCGGTGGCGCGGATCGAGCTATGGTGGTGCGAGCTTGCCGCCGATGACTCCGCACTCGAAGTGTATTCGCAGTGGCTGTCGGAGGCCGAGCGTCAGCGCGCGAGCCGTTACGGCAAACCGGCGTTGGCGCGTCGCTACATCGCCGGCCGTGCCGCATTGCGCTGGATACTCGCGCGCGAGCGAAATATCGACCCCGCCGCTGTGCCGATCGAGCAAGACCGGCGCGGACGCCCGCGCTCGCACGGCGGCCCCGACTTCAACGTGTCGAACACACGCGGAATCGCGCTGATCGCGCTATCGCGACTCGATGGCGTGCGCGTGGGCGTGGATGTCGAGCACCGCGACCGCAAACTCGAGCACGTCGGCCTTTCGCGCAAGTATCTGACGCGTCGCGAGCAGGAGAGTCTCGAAGGTCGCGATGACGACGAGCGACGTCGAACGTTCCTGCGTCTATGGACTTGCAAAGAGGCGATGAGCAAGGCGACAGGCGATGCGTTGTCCGCGCCGATTCGGGCAATCGACGTTTCGCAAACGCCGACGCTTCGCTTGATCCACGGTCCGCCGCCGTACGAACCGCAAGCATGGACGCTCCATGCGCTCGACGTACCCGAGTCTTTCATTGCAACGCTCGCCGTTTGGCGAATGGAGATCGTGTAGTTTCGACACGCCAAACGGCACTCGACACAGCGTCACGCAAGGTTTAGCGTGATGTCACATGCTTCATTGACTGCTCGAGGTGAGCGCGCCCGATTACGTACGAGTAGAAGGATTGCTCCGCGATGCGCTTGACGATTTGCGCAATGCGACGATCCTATTGACCAAGGGCGAAACCGGCGACGAGATCGACGAGTCGCTGATGCAGGCGGCCGCGTGCCTTCGCGAGCTCGGCGCGCTGTTCGACAAGGATCCGCTTGCTGCGCACGCGGGCGGTCGCATATTCACCGAGGTGATGCTCGAACGCGTGCAATCGATGATCAGCCTTTCGCGCGCCGCCTCCGGACGCGAGCTGGCGCCGGAGCACGCGGCGGCGCTGGCGCGCACGCCGGATATAGTGCCTAAGCGCCGCCTGCGCGAATGATTCGCGCTTCAGACGTCGAAGCCACCGCCGTCGAATCCGCTGTCGAAGCCTCCGCTGTCCACCGATCCGCTATCCGCGGCGTCGATAGGGTTGTCTGCGGTCGTGCCGCCGCTCGCCATACCATCAGTGGTCTGATGCTGATCGAAGAACTGATGGGCAATCGCCGATCCCAGGACCATTCCTGCCATCGACCCGAGAAACGAGCCCGCCAGCATTCCGCCGAATCCCATCCCGCCCGGGGTGCCCGGGGTGCCCGCCCGATTGAAAGCGCGCTCGAGCGCACCGGGCTGACGAAGTTCCGCCCGCGTGGCGACTCGTGCCAGCGCATTGGGATCGTCGCCGGCGCGAGCGACCGACGCCCGCTCCGTTGACGGGAGCTCGGCTTGCAGTTCGCTCAGCACGCGACGGCGCTGCTCCGGCGTCAGGCGCGCGAATGCCTCTGCATGTGCCTGCTCGATCGCTTCCGGCGGGGCAGTGCGAACAAGATAACGATAACGCGCGATGGCCTGCTCATCGTTTTGCGGTTGCGAAGTCTGGCCGGCCTGCGCCGGTGTTCCGCGCCCGTCGTTGAAAATTCGATCGAAGAGTCCCATGACGTCCTTTCTTGGCGGATCTCGGCGCTAGCCTGACATAGACCCAAGCCGGTGCGTGTAGTTCGCGCGGCGTTCGTACGTAGGCGTGCGCGGAATCGGCATCCCGAACGCGAATCGCGCCGACTTCGCCCCGGCTCGGCGCTCATTTATGCTGGTCCCCAAAGCAACTTCCAAGGATAACGATCATGCCGCCGGACGCCACGTCGACGCGCCACTTTTCGATGCTGCGCGACTTTCATCTCGCCGACTTTTTCACCTTGGCGAATGCTGCCTGCGGAGCGGCAGCGGTATTTTGCGCCATTCGTTATGCCGCTTCGAGCCAGATTCAATACTTCTATGCGGCTGCCGCGCTCGCACCGGCGGCCTTCGTGTTCGATGTCCTCGACGGACGCATCGCGCGTTCTCGACAGCAGCACTCGGCACTCGGTCGCGAGCTGGATTCGCTGGCCGACGTCATCTCGTTCGGCGTTGCGCCCGCATCTCTTGCGTTCGCGCTGGGCCTCGACGGCGGTTGGGACGCGATCGCGCTCGCCTACTTCGTGTGCTGCGGCGTGAGTCGTCTCGCGCGCTACAACGTCACGGCCGAATCGATGTCGGCGGACAGCGGCAAGGTCAAGTACTTCGAAGGAACGCCGATTCCTACCAGCGTCGTGCTCACCGCGCTTCTCACTGTTGCGGCATGGCAGGGCCGCGTCGGCGATTCGATATGGGGTGGCGCGTGGACGATCGGGCCTTGGTTACTTCATCCGCTCGTTCTGTTATTCGTGTTGTCCGGCTCGCTGATGATCAGTAAGACGTTACGAATTCCCAAATTCTAGCGCTCGACGAACGCCCGCTCGATGACGTAGTCACCCGGCTCGCCGATGCGTGGCGAGACCGTGAAGCCCAACTCGTCCAATAGCGCAGTCGTGTCTTTCAACATCGAGAGGCTGCCGCACACCATCACGCGATCTTCGATGGGGTCGAGCGGTGGCTGTCCGACGCCCTGGAACAGGCTGCCGCTTCGAATGATGTCGGTGAGCCGCCCCTGATTCTTGAATTTCTCGCGCGTGACCGTCGGGTAATAGATGAGCTTGTCGCGCACGTTCTCGCCGAAATACTCGTTCGTCGGCAATTCCTCGGTGATGACTTCGCGATAAGCGAGCTCGTCGACTTGCCGCACGCCGTGCACAAGGACGATCTTCTCGAAGCGATGATAGGTTTCCGGATCCTTGATGATCGACAGAAACGGCGCGAGCCCGGTGCCGGTGCCGAAAAGATAGAGCCTCCTCCCCGGCAGAAGATCGTGCAGCGTCAATGTCCCCGTCGATTTGCGACTCACGAGCACGTCGTCGCCGACTTTGACGTTCTGCAAGCGTGATGTGAGCGGTCCTTGCGCGACCTTGATGCTGAAAAACTCGAGGAAATCGTCGTAATTCGCGCTGGCGATGCTGTATGCGCGCATCAGAGGCTTGCCGTCGACCATCAGGCCAACCATGACGAAGTGCCCGTTCTCGAAACGGAACGTGGGATCACGCGTGGTCGTGAAGCTGAACAGCGTGCTGTTCCAATGATGAACGGAAAGAACGCGTTCGGTAGCGTGACTTGCCATGTTATTGAGTCGTGGAGCGAGCGAAGCCGCTCGCCTTGAACTTGCGCTCGGGCAGCGCGCCCTTGCGCGCGCGACGCATTGTATGTCTTGCGAGATCCTCGCCGGCGATGGCATGCGTGACGACGCGTCCTGCACGATTCGTCCCTTGAAGCACGACGGAATCGTCGACGAGCGCAGTTGCAACGAGTTGCTCGCCGTCGTCGAGACCCATGACGATCACTCCGCGTCCACGCGGGACCTCGCGCATTTCGCTTAATGGAAAAACGAGCAAGCGTCCGCGCGACGACAATGCTGCGACATTGCTTCCGCTTGCATCGACTGCGATCGGCAAAAGCGGCGTCTCCGCATCGTCCAGCGTCATGAATGTTCGTCCCCCCCTGACCCGCGACAACAGCTCTTTGAACATTGTCACGAAACCGTATCCGCCAGTTCCAGCCACGAGGAAACGCTGATCCGGCGAGCCAACGAGCGCATGCGCGACCTGCGCGCCGGCCTGCAAATCGATGAGGGTGGTAACAGGTACGCCGTCACCGCGTCCACCGGGAACGTCGGATGCTCGTATCGTATAAGCGCGGCCTTTGCTGTCGAGGACGACGATGGGTTGGATCGTGCGCGTTTCGAGCACCGCGAGCGGCTCGTCGCCGGGCTTGTAAATAAACAACGACGCATCGAGGCCGTGACCCTGGCGCGAGCGAATCCAGCCGTTCCTGGTGAGCGTGATCGTGACTGGCTCGTCGGGAACGGAACGCGTAAGCGCGACAGGCGCGACGGTTTCGATCAACGTTCGGCGCTTGTCGCCAAATCTTTTCGCCGCCGCTTCTATTTCGGACACGATCAGCGACGACAGCGCTTTCGGCTCTGCGAGCAAACGCTTCAATTCTTTCGCCTCGGAGCGCAACGATTTGAGCTCGCTTTCGATCTTGATCGCTTCGAGCCTTGCGAGCTGGCGCAGCCGGATCTCCAGGATGTCGTCAGCCTGCACGTCGGTCAGTTTGAATTCGGCGATCAACGCGGCTTTGGGCTCGTCCGACCTGCGAATGATGCGAATCACTTTGTCGATCGAAACGAGCGCGAGCTGCCGGCCTTCGAGAATGTGCACGCGTCGATCGACTTCGGCCAACCGATGTCGCGTGCGCCGCGTGACCGTCTCGAAGCGAAACGCAATCCATTCGTCGATAATCGCCTTGAGACCCTTCGAGCGCGGTCGGCCGTCGCGACCGAGCATCACGAGGTTGACCGGCAGGCTCGCTTCAAGACGCGTATTCGCGAGCAACAGATGCATGAACTCCTGCGGGTCCTGACGGCTCGAGCGGGGCTCGAGAACGATGCGCACCGGTGAGGATTTGTCCGATTCGTCGCGAACCGTGTCGAGTGCCGAGAGCATCAGATTCTTCTGATTGAGCTGCTCCTGCGACAACGACTTCTTGCCCTCTTTCGGTTTCGGATTGGTGATGCGCTCGATGTCCTCGAGCACCGCGCGCGTCGACACGCCGAACGGCAGCTCGGTGACCGCGACTCGCCACTGGCCACGCGCGAGATCCTCGATATTCCAGCGCGCGCGAACACGCAGGCTTGCGCGTCCCGTTTCGTACATCGCGTGAATCGTCTCGGCGTCGGAGATGATGTGACCGCCGCCGGGAAGGTCCGGTCCCGGCAAATGCGTGAGCAACTGGTCGAGCGTGAGCTTCGGATGGCGAATCGTTGCGATGACCGCGCGCGCGACTTCGACCAAATTGTGCGACGGAATGTCGGTCGCCAAGCCGACACCGATGCCCGAAGTGCCGTTCAAAAGCACCAACGGCAGTCGCGCGGGAAGCAGCTTCGGCTCCTTGAACGCGCCGTCGTAATTGGGTACGAAGTCGACGGTGTCGCGCTCGATTTCGGAAAGCAAAAGCTCGGCGATCGGTGTAAGTCGGCACTCGGTGTAGCGCATCGCGGCCGCGTTGTCGCCATCGCGCGAGCCGAAATTGCCCTGGCCATCGATCAGCGGATAGCGCAGCGCAAAGTCTTGCGCTTGTCGCACCAGCGCGTCGTACGCGGCAGTGTCGCCGTGCGGATGATATTTCCCGAGCACATCGCCGACGACGCGTGCGGATTTGACGTGGCGCGTCGGTGCATACAACCCGAGCTCGTGCATCGCATAGAGAATGCGTCGCTGCACAGGCTTTTGACCATCGGCGACATCAGGCAGTGCACGCCCGGTCACCACGCTCATCGCGTATTCGAGGTAGCTGCGCTCGGCGAATTGCGCCAATGGCAGCGACATATCGTCGTCGCTCGGGCCGCCCTTATTGGAGTTGGGCGGAACCGGCGGCGGCGCCGGTGGCGCCGTCGCGTCGACGTCGAATAGCTCGCCCGTCAACGTATCGACAGCTGCAGACGCACGCTTCGCGACATTGCGTTTACGTTCCATGACCATGCGGCATTACACGTCCACTTCGACGGCGTTGCCGTTTTTCTCCATCCATTCGCGGCGGCTTGCGGCTTCGGCCTTTCCCATCAGCTTTGCGAATATCCGCATCGCGTCATCCGCCTCGTCGCGTGCAACGTGCACCGGCATCACGCGGCGCGTTTCGGGATTCATCGTCGTTTCCCATAACTGCTCGGGATTCATCTCGCCCAATCCCTTGAAGCGCCCGACCGACCAGGAATCGGGCTTGATGCCCTCCTTCACGAGTCGATCCTCGATCGCGGCCAACTCCGCTTCGTCGAGTGCATACACCTTGCGCGCGGGCCGCTTCGCCGCAGCCGGTACATCGACGCGATACAGCGGCGGATGTGCAACGTGCACGTGTCCATGCTCGATCAGCGCCGGAAAGTGGCGAAAGAACAATGTGAGGAGCAGCACCTTGATGTGGCTGCCGTCGACGTCGGCGTCCGCCATGATGATGATTTTTCCATAGCGCAATGCCTTGAGGTCCGCGCTTTGGGCATTCGCATGCGGGTCGACGCCGATCGCCACCGCGATGTCGTGAATCTCGTTGTTTGCGAACAATCGATCACGATCGACTTCGAATGTGTTCAGCACCTTGCCGCGTAACGGCAGGATCGCCTGGTACTGCTTGTCCCGTGCGAGCTTCGCCGAGCCCCCAGCCGAATCCCCCTCGACGAGAAACACTTCGCGCCGAGTGATGTCGTCAGACTCGCAGTCGGTGAGCTTGCCCGGAAGCACCGCCACGCCTGACCCCTTTTTCTTCTCGACTTTCTGAGCCGACTTCATGCGCGACAACGCTTGGCTGATCGCGAGCTCGGCGATTCGCTTACCGTAATCGACGTTCGCGTTGAGCCACACTTCGAGCGGATCGCGCACGATTTGCGTGACGAGCTTCACGGCATCGCGGCTCGTCAGCTTCTCTTTGACCTGGCCCTGGAACTGCGGGTCGAGAATCCGGGCCGAAAGGACGAAACTCGTGCGCGCAGAGACGTCTTCGGTCTGCAATCGAGCGCCACGCGGTAACAATCCGTGATGATCGACGAATGATTTCACCGCATCGAAGAGTGCAGCGCGCATTCCCGCTTCATGCGTGCCTCCGGCTGCTGTCGGAATCAGATTGACATAGCTTTCGCCGGCGCCACCGCCGTCTTCGTACCAGGCGATCGCCCACGCGACGCCCTCGCCTTCGGCATGCGTGTCACCTTCTTTGGGCTTGCCTAGATAAATCTCGCCGGAAAAAACCGGAGCGACGGGCGCGTTGCCCTCCGCCAACTCGTCGAGATATTGGGTGAGGCCGCCCGGATACGACCATGTGCGAGCGGTGTCCTTCCCTTTCTCGATGTTCAGCGTCACGCGAACACCTGGCAGCAAGACGGCTTTTGCGCGCAGGAGCCGCTCGAGCTCGTTGAGCGACACGCTCGGCGCTTCGAAATATTTCGCGTCGGGATAGGCGCGCACCGTGGTGCCGGTCCCGCGCGTCGCGTTGCCGATGACTTTTAGCTTCTCCGCAACGTCACCGTCGGCGAAAACGATGCGATGCACTTTTCCTTCACGCCTTACTTCGACTTCGAGTCTTCGTGACAGCGCGTTGGTCACCGATACCCCAACCCCATGCAAACCGCCCGAAAACGCGTACGCGCCGTTCGCGTGCTTGTCGAACTTGCCTCCCGCATGCAAACGCGTGAACACGAGCTCGACCGTCGGCAGCTTCTCTTCAGGATGGGGTCCGACGGGAATGCCGCGACCATCGTCGACAACCGTGACCGATCCGTCGGTGTGCAGCGTAACGTCGATTTTTGTTGCGTGTCCACCAAGCGCCTCATCGGCCGCGTTGTCGATCACTTCGGCAATGATGTGCGTCGGATCGGCAGTGCGCGTGTACATCCCCGGTCGTTCCTTGACCGGTTGCAGTCCCTTGAGGACGCGAATCGATGCTTCTTCGTATTTGCCTTTGGCCAAGCGATAATTCCGGGCGGTCCGCCAACAATCTTGCGTTGCGGATAACTACAATGCGCTACGGGCGCCGAAGTGAATCTTACAGGCGCGAGCGAGCGAATTTGGCGTGGGGTCGCTTCTCGCGAACTTTCACCATCGGAGGGTGGACCCAAAGGAGGCCTTGATCATGAACGGCAACGCGTTTCGTGCAGTCGCAGTTGCAACGCTGCTCGCCGGCTGCATGCCGGCGGTCCGTGTGACTCAGCCTGGCGATGCGGTTTACCAGCCGGTGACCGCGTTCAGCGTGCGCTTTCACGAGTACTACCAGACCGGAACCTTCCGCGCGTTTCTCGATGGGCAGGAAGTCACTTCGTCGTTCTCGCCAGCCGGCGTTCCCAAGGGAACCGCGGGAATGGTGTGGAGGCAGCCTTTCATTGGAGGCGAGCCGGCGTCGAGCGACTATCGCCCCCCGCTGCTTGTCGCAGGAGGACAAGCGGGATCCGGCTCGGGGTCGGGAGGCGGCGTCAGCCCGCCGAGCTCGCCCCCGCCTAGTTCGCCCGGCAGTACGTCAGGAACTTCTACGCACACGCTCTTGGTCACCGGTAGCTGCATTGCCGGCACCGCTTGCCAGGAAAGCGATGAGCAGAAGTTCAATCCCGTCGTTTTCATTGCGTCGCCCTCGCAGATAGCAGTGAGTGCGGGTTCGGCGACCACGGTAGTGATCCGCCCCGACCGACCCTTGCAGGTACCGGTCGACGTCACGATCGAGCCGTTCCTTATCACTCAGCCCCCGCAGCCTGCGATGCGAGTGCGAGTGAACGGTGCGGCACCCGGCGCGCCCACGACGATCACGCTTCCGGTGGGAAGCGCAGGCACGATCATCAGCGTGGCGGGCCTTCCGCCTGCGGGCTGGTTCTATCTACTCCTGAGCGCACCCGGCACGCAGCGCAGCAGCGCAGTCGGCTATGTAAACTAAAGCGTTATCGCGTTTGCTTCAGCGGTCGCAGCCACTGCACGAGAGCGCTTCGTTCGAGCAGGCGAATGTTGCTCTGAAGGGCGAACTTGCGCGCCTGATCGGTGACGTCCCCTGCGGCAATGTAGATGGCGCCGTTCGCCTCGCTCATCTGCGTCGCGACCTCGAGCTCGCGCAGGAAGTTGATGCCCGCTCTCGCCACTTTCCATCGCTTGCAGGACACCAGCGTGCGGCGTCCGTCCTTGCTGACCGAAAAATCTGCGCCGGCATGCGCGATTCGCTCGACTGTCCCACCGTCGGCGACAAGCTGGCGCTCGATTACGTTCGAAAACTCGACCCATGACATCGCGCGCAACGCGTTCAACGCATCGTCGACTCGCGTGTCGCTCGGTGTGTGCATCTGACGCCATCCGGCCATTGCAGCGATGACGACGAACGGCATAGCCGCGAAGGCAGCGAAAGGCGCGTATGCAGCAGGGGTAATCCACACGGCGAAGGCGCCAACACCCAGACCCACGGCAGCGCTCACCCACCACGACGAGCGCAACAGGATCGCGAACAACGAATTGTCCGCCATCTTGAGCTTCACTTTATGCGTTACCTCGATCGAAGCGAGGCGCGCAGTATAGGTCAGCCGATGAATAGCGCTCCGCGACTGTTGCGGATGGCGCTGCCTTTTGCTCGGTAGCGACGGATCGGAACGGGCCTTTGTTAGGATTGGGACCCCCATCCGACTGAACCTCGACGAGTTCACGAGGAACTTCAATGCCCGACTACCGCTCTCTTTTCGCACGCATCATGGTTTGCGCCGCGCTTTGCTTTCCGCCAGTAGGATGGGCCGGAGAATTTTTCGAAAAGGATGGGGTCGCGCTACGCGGCTACGATCCGGTGGCGTATTTCACGCAAGGAAAGCCCGTCAAAGGCGTTGCCGAGCACAAAGCCGATTACAAGGGCTCTACGTTCCATTTCGCGTCGCGTGCCAATCGCGACGCGTTCACGGCTGACCCCGCGAAGTACGCCCCGCAGTACGGCGGCTTCTGCGCGTACGGCGTGGCAAGCGGATACAAGGCGTCCATCGACCCGGACTCGTTCACGGTCGTCAACGACAAGCTCTATCTCAACTACAACCGCGACGTTCAAAAGCAATGGAGCCGCGACGTTCCGGGCTATGTCGTCAAGGCCGACAAGAACTGGCCGCAGACATCGAGTCACACCAAAGTGATTCAATAGCTGCGCTCTAGCTGCTGTTGGCGAGATCAGCCGAGAGGCGCTTGCAAAGCGCAAATACGGCTTCGAGATGCGGCGTGGGCGTGCGCGTCACGCGTGCAAGCTCGATGACCGATCCCAGCAGCGCGTCGATTTCGAGCGGCCGTCTCGCTTCGACGTCTTGAAGCATCGAGGTCTTGAACGCGCCGAGGCGTTCGGCGGCGGTGATGCGCTGATCGATCGAGACCGGAAATGCGATGCCAAGCTTCCCTGCCACGCATTGCACTTCCGCCATCATTGCCGCGACCAGCGCGCGCGAGTGCGGATCAGCGCAGATGTCGACGACGTTCGAGCGAGTCACTGCGCTGATCGGATTCAGCGTGCAATTCCCCCACAGCTTCATCCAGATTTCCGCGCGAATGTTCGTCATGATCGGCGCCTTCAGGCCGGCTTGCGCGAAGCATTCCGACACGCGCGTGACGCGCTCGCTGATCGTGCCATCGAGCTCTCCCAGCAGAAAGCGATCGCCGTCGCTATGACGAACGACGCCGGGGGTCACGAGCGTGCACGCGGCGTAAACCACGCAACCGATGATGCGGTGCGCAGGGAGGCTCTCGGCGATCGCACCCGCCGGATCGACGCTCGCGATGCTGCGTCCATCGAGCTCGCCTCCGTGACCGCTGAAATACCACCAGGGAATGCCGTTTTGCATCGTGACGATCGGCGTATTCGGGGTTAACAACGGCGCGAGTTTCGGGGCGACCGATTCGAGCTGATTTGCTTTTACCGTGAGAAGCACCACATCCTGCGGGCCGGTGCGATGGTAATCGTCGGTGGCGACGATCTCGCGCGCACGGCGCTCTCCGCCGGCCTCGATCAAGTGCACGCCGTTGCGTTCGATTGCTGCGCGGTTCGCGCCACGCGCGATCAACGTTACGACGTTTCCAGCTAACGAGAGCCGCGCACCGACGAAGCAACCGATGGCGCCGGCGCCGACGATGGCAATCTTTGTGTTCATTTGCTATCGAACCGATGCTTTGAGCATGCGCGTCCGCTGGTGAAGACGTCGACCTGCTTTACAAGCGGTCCAGCGACCACGCCGCCGAGTCGCTCGGCTCGAAGCAATTTTCGCGTAGATTCAGCTTCTTAAGCATGCTGCGAAAGTATGGCGTGTTTCTTGCGCCTGTAACAGCTTGTAGTGCGCCGGATGCAAGCGATCCGCCGCAAGCACAGGAGAGCGAGAGATGGTCGAGAAGAGCATTCGCAAAGCGTTGGCGGCCGTGACGATCACCGCTGCGTTGATGGTGAGCGCAGGGACTGCCAATGCCATCGTCTATAGCAGTTCGTTCGATCCACCCGATTTCTCGGGGGTCGCGACATTCGATGTCGCACCGGCATGTCTCCTCTTAGGGCCCGGCACTGTTAGCAACGGTTCAGGCGGCTGCACGGTCACCTGGCTCACGGCGATGGTGACGCTCAATCAACCGACATTTACGTCGAGAACGTTCACTTTCGAGCCATTTTTTCTGCCGAGCGTGGCGGCAGTCAACAGCATTTTCGTTTCAGGCGGCGAGCTTGCCGGCGTCGATACGTCGATCATCGGACCGCGAGTCCTTTTTGGTGACATAAACCCTCTTTTCAACGGCCCGTTTTGGCTCGAATACGACTTCTCGTCGGACGGTGGCGGTGGCGAGCTGGGCCTGGGTGTCGTTAATTTGTACGGTGGGATTTGCCCCGGCGAGGGCCCGGGCTCATGCGCGATTTTCGGCCCTCCCAGCGTCGCGAACGTGTTGAACTTCACGCGCGTGACCGGGACCGGGACCGGAGTTCCCGAGCCCGTCTCTGCCGCGCTGGCGTTGGCCGCGCTTGGCGCGGCGTGGCTTGCGCGACGCCGGTCAAGATCGAGCTGACAAACCGCGTTTATCACCGCGTCGCCTGCGGTCTTGCGACGCGTTGCGCTTTTCAACCGGCGAGCGCGAGCGCCCCGCCGATCGCGCGCTCCAACGGCCACTTCCGGCCCTCGGACCACGCAGCGTCGAACGTTTCTTGGCCGAGCGTGGCGCGAGTCGCTGAGGTTGCGTTTTCCCACCGCTGACTTCCCCGCGGCGGACGTGCGAGCGCGAGCCTCTCGCGATGCGCATCGGCTGCTGCAAACAAGCTTGCGGCTTCCCGAGCGCCGACATCTCCCGCAAGCCCAGCCAGGTCCTCGACGCAGCCGACGATCTCTGCGTTCATCTCGAACGCCTGAAACGCCGTGAGCGCTTCGGCGATGCGCGTGCGCGCGAGCCCCACATCGCCGGCGGCGGCATCCGCTTTTCCCAGCCACCACAACGACGTTGCCTCGTCGCGCTTGTCGCCGGCCCCCTTGCATGCTTTCAGTGAGCGCACGAACCAAGCCCGGGCGGCGGCTACGTCGCCCTTGTCGAGGGCGATCTCACCCAGCATGCGCTCGCATTCGCTTTGAGCCTCGCAATGCTTCAACTCGACCGCAATAGCGAGGCATTGCTCGAAATATTCGATCGCTCGCGCGTCGTCGCCCACGTGCATGTAAATCTGACCGAGGTGGATGAGGCCAATCGCCTCGCCGATGCGATCGCCGAGCTTGCGAAAGATCGAGAGCGCTTCCTCTTCTCCCTCGCGCGCTTTGGTCGCGTCCCCGATTTGCAGACGAACCAGCGATAGCGTGGATAACGTCGCCGCGATATCGACTTCATTGCCAATTTCGCGACGTAACGCAAGGCATCTCTCGAGTAGCGCAACCGCTTCCGGATAATCGCTCTGGTTGTTGGCAAGACATGCGCCGACATAAAGCGCGTGTCCGTGCGCGACAACCGACGCGCATACTTGCGGCAACGCAAGCGAGGCACGCACGTAATTGCGCCCCTCGCTCGTATAGCCGCGCAGCATCCAGAACGGCATCAGCGCCACTTCGAACTTGACCGCCAACACGTGGGCGACGCGCCCGTCGAGCGCGCGCTTGATCGCTGCCCGCAGGTTGTCGAGCTCCGCTTCGAGTCGTTGCGTCCACTCCGCCTGCTCGGGACCTGCGATTCCGGCCCTTCCCGCCTTTGCGATGTTCAAAAAGTAATCGCAGTGCCGCGTGGCCATCAACGGAATTTCTTCGCGCTGCACAAGCTTTTCGCGCGCGTAATAGCGGATTGTTTCGAGTGTGCGAAAGCGCGACGTTTCGGCCATGACGAGCGATTTATCAACAAGCGAGGTCAAAAGGTCGAAAACGTCCTCCGACGACAGCGGCTCGATGCCGCAGATGCGTTCGCAAGCCTCGGTGTCGAACCCGCCGGCAAAGACGCACAGCCGATCGAACAGCACGCGCTCGTTGTCCTCGAGAAGATCGTACGACCAGTCGACTAGAGCGCGGAGCGTCTGCTGTCGCTCGAGAAGCACTCGCCCACCGCCGGTCAAAAGCTTGAAGCGATCGCGCAAACGGACGTTGATCTCGGCCACGGAAAGCGTTCGCATCCGTGCCGCCGCCAGTTCGAGCGCAAGGGGAATACCTTCCAGTCGAGCACAAAGCTCGGCGACGGCTCGCCCTTCCGCCTCGCTCAGCGAAAAACTCGGCCTGTGCAACCGCGACCGATCGACGAAGAGCTGCACCGCGTCCGACCTTGCCAACACGTCGACACCGGCCGTGCTATCCGGCACGGCGAGAGGCATCACATGATACGTTTGCTCACCGGACACCCGCAGCGCCTCACGCGTGGTGGCGACAATTTGCACGTCGGGTCCTGACTGCAGCAGTGCGTGCGCCAGGGCCGCGCAGGCGGCGACAAGATGCTCGCAGTTGTCAAAAATCAGTAGCAGCCGCCGCGCTCTTACATGCTCGCAAAGCGTTTGCTTGAGCGACTTTTGTGGTTCCTCTTGCACACCCAACGCTTGCGCTGCAACGCTGGGCACGAGCGATGAGTCCCTGATCGGCGCGAGGTCGAGAAACCACACCCCGTCCGGATACGCATCCAGCGCATCGGCGGCGAGTTGCAGCGCCATGCGCGTTTTGCCGAGCCCCCCCATGCCGAGCAGTGTCATCAGCCGGGAGCCGTGCAGCAACGTCCGCGCCTCGTCCAGCTCGCGCTCGCGGCCGACAAACGACGTCAACTGCTGGGGAAGATTGTTCGGCGTCGACTCAAGCGAGCGCAGCGCCGGGAAATTCTTGCGCAGCCTGGGATGGACGATCTGAAAAACACGCTCGGGCGCGGTCAGGTCCTTGAGGCGAATGCCGCCGAGGTCGCGAAGCTCGACTTCCGCAGGGAGGCGCGTGCGAACGCTATCGACCACCGACTGCGACAAAAGAATCTGGCCGCCGTGCGCCGCGCCCATGAGTCGCGCCGTGCGATTCACCGGCGGGCCGAAGTAGTCGTCGTCGCGCCGCTCGACCGCGCCCCGGTGCAGGCCGCAGCGCACGCGCAATGCAATCCCGTTCGTGACGGCTGGATCGCTGAGTCCCTGTTGCAACATCAGCGATGCGTTCACGCCGTCGACCGCGTCGGCAAACGCCGCGTACAAGCCGTCTCCAGTGGTCTTGACGACGACGCCACGATTGCGCTCGACCGCTGCACGCGCAATTGCATCGTGCGAAGCGAGCGCGTGCGACATGCGGGCGGGGTCTTCCTCCCAAAGCCGCGTACTGCCTTCGATGTCGGTGAACAGGATCGTGGTGTCGCGAAACGCGCTTTCCACGGCGTTCGAGCTCCCAGACGTCATGCGTAGAGACTAAGTTTAGCGCCCTAGCGGTGCAAGGCTAATTTTCGGCATCACTTAAGACAAGCGCGAGGCCGCCATCCGCCGATTGACTACCCATTAGGAGTCAATTAGACTCATCACATGAGTAAACGGCTGCAGGTACTGCTCCAGGACAAGGAACTGACCGAGATCCAGCAGGCGGCGCGTCGTCAGCAGATGACGACAGCCGAATGGGTTCGACAAGCTTTGCGTGCCGCCCGGCGTACCGAGCCACGGATTGCTACACGCAAAAAGCTGGAAGTGTTGCGCGTCGCCGCCCGTAACGCGTTCCCGGCACCCGGCATCGAACAGATGTTAAAAGAGATCGAGCGCGGATACTTGGGCGATCGCAGCCCTTGATTTTCATAGACTCGAACATTCCGATGTATCTCGTGGGCGCAGCTCATCCCCACAAAGCGGGGGCGAGGGAGCTTCTCGAGGGCGCTATCGCAGCATCGAAACGACTCGTGACCAGCGTCGAGGTCTTGCAGGAGATCCTCCATCGATATGTTGCGATCGGCCGGCGCGATGCGATTCAGCCGGCCTTCGATGCCCTGCTCGGTGTCGTCGATGAGGTCATTCCGATCCAGCTAATCGACGTCGAGCGCGCCCGAGAATTCGTTCTTGGCATTCCTGACTTGTCTGCCCGCGACGCTATTCACGCCGCGGTGATGGCGCGAAACAGCGTCGAGCTGATCATGACGTTCGACGCGACGTTCGACTCGGTACCCGGCATACGCCGATTTCGCGTTTGATCAGTCCACAGCTCGAGCACGCCGAAGCACATCGAGCAGCATCGTGCAGGAGGGAACGGCGGAAGATCTCTACCACCGCCGACTTGCGAATTCGTCACGTTTCACGTTGGTGACAGTGCAAAGCTTGTATGGTAGTCGCCGGCCCGCGAGCCGAATAGCGTCCGGGGCGTCGACTCTCACGCCGCGTCGAGGCGCCGTACCATCGCGTCCACTGCAACGCGATAGCCGTCCGGCCCCAAACCCATCACGACGCCGGTCGCCACCGTCGAGATCAGCGAATCGTGATAAATCGCCTCGCGGCGGTGCACGTTCGTGATGTGCAGCTCGAAGATCGGCCCTGGAAACATCTTCAGCGCGTCGAGGATCGGAATCGAGGTGAACGTCAGCCCGGCCGCGTTAATGATGATCCCAGCACCCGTGTCGATCGCCTCGTGGATCCAGTCGACGAGCTCGTGCTCGGCGTTGGACTGCCGGAACGCGATCGGCTGGTTGCCTGCCGCCTTGCGACAGATCACTTCGAGCTCGGCGAGCGTCGTGGTGCCGTAGAGCTCCGGTTCCCTCGTGCCAAGTCGGTTGAGATTCGGGCCGTTCAGCACGTAGATGGGCTTGGCCATTCAAAGTCCTTCAACCCTTGTAGCCTAACAGCCGCGGTACGACGAGCGTGAACCACGGGACATAAGTGATGAGCAGCAGCGTGATTGTCATGGAAATGTGAAACGGGATCATCTCCTTCACGATGTCCTTGAGCGGGACGCCGGTGATCTTGACCATCATGAGGAGCAGCAGGCCGTAGGGCGGCGAGCAGAGGCCGATCATCACGTTGACGACGACCACCACGCCGAAGTGCACCGGATCGATACCAAGCGCGTGCGCGGTCGGCAGCAGCACCGGGACGAAGATGAGCAGGATCGTGGTTCCCTCGAGGACGCAGCCGAGAACGAGCAGCAGGACGTTGGCGAACAGGAGGAACATCGCCGGCGACAGCTCGGCGGCCTTGAGCATCGCAGCAAGCGTCTTCGGAATGTTCTCCACCGCGATGACGTAGTTGAAGACCATCGCGCCGGCGATCAGCATACCGATCGATGCGGTGACGCGTGCGCTGGAGAGGAGCGCGTGATAGGCATCGCGCAAACCCATCGTTCGGTAGAGGAACGCCGACACCGCCAGCGAGTACATTGCCGCCGCTGCGGCGGCCTCAGTGGGCGTGGTCGCCCCGCTGTACAGGCACACGAGCAGGATCACCGGCATCAGCAGCGCCGGAAACGTTTCCAGCGTGATGCGCGGCAACTCGCGTAGCGGGATCGACGGCTCGACCGGAAAGTTCCTCCGCTTGGCGACCATCGCGATCAGCAGCATCTGCGCGATGCCAATCATCAGGCCCGGGATGATGCCGGCGAGCAGCAAGTAGCCGATGGATGTATCCGAGACCAGCGCGTACACGACCAGCGGAATGGACGGGGGAATGACTGGCCCGAGCACCGCGGAAGCGGCCGTCAACGCCGCGGCGAACGCGGGCGGATAGCGCCCGTCCTTCGTCATCATCGACTGCATGATCTTGCCCGAGCTCGCGGCATCCGCGAGCGCGGAACCGGACATTGCAGTGAAGATCACGCTCTGCACGACGTTGACGTGCGCCATTCCGCCGCGGAAGCGCCCGACCAGCGCGTTGCAGAATCTCAGCAGCCTTTCCATGATGGCGCCGCTGTTCATGAACTCGGCGGCGAGGATGAAAAGCGGGATCGCGAGCAGCAGGAAGCTCGAGTACATGCCGTTTAGAAGCTGCTCGGCGGCCGTGCCCATGTCCATGCCCTTGATCATCAGGTACAGCACCGAGCCGCCGATCATCGCGTGGCCCACGGGAAGCCCGAGCATGCTCAGCGCGACGATCACCAGCACGGCGATCAGGAAGACAACGGAGACGGTCACAGCGCGGAGGCGGTCCTCGTCGGGTCGCCCTCGTCAGGCGCGCGGCCGCGCAGCAAGTCGGCGAGCAGCCACAGATAGCGCCCGATCACCGCCACCACGAAGAACAAGTAGATGGAGAACAGCCAGTTCATCGGAATCTTGAGGTACGAGGACTTCTCCACCTTCATGAAGGTCACGTAGCTGTAGGACGCCGGAAGCGAGACGGCGTAGAGGATCACGATCGCCACGCTGACGACGATCCCCATCACGATGCGGCCGCGCCGGCCGACCATCGACGTGACGAGGTCGATGCGGATCTCCTCGCTCTCCTTGACCACGAAGGCGGCGCCCCAAAGCACCATCCACAGCCAGGTGACGACGGTCAGCTCCGTCGTCCACCCGGTCGGGAAATTGAAGAAATACCGGAACACGATCTGCACGATGAACGCGAAGAACATGACGCCGAGCAGAGCGGCGAGCACGTTCTCCGCGCGGCGCTGGAGCTGCGTCCCCAGCCGGCGCCTAGTGCTGCGAGAAAGCATGCGTCACTTTAGCGCGTTGATCTTCTCCAGCATTCCCTTCGGCCACTCCTTCGCCTCGTCGGAGGCGAGATAGACTTTCTGCGCATGCTCGCGAAACGCCGCGACGTTCGGCGTGTAGATCTCGAGCCCGTGCTGCTTCCTGAAGGTCTCAGCCAGCTCGGCCTCGCGCTTTAGGTGCTCGTCGGTGCTCCATTTGAGCGCCTTGTCGACCGCGGCCTGAAATGACTGCTGCTGAGCCGGTGACATCGCGTTCCAGGTCTTCAGGTTCATCGCGAGCAGGTCGTAGCCGATCAGGTGGCCGGTGAGCACGATCTGCGACATTACCTCGTAGAACTTCACGGCGTTGACGTTGGGGAGCGGATTGTCCTGGCCGTCGACCGCGCCGGTCTGCAGGCCGGTGTAGGTTTCGGCGAAGGCCATCGGCGTGGGATTCGCGCCGAGCGAGCGCCCGAGGAGCTGCCAGGCGTCGCCCGGCGGCATCCTGAGCTTGATGCCCGCCATGTCCGCGGGTGTGTTGATCTTCTTCTTCACCTTCAACCCCACTTGGCGCGTGCCGAAGAACGTCGGCCCCAGGATCTTGACCTTCACCTGCTCCTCGGCCTGCTTCTTGTATTGGGCGCCGAGATCGCTCGACCAGAAGGCATTCAGGTGGTTCGCGTCGCGGAAGAGGTATGCCGAGGTAAGGACTGTCCATGCAGCGACCTGCTTGGAGATGTCCTGCGGAGCGACGTTCGCCAGCTCGAGATTGTCACGCTGCAGGGCGACGAGCTCGGTACCCTGCTTGAAAAGCGTGCCGCCGAAAAAAGGCTCGAGCTTGTGATCGCTCTCGACGTCCTTCGCAAGCATGCGGATCATGTCGGCACGGATGTCCTTGTCGGAGAACACCGCGGCGAAGCGCAGCGGCTTGGCCTGAGACCAGGCGGGCAGTGCTGCCGCGGCGGCGAGTGCGGCGCCGGCCTTGAGCGCCGTACGGCGGTTGATGGTCATCTTTGCTCCTCCTCGTGTGGGTCGAAATTGGTCAGATAGCTCACGATCATGTCGGCAACCACGTCCCGGCGGCGCTCCACATCGCCCTGCTTGCCCATGTCGCGCTGGAAGATGGCGCCGAAGGTGTACTGGTTGGTGACGTTGAACATGCCGAGCGCGGCGATCGCCTTGTGGATCTCGAGCGGATCGGCGTCCGGACGGAAGCGTCCCTGCGCCTGGCCGCGCGTGATGACGCGCCCGAGCCGGTCGATGATTGGCCGGTTGAGCGTACGCATCGCCTTCGACTTCTGCAGATGGCGGCCGCGCGCCTGGTTCTCGGCGACCACCAAGCGCACGAAACCCTCGTGCTGGAGGTAGTACGTGAATGTGAATGCGACGATGCGACGGATCGCCTCGACGGGCTCGAGGTGGTCGAG
>DATLOI010000132.1:0-15496 GCA_035536295.1 Casimicrobiaceae bacterium
AAGTTTGCTCAATTCGATTGACTTCTGACATTACTTGTCACTAATCGATGTGAGCCCAACAGTACTCGTCTTGATCCTCTTCAAGCGCCACCCGAACCAAAGCCCGAGCAAACCCAAAGAGCACCGACATCCGTCAGCACCCACACCTATCGGTTGCAAATTGTTAAAGAGCGAGTTTTGCTCGCGGGGGCGCCGAAGGGAATGCTGCACGAGGCGCGGGAGCAAAAGAGGGTAAATGTTAGAGCGAAACGCACGTTCGGTCAATCCGAATGTGCGGCTTGTGTCGCACACATCAAACACAAACGCGCGACCAGCTCCTGACCTTCGCCGTCAACATCAGTAGCCCACGAACCGATCGTTCGCCGCGATCGCAACACCAATCGCTTTCGCCATCCTCGGAAGCGATCCGCTCGTCGTTCGCGACCATTGCGATCCGCGAAACGGCGTGTCGCTTGCTTGCGGTTACCCAGTCACCTTTCCCCCTCGCCAACATGACACTGCGTCCCCTTGCATACGTCGTCGCTGCGACGCTCGCGATCCCCGCATCAGCTCAGTTTTTGAGCGACGCGCCCCGCTATTTCCCACTCGAATCGCGCCCCGCCGCAAAAGCCGCATCGACCGCGCCGCTCGATCGCGCGAGCATCATGCGCATCTATCACACGCTTTATCTACCGTCCGAAAGCGTGCCGAGCGGCTGGACCGGAAGTGTCGCGACATGTCAGCCGGGCATGACGAGCGCGGCATTCAAGCAAGCGGTGCTCGATCGCGTGAACACCTATCGAAGAATCGCCGGACTTCCCTCGGTCGGGCTTTTCACCGATCAACGAGCGATCGACGCGCAAAACGCAGCGCTGATGATGAGCGCGAACAATTCGCTCGATCATTCCCCGCCGTCGAGCTGGCGGTGCTACACCTCGTCGGGCGCGAATGGCGCGGGCAACAGCAATCTCGGACTCGGCTTCATGGGTTTCGATGCGGTTGACGGTTACATCGATGATTTCGGCTCGGGCAACGAAGCCGTCGGACATCGTCGCTGGATTCTGTATCCGCCGCTCGCCAACATTGCGACGGGTGACATCCCATCGGGCGGACAGCCGGCGTCGAATTCGCTATGGGTGCTCGGACCTTTCGGAACACGCCCTTCGACACCCAACGGCATCGCGTGGCCGCGCGGGTTCGTTCCGTGGGACATGCTGCCCGGCTCGTCGAATCGCTGGTCGTTCTCGTATCCGGGCGCGACATTCGGCGGGGGCGTGATCGTCAACGGCGCAGCCGCAACGCTCGAAACGCAATCGCAAGGTTTCGGCGACAACACGCTCGTCTTCCGGCCAGCGGGCGTTTCGTATTCGCGTCCCGATGGTGAGGTTCGATACAGCGTTACCGTCAACGGTGTGAGCAACGCAAGCGCGACGTCGTTCACCTATCCCGTCACGGTGTTCGATGCAGAACCGCTCGACGCCTCGCTAGCGGGTGATGTCAACGGCGACGGCAAAAGCGACCTTCTCTGGCGCAACGAAAAGTCGGGCGAGACGCATCTGTGGTTGATGAACGGGACGACGTTCACCGGCGGTGGCCTTGTCTTGCAAAGCACGGTGTGGCGACCCGTTGCAACCGGCGACTTCAACGGCGATGGTCGCACCGACATCCTGTGGCGCAACGAATCGACCGGCGACACGCACGCGTGGTTGATGAACGGGATGCAAATTCTCGCGACCGCGCCGCTTCTGAACGACGGCAACTGGCTGCCGACGCACACCGGCGATCTCGACGGTAACGGCAGCGCCGACATCGTGTGGCGCAATCTCGCGACCGGCGAGAGCGCACTGTGGTTGATGAGTGGAACGCAAGTCGCGAACGCAGCGGTGTTTGGATTCGACGGCAATCCGGGATGGCGCGTGACGCATGTCGCCGATCTCGACGGCGACGGACGCGCCGATCTGATTGCGCGTAACGAGACGAGTGGTATCACTGCCGCGTGGCGCATGAACGGGCTCACTGTCGTATCCGCTTCGGCGCTCCTCGGTGCGAGCGCGTGGCGGGTCAGCCACGTCGGTGACTTCAACGGCGATGGCAGAGCCGACCTCGTGTGGCGCAACGACACGACCGGCGATACGCACGCGTGGTTGATGAACGGCCTCGCCATTTCAGCAACCTCGTCTCTTCTTTCATCGCTGAGAGACTGGAGCGTTGCGCAACTCGGCGACTTCAACGGCGACGGGCGCTCCGACATTCTGTGGCGCAATCGCACGACCGGTCAGACGCACATGTGGTTGATGAACGGGCTCGCGCTTTCCGCCACACGTGAGTTGCTCGTGCATCCCCAATGGCAGCCGGCACGTATCGGCAATTTCGACGGTAATCTAAGCGCAACGAATCGTCCCGTCTCCGACATCCTGTGGCGTAATTCGCGCAGCGGCCAGCACGCGATCTGGACGATGAACGGCACCTCCGCGACGGCGACTTCGATCGTGCTCGATGGCGCGGCGTGGTGGGCGTCGCCGTAGGACGCGCAATCCTGCCGTGTTCATGACGGCGGCATAACAAACAGGTAGAGTTGCGGGACTCTTGGCTCCGCGTAATTGCCCGCATGCCGCTACGACCCCTTCTCGCCGCGCTCGCTACGCTGGGGACGCTTGCTTGTTGCAGCGTCGCTTTCGCAGGTCACTCGCTGCGCTTCGGCGGCACCGGCAGCGGCGACGTCGACCGCGTGAAGATTCGCGTCGACGATCCTGCGAATTCCCTCCCCGGTCCGCGTATCGACGTCGGAGCAAACGACTTCACGATCGAGTTGTGGATCAAAGGCACGCTCGCCGATAACACTGCGCCTGCGCTCCCCTGCGGAACGGGCGGCACGACGTGGATCAACGGCAACGTCGTTCTCGACCGCGATCGCCGCAATCAGGATCGCAACTTCGGCCTTTCGTTCGCCAATGGACGTGCAGTGTTCGGTGTCAGTGGTGCGAGCACCGGCGATCGCACGCTGTGCGGATCGAGCAACGTTCTCGACGGCGCTTGGCATCACGTCGCCGCGCAGCGGCGGCGCAGCGACGGCTTCTTGTGGCTTTACGTCGATGGAACACTCGAGGCGCAAGTCGACGGTCCCGATGGCGATATCTCGTATCCCGACGACGGTGTGCCCGGCAACTTCTGCGGCGGACCGTGCACGAACAGCGATCCTTTTTTGGTGATCGGCGCGGCCAAGCACGACCTTGGACCGTCGAGCCCGTCGTTCAACGGGTACGTCGACGAGCTTCGCATCTCGACGACGCTTCGTTATCCGGCCTCGAGCTTCTCGCGGCCGCGCGCGCCATTCGTGCCTGATGCGGCAACAGCGGCGCTCTATCACTTCGACGAAGGTCTCGGCGCGACGCTCTTCGATGTGATGCCGAAGGCAACCGGCAGCACCGATGGCTCGATCAGGCGAGCGAGCCCGACCGCATTCCCACATTGGTCGACCGACACGCCGTTCAATGCGCTGCAGACGATCGGTTCCTCGACGATCGCACTCAACGCCGCGATCAGCGGACTGTCGGCACCGGTCGATGTCGTATCGCCGCCAGACGCCAGCGGCGCGTTGTATATCGTGCAGCAAGGCGGCCTCGTGCGCGTCGTTCGCAATGGTGCAGCGCTGCCAACACCTTTCCTCGATGTCACTTCCAAAATATCGGTAGGTAGCGAGCGTGGTCTTTTGAGCCTCGTGTTTCATCCGGACTATTTGCGCAACGGGCGCTTGTTCGTTTATTACACGCGCACGGGCGACGGTGCGCTGACGATAGAACGCTATACGCGCAGCGCGAACAACGCGAACACTGTCAATCCGACAAGCGCCGTAACGCTATTGTCGATTCCACATTCCGCGGGCAATCACAACGGGGGGCGCCTTGCATTCGGTCCCGATGGCTATCTGTATGTCGGCACCGGCGATAGCGGCGGCGCCAACGATCCCGCGAACGCAGCGCAAAACATATCGACTCGGCTCGGCAAGATGCTGCGTCTCGATGTCGACGTCGACAACGCACCGTTTTACGCGATCCCGCCGACGAATCCCTTCGCAGGTCAATCGTGTGATGGCGTGTCGACCGGAACCTGTCCCGAGATTTGGTCGTACGGGCTGCGCAATCCTTGGCGCTATTCGTTCGATCGGCTGACCGGGGATTTATTCATCGGCGACGTCGGTCAAGGCGCACGCGAGGAAGTGGACTTTCAGTCTGCGACGAGCGCAGGCGGAACGAACTACGGCTGGCGTGTCCTCGAAGGATCGATTTGCACGCCGGGCGTGAATCCAAGTTGCACTCCGCCGGTGAACGCAGTGCCGCCGATCCTCGAATACGATCGTGGCGCTGGGCAATCGATCACCGGCGGGTTCCGCTATCGCGGCTCGCGCATTCCTGCGCTTGCAGGGGCCTATCTGTACTCCGATTACCTCAGCCGCGCACTGTGGGCCGCGACGACGAACGGAACCGGCGCATGGATGGGGCAGCAGCTGTTGCTTACCGCACCCACTGGAATCGCGTCGTTCGGCGAGGACAGCAACGCCGAGCTCTACGCGGCCGGCGTTGCGAACGGGACCATCTATCGCATCAACCCACTCGACAGCGATGCCGATGGCTTGCCCGATTGGTGGGAAACGGCGTATTTCGGCTCGACGACCGCTGCCATCGCTGCGGCGGACAGCGATAGCGACGGCTTTTCCAATCTCGCCGAGTATTCAGCCGGCACCGATCCGATGCTGGCGACGAGCAGGCCGATCCGAATCGATGCGCCACGCGATTTCGACGCAAGCGGCAGCGCCGATCTTTTGTGGAACAACACCGTCACCGGCGAGCAGGCGCTGTGGACGCTGAACGGAATCGCACCGATCGCCGCGACGATCCTGCCCGCGCCAGCACCCTGGCATGTCACGCACGCTGCCGACCTCGATGGCGATCGGCGACACGATCTCGTGTGGCGCAACACGTCCACCGGTGAAACCGCTGCATGGTTGATGAGCGGCGCGCAATTGAGCGCTGCGGCGATTCTGCTTTCCAATGCCGCATGGCGCGTGACGCATACCGGCGACTTCGATGGCGACGGACGCGGCGATCTCGTCTGGCGCAACGACACGACCGGTGGAACGTCGCTATGGCTGATGAATGCGCTGACGCCCACCAATGCCGTAACGGTTCTGGTGCGCCCCGATTGGCGCGTGACGCATGTCGGTGATCTCAACGGCGATGGCCGCTCCGACCTGGTATGGCGTAACGATTCGACGGGTGAAACCGCGCTCTGGACGATGAACGGCACGCAGTGCATCAACTGCGCCGTCGTCCTGACACGTCCCGATTGGGCGGTGGTTCTCGTGGCTGACTTCGATGGCGATGGCCGTAGCGATCTCGTGTGGCGTAACGCATCGACAGGCGAAGTTGCGCTATGGCTGATGAATGGCATCGCGTTCAACTCGGTGGGCATCGTCTTGTCGAATTCGAGTTGGACCCCGACGCACGCAACCGATCTCGACGGTGATGGCAGGGCCGATCTCGTCTGGCGCAATACGACGACCGGCGAAACGCACGCGTGGCTGATGGACGGACGCACCCTTCGCCAATGGGGCGCGATCAGTGTCGCCGGAAGCAGCGTGGTTGCCACCGGAGATTTCGATGGCGACGGCCGTAGCGATCTCGTTTGGAACGATCCCAGCGCGGGGATCACTCGCCTCTTCACGATGGACGGGTTGACGACGATCACCGGGACGGTGCTCGTGCATGCAACGGCGTGGGACGTGCGTCCGTGAAATTCGCGCACGCCCTGTTGCGCTGCCGCGCAGTCCTGATTGTCGCTTTGCTGGTTGGCGGATTCGCGCCGATTCACGCGTGGGCCGCAACGATCGACGCGATCGTCGTCAAGTTTCAAGGTGACGAAGCGCTCGCCGGCGTTACCGTTTTGCCCACCGGTCATCGCTTCGTCGTCGTTACGGCGATGCGCACGGGGATCATCGAGCTCGGGCGTACCAACGACGGTGCCTATCGTCTTGAACTCGATCCGGCAATGCCGTTTCATGAAGCACAATCGGCAATCAATCGATTGCGTCTCGATCCGCACATTCTTTACGCGAACCTTTCGACTCGCGAGCCGCCGTCACGCGAGCGCATAAGCGCCAAGCGTGGTGGCAGCGACGATCTGCCGCTCGGTCGAATCATCGTGAAATATCGCGACGATGCGCGCGACGCGCGCAGCGTGGTGGGCATCGCAGTGACGCAGGACAAACTCGATCGAATCGCCGCATTGGCAGGCGTTGCGGCGGCTCACGAGCGCGCGCTGTTCAACGGCGCTGCTCTGGTGCGTCTTTTCACGCGATTGCCGCGGCAGCGCGTCGAAGTGATTGCGGAAGCATTGTCACGCGACCCCGATGTCGAATATGCAGAACCGGATTACCGCGCGTTTCCGAAGCTCGTTCCAAACGATCCCTTGTACGCGTCGCAATGGCACTACTGGGATCCAAGTGGCGGCGTCAATCTTCCCGCCGCCTGGAATCGAACGACGGGATCGTCGTCGATACGCATCGCCGTACTCGACACCGGATCTTTGCCGCATCCTGATCTCGCCGGACGTTTTGCCGGCGGCCATGACTTCATCAGGGACTACATCATCGCCAACGATCGCAGTCCCGCGCAGCCTGCATCGTGCACGCCGACGCTCGACCCACGCTTCGCGCCTTGCATCAGCAGCCGCGATTCCGATCCGACCGATCCGGGCGACTGGATCAGCGCATCGGAAGATTCCGGCAGTGATTGGGGTGGCTGGCTCGAGGACTGCGCGAGTGCCTCACCAGGCGGACAGTTCAGCGCAAGCTCGTGGCATGGGACGCATGTCGCGGGAACCATTGGAGCCGCGAGCAATAACGGCACGGGCGTTGCCGGAATCAACTGGATCAGTCCGATCGTTGCAGTGCGCGTGCTCGGCAAGTGCGGCGGCTACACGTCCGATATCGCGGACGCGATGGTGTGGGCGTCCGGAGGCTCGGTCGCGGGTGTACCCGCGAACGCCTTCCCCGCGCGCGTGCTGAATCTCTCGCTCGGTGGCTTGTCGCCTTGCTCCAGCACGTCTCAAAACGCGATCAACAGTGCGCTGTCACGCGGGAGCGTCGTCGTCGTGGCCGCTGGCAACGAATCGACCGACGCATCGGAAAGCTCGCCTGGCAACTGCAACGGCGTGATTAGCGTGGCAGCGATCGGACGTAGCGGGCAGCGCACCTCGTACACGAACTTCGACGATGTAAGAGGTTTGAGCGCGCCCTATCCCGCGAATACGATTGGCGTCGACATCGCAGCGCCAGGCGGCGGTGACGGCCAGGCCGTGCTTTCGACACTGAACGCGGGCACGACCACCGCAGGCGCGTTCAACTACGCGGGCTTCAACGGCACGAGTATGGCGACCCCGCACGTGGCCGGCATCGCTTCACTAATGTTGTCGGTGAATGCTGCGTTGACGCCAGCGCAACTCTTGTCCGCGATGCAGGCGACGGCGCGCGCGTTTCCCTCGGGCACGAGCCGGGATTGCACGAGCGACTTCACGCGCGTCGATTCAGCGCCGGGTTTTCCGAAGTATTGCGGCGCCGGCATCATCGATGCGGACGCAGCGATCGCAGCGGTCACACCCATCACGCAAGCGATCGTGACGATCTCGAGCGCACTCAATCCATCGACACTCGCGCAAAGCGTCACGTTTACGGCAACGGTCAGCGGCAACGCTCCCACTGGTAGCGTCGCTTTCACGGCGGACGGTGTCGTCATCGCGAGCTGCGGCAGCGTTGCGCTCGCGGGCACCGGCAGTGCACGCTCGGCGCAATGCGCCACGACCGATCTGACGACTGGCGAGCATTCGCTGCGCGCATCCTATTCGGGCGACGCCAACAATGCGCCGGCGGTATCGGCGTCATTGTCGCAAACCGTGCTTCCGCCTGGGCCAACCGGTGGGCCGGCGGTGGCGATCAAGCAGCGCGACTTCAACGGCGATCGTCGCGGCGATCTTCTGTGGCGAAGCGCTCTCGGCACCGCGATCTGGCTCATGAATGGCACGACGAGCAATCTTGCGGCGAACGTCGGCGCCGTTCCCGATTGGGTGGCAACCCACAGTGCCGACTTCGACGGCGATGGCAAGACCGATCTTTTGTATCGCAGCACGTCGAGCGGCGCGACTTCGATGTGGATCATGAATGGTGTGTCGCCAATCACCAGCGAAACGTTGCTCTCGCTTTCCGAGTGGCAGGTCACGCATACGGGCGATTTCAACGGCGACGGTAAAGCGGACCTCGTCTGGTACAACGCATCGAGCGGGACGACGTCGACGTGGCTGATGAACGGGACGACCGCGCTGTCGGTTCCCACGTTGCTCACGCATCCGGCGTGGAAAGTCACGCATATCGGTGACTTCGACGGAGATGGCACCTCGGATCTCCTGTGGACGAACGAAGCGACCGGCGAAACCGCGATCTGGCTGATGCGAAATGGCATAGGCGTGAGTGCAGCCGTCGTGCTGTCGCATCCCACGTGGCGTGTCGCGCTGATCGGCGACTTCAACGGCGATGGACGCAGCGACCTCGCATGGAGAAACGACGCAACCGGCGAGAGCGCGATCTGGCTCATGAATGGATTCGGAATCGTGGGGAATGGAATCGTGCTGGCGAGTCCGAGCTGGATGCCGACCCACGTTGCGGACCTGAATGGCGACGGCCGCTCGGACATCATCTGGCGGCATACGACCGGCGACACGCACGCGTGGTTGATGAATGGACTTGTGCCGTTCGCGGCCGGAGCGATCAATGTAGCCGGCGCGTCGGTCGTCACGACCGGTGATTACGATGGCGACGGCAAAGCAGACATCGTCTGGTACGAGCCTTCGCAAGGCGACACGATCGTAAGGCTGATGAACGGCCTCTCAACGATCACGGCGACGACGGTGCTGCGCACAACTTACTGGACTGTCGTTCCGTAACGCCTCCGATCGCGACCGTATAATCCGGCGGCCTTCGCGGCCGCCGACATGACCGACGTCGTCCTGCTTTCCCGTTACGAACGGCTGGGCGCCAGCAGCCGGCTACGAAGCTATCAATACCTTCCTGCGTTGCGAGCGCATGGGCTCGGCGTCAAGGTGTGTGCGATGCTCGACGACGCGTATCTGCGGGCACGCCACCAGGGAAGTCGCCCTCTGTTGCGCGTGCTCGATGCGTATCGCCGGCGATTGCGTGATCTCATCGGAAGTCGAGGCGCACCGATCCTATGGGTCGAATACGAAGCACTGCCATGGCTGCCGTTTTTCGTCGAGCGGATGCTGATCGATCGCCGCGCGCGGTTGCTGATCGATTACGACGATGCGATTTTCCATCGCTACGATGCGCACGCAAACGTGCTCGTGCGAGCAATGCTTGGACGCAAGATCGATCGTCTGATGCGACTCGCCGATGTCGTCGTCGCGGGCAACGAGTATCTCGCTGCTCGAGCGCGTGATGCCGGATGCCGTCGTGTGGAAGTCATACCGACGGTGATCGATCTGGCGCGTTACCGACAAAAAATCGTCGTCGATTCGAAGCCGCTGATCGTGGGTTGGATCGGCTCGCCGTCCACCACCCATTACTTGCGTGAGTTGGAAAACGCGTTTCGCGACGTCGCCGACCAGCGCGCGCTTTGCATCATGAACGTCGGCGGCGAGCACTGGACACCGCAGGGACTCGACGTCGATAACGTTGCCTGGTCCGAAGACGGTGAAATCGACGCCATGCTGCGTTTCGACGTCGGCGTGATGCCGCTCGACGACAACCCATGGTCGCGCGGGAAGTGCGGCTTGAAGCTCATTCAATACATGGGATGCGGGTTGCCCACGATCGCTTCGCCGGTCGGCGCAAATCTATCGATCGTTCAGGAGGGACGCACCGGAATTTTTGCGCGATCGAACGATGAGTGGACGAGTGCGATCGGGCGGCTCGCCGACGATGTCAAGCTGCGTGGCGAAATGGGTCGCGCAGGATTCGAGCGCGTTCGGGAGCATTACTCGCTGGACGTCACTGCACCCAAGGTGGTCGCGCTGGTCGTTGAATTGCTGCAACGACGCGCGAGCAACGCATGACCATCGAGCGATCGCGACTCCGTGCGCTGATCTGGAACGGCCTGACCGGGGCGATACCGCGCATATCGCTCTTGATCGCGGGTCTTTATGTCGCGCAACGCTTCGGCGCGGATGCTTTCGCGCGCTATTCGCTCGTGATCGCCACCGTGGCAGTCGCCGGGAGCCTGCCCGCGACGAGTCTGACGACGGCGGCAAGCAAGTTCGTTGCGGAGTTCGAGCACGAGCGCGCCGGATCGGCGGCGATCGGCCTTCTGTCGATCATCATGGCGCTCGTCGTTGCGAGCCTCGTGTGGGCGATTGCGCCTTGGCTCGCGCAAGTCTTCGCGGTCGAGCCTCCGATCACGACGATGCTTCGCGTCGCAGCGCTGACGATCGGCGCAACGATTGTTTCCGGCGGGCTGATCGGCGTGCTCGTTGGCGCCGGACGTTTTCGGGCGAGCGCACTGGCGCAACTGGCAGGATTCGTGGTGTTCGTCGCTGCACTCGTGCCCCTCGGCAGGGCGCTCGATGCAACCGGAGCCGTTATCGCGCTGGGTCTTCATTACGCGATAACCGTCGTGTTCGCCGTGATTGCTGCCCGCCGCATGCTTCGGGCCAACGGAAGTCCGCAATTCGCGCGACGAATGCGGCGCGTCCTTGGTTTTCTCGTGCCGGTGATGATTTCGTCGGGATTGATCACACTCGTCGTGTGGCTGGTCAACGCAATCATTGCGCGCGGTCCAAATCCGCTGGTCGAGGTGTCGCGCTTCAACGCCGCGTATAGCTGGTTCGCCGTCGTCTCGTTCGCACCTGCCGTCCTTGCGCAAGTCGAGTTCGTCCGACTGTCGCGCACGAAAGCAGCGGGCGGTGTTGCAACGTTGTCCGATGAAATGCGGCGCTTCACGCTGCGTAACGCGCAGCTCATGGCAATCCTTTGTGTCGCAATCGCCGTGTTCGCCTCACCTGCAATGGGGTTATATCGTGCGGAAGGGGTGGAGGCCGAGCGCACGTTGCAGCTTCTAATGGCCGCTGCCTTCATGCAGGCAATCGGCAACCCCGCGGGACTGTTCCTTGCCGTCATCGATCGCATCTGGCTCGCGAGCGCGCTCAATTTCGCGTGGGGTATGATGACGCTCGCCGCGTGCTGGTTGCTTCGGGACGCGGGCGCGGTGGGTGCTACGACCGCGTTCCTTGTTGCCTACGCTATTCACTTCGCAGTCGCGACGCTCGTCGCGCGCCGGCTCGTCGCCCGCAACCATCGGTAACTCCGCCATGCATCGCAATTCACTCGATCACATGCGCTCCCTCGTCGAGCGCTATCTCGATCCCGCCAGGAAACTTTCCATCGGTGACGTCGGGAGCTACGACTACAACGGCAGCTATCGCGAGATCTTTCGCAAGGACGCGTGGGCATACACGGGCATCGATCTCGACAAGGGACCCAACGTCGATGTCGTGCTCGAGTCGCCGTACAAGTTTCCGTTCCCCGACGCGCACTTCGACGTGGTCATCTCGGGCCAGGCGTTCGAGCACATCAAGTTCTTCTGGCTCACCTGGATGGAAATGGTGCGCACGCTCAAGCCCGGCGGTTTCATCTTCTTGATCGCACCTTCGCGCGGACCCGAGCATCGCTATCCGGTCGATTGCTGGCGCTTTTTGCCCGACGGCTATCGTGCGCTTGCCGAATACGCCGGCATCGAGACGCTCGAAGCGGACGCCGATTGGGCCGCGTACCCGTTTGCGCGCGGTCGCTACTGGGGCGACGCGGTCGGCGCGTTCGCGAAAGCGCCTTATCAATTATCCGAGAGCGCGAAACGACATCTCGCATCGGCACAGATCGAGAAAAAGCGCACGTTTGCGGAGAAGGCGGCGTCGACGGTGACGTTGATGGCCGAGGGGATTTTGCGGCCGATCAAGCGAACGGTGATTCGTCACTGAAGTGTCAACGAGCCGACGCCTCGCGTCGGAAGACATTGCTGTGCGACAGCGTCCGCCTTATCCTTTTCAGGTGCGCAAGCGGCGGCTCGGCGCCGTACCAAATTACAAATCACCGTGGCGCCGCTTCGCCCAGGGATCGCCGATCATTCGGCGCACATGTCGCAACACATTAGGTGAGGAATGCAATGAAACGAGAGCTTTTGACTGCAATCGTCGTCGCGGCCTTGTCTTTCTCTGCGGGTGCCCAAAGCGAATCACAATCGGGTGTTGCAGGCGCCACGAATCATGCTGTTAGGGGCACGTCCGGCCAGCCCACGCTTGCGCAAATGGCCCGCCTCGAAGAGAAACTGCGCCTCGTATCGAGAATCATCGCAGGGATGGAGTCACGCGGGACGGGCCGGGGTAGCTCGTCCAACTGGCGCCTCTCAACGATGTCCGAGTTGTATCAGCTTAGCAACGAAGAGCTCGCATCGATGCAGGGTGTGCATTCGCTGAACGATTTGCCAGAGGCGATCGCCAAGGCAAAGCGCGTCGCTCCGAAGGCGCTTGGCAGCGGCACGGACGACCTGACGTACACGCCGATCACGCCGTGCCGCTATATCGATACGCGCGACGTGGGCGGCAAGATCAATGGTACCCGTGGCTTCGACCTCGACACCAACGCGTACACGACGGCGGCCGGCAAGTGCGTGTCGGCACCATTGACGACCTTTGGCAGCACGCTCTTTGCCCTCGCGGTCAATATGGCGATCTTCGATACATCGGTTGCACCGGGGGTTGCCACCATCGTGCCGACAGGCGCTCCGACGAACACCGCGCTCGTGAACTGGTATCAAGCCGGTCCGTCGGTGCAGGCGAGCAACGCCGCGATCGTCACGATCGATCAAGGTCTGGCCGCCAACGAGATCGATGTAGTCACCTCGAGCTCGGTACACGTCATCGTCGACGTTTTCGGCGGCTTCCGCGCGAACGAGGCGACGGCGCTGGATTGCGTATCGACATTCAGCGAGGAAACGGGGATCGCGAACAACGCAGCGTTCAACTTCAATATCGCCGTTTGCCCGGCCGGCTATGCGATGACCGGCGCGGGCTGTCGTACGCCCGGGCTCACGGACGCGATCCGTTGGTCGATCAACGGCTTGTTCCAGACCGTTGCGGGCGGAGCGATCGGTGCGTTCTGTGCTGGCCAGAACGTGAGCGGTGGTCCGGTCAGTATTCAAGGCACACGTCAGTGCTGCCGCGTCCCCGGCCGATGATCATCGCGTCGCGATAGCATCACGGGCGTCTACGGGCCCTTTTCGTTTGAATACTTCACGTCGGTCTGCCGCGCCTCGACACGGCCGACCGACGTTGAACCCCGGATAGTTGCGTAGTCGATCAGCGTGTTCGCGTAAAGCGAATCGACGGTTGCGCACTCGCAAGCAAGGTCGATTCGAGCGAGCCATGGCTCGCGTTGCGACACTTCACATCCGACCGTATCCTAGGCGTCCGGGACTTGCGATCGCATCGCTTCGATGCGCGTCCAAAGCCCTCAACCAAGCATCGGAGGATGGATTGAAAAAGTCGCTCACCTATCTAGGCATTGCATTGATGGCAGCCGCTGCCGCGACTGCATCGGCCGCGCCGCGAGTACTATCCGAAACGTCGTCGACATTCACCGCCGAGCAACGATCTCAACTCGCAGAAAAGGTCGCGCTCATCGATCGCACGCTGAAAGCCTTCGGCGCCGATCGGCAAAGCGCAGGCGTCAGTGCCGACCGCCAACGCTGGATGCTCGAATCGCTGTCGCGCATGTCGGTTGCCGAATTGAGAGCTCTTCCCCAAGGCGGATCGATTGATCGACTTGCGTCGGCATTGACTTCATTCAATGGTCAATCGGCGAAGCCCGCGCTGCAAAAGTTCGGCCAGGTGAACACTGAACTGGTCTATTACCCCATCACGCCATGTCGCTTCATCGACACGCGGGTCACGGGCACGCCGATCGTCGGGTTGCCGACCGGCTCGCGCACGTATGACCTCGATCTGACCGGCGCTGCTTATGGCGGCTCGGCAAGCTGCAACCCGAGCGCAACCGTCGGCGGCAATTCCAATGCGATCGCAGCGATTTCGATGAACATCGCGATCGTCGACCCTGCAGCGTTTCCGGGGACGTTCAGCGCGCGGCCGATCGGCAGCACGAACATCACTTCGCTCGTGAACTGGTACGAAATCACTCCGCCACCGGTGCAGGCGTCGAACGCGGCGATCGTGACAACCGATCAAACCGGTGCGACCGACGAGCTCGAGTTCTTCGGTACGCCGACGCATTTCGTCGTCGATATTCTCGGCGTCTTTGCGGCGCCTACGGCCTCTCCACTCGATTGTGTCGCGGGCACGCTGACGACCACGGGCGCTATCGGAGCAAGCGCGTTCAACCTGAGTGCGGGCGCGTGTCCGGCGAACTATCGGATGATGTCGAATTCATGCCAGGCCTTCGGCGACACGGCAAATCTGGTGCTATCACAACATGGAGTCATCGACGCGACGAACGCCAATTGCGCTGGACGTTATACAGGCGCTGGTTCGGTGACGGTCACCAACACGCCGTGGTGCTGCCGGATTCCCGGCCGCTGATTGACGCAGCTCCAGCCGATCATTGCTGGTCTGAAGCGCTTTATCGAAAGGGGCCTTCGTGGCCCCTTTTGTCGTGTACACCGCTTCGCCTGCGCCGCTGAATGGCGCGCTTGCGCTCCGCTTGTTATGCTAACGTCATAGTGGTGAAAGCCGCGCTCCTGCGGCTCGTTGCACATGACAACGGAGCGAACGATGCGGTCGACGATCGTAATCATTCTGGCAGCGCTTGGCTCCGCCGTGTCGGCGAGTTCGTCGTCCGCAAGCGAATGGAGCGACGTGCGCGCGTTGCAGAACGCCGCGGCACAACCCGCGATCGCGAAGCACATCAGCGCCGAGCAACGGCGCATGCTTTCCGACAAGCTCGCGATCATCGATCGACACATGCAAAGCGCGATCACTTCGCGCGAGATCACGACCGAGCATCGCCTGTGGTTGCTCGAATCGATGTACAAGCTTTCGCTCGCCGACTTACGCCAATTCGACGCGCCCACGGGCTACGAAAGCGTCGTGCGCGCGATCACCAAGGCGGCGAAAGCGCCGCGCAAGCTCGGCAGCACGTCGTCCGAGCTCGTCTACTACCCGCTGACACCTTGCCGCTACGTCGATACACGCAACGTAGGCGGTCCATTGCTGGACAACGTCGCGCGCGCTTTCGATCTTGCCAATACCGGCAACGTATACGGCGGATCGCTATCGTGCGATCCCAAATCCACGGTCGGCAACAACGAAGATTTGATCGGCGCGCTGTCGATCAACGTCGCGATCGTGAGTCCCACGGCAGCGCCGGGCGTGATCGGCTCCCGCAAGCCCGGCACGGCGGGATCGACCGCTCTCGTCAACTGGTACAACGTCGGTCCGATCGTCCAAG
>DATLOI010000133.1:0-2070 GCA_035536295.1 Casimicrobiaceae bacterium
CGTGTATGGCCGTCGCTGTCGGTCGACGAGCACCTACGACTCGCGGCGAAGAGCGCGCGACAAGGCGCATGGACAGTCGATCGCATCTACTCGCTGTTTCCGCGGCTGGCGGATCGCCGGCGTAACGGCGGCGCCGAGTTATCGGGCGGCGAGCAACAGATGCTTGCGATCGGCCGCGCGCTGTTGTTCAATCCCCGCGTGCTGGTGATGGACGAGCCGACCGAAGGCCTGGCGCCGGTGATCGTCGAGCAGGTTGAAGCGACGTTGAAGCAGCTCGCGCATGCGACGTCGGAAGCGACCGGGATCGCGGTGCTGCTGATCGAACAGAACATTGGCGTTGCGGTAGAGGCCGCCGACCGCATCGCGGTGATGGTCAACGGACGCATCGCGCGTGAGATGTCAGCCAGCGAGCTCGCCGCCGACACTGAATTGCAGCAGCGATTGCTTGGTGTGCACGCGGCGGGAGAAGAAGAGCCGCAACCTGTTGTGCCGGAAGTCATTGACGACGATGCAAGTGCGCGAGTGTTCACTGTGCGCCGCGCGCATGCGGACGCTCTCCCCGCGATACCGTCTCAGACAGCGACGCAGACCGTTAGAAGCTTCACGCGCTGGAATGCTCAGCAGCCCGATGTTCCTCTGCACGACCGCGCGGTACGCGCTTCGCTCGACGACGCGAGGGCGGCCGAGCCCGAAGCCGAAGCCGCTGCAGATACTGCTTCGAACGCACGCAGCGCGCGCGTGTTCGAGTTTCCTGCTGCAAGCAATGTGCGACGGGCCGCCTACATCGCTGGCACGTTTGACACCAAAGGACGCGAGCTCTTCTTCCTCAAGCAGTGCATCGACAAGCTAGGACTGCGCACAGTGACCGTGGATCTGTCGACCTCTGGCGCAACTTCAACCGCAAACGTTCATCCGCGCGAGGTCGCGCGTCACCATCCGAAGGGCGAGAGCGCGGTGTTCACCGGTGACCGCGGCTCGTCGGTCAGCAACATGGCGATTGCGTTCGAGCGATTTCTTCTGGTGCGGAGCGACCTTGGCGGCATCGTGTCGGCCGGCGGGTCCGGAGGTACGGCACTCGCGACGCAGGCGATGCGCGCGCTGCCGGTCGGAATGCCGAAGGTAATGGTGTCGTCGGTCGCTTCGGCCGACGTGCGTCCATACGTTGGGCCGAGCGATATCTGCATGATGTATTCGGTGACCGACGTATCGGGCATCAATCGCATCAGCGAAAAGGTGCTGTCGAACGCCGCACATGCGCTGGCCGGAATGATCGCGTACACACGCACCGCAGCGTCGGAGAGCAAGCCGGCGATCGGGCTGACGATGTTCGGCGTCACGACGCCGTGCGTTCAGGCGGTGACCAAGCAGCTGCAGAACGAATTCGATTGCCTGGTGTTTCACGCGACCGGCACCGGCGGTCAATCGATGGAGAAGCTGGTCGACTCGGGGCTGTTAGCGGGCGTGCTCGACATCTCGACCACCGAAGTGTGCGACGAGATCGTCGGTGGCGTTCTCAGTGCAGGACCCGAGCGATTCGATGCATTTGCGCGTCGCCCGATTCCGTACGTCGGTTCATGCGGCGCACTCGACATGGCGAACTTCTGGGCGTTCGATACCGTGCCCACGAAGTTCAAGGATCGCAACCTGGTCAAGCACAACGCGAACGTCACATTGATGCGCACTACGCCCGATGAATGCAAGGCGATCGGCGAATTCATCGCGGCCAAGCTGAACCGGATGGAGGGCCCGGTGCGCTTCATCATTCCGGAAGGCGGCGTTTCCGCGCTCGATGCACCGGGCAAGCAGTTCTGGGATCCGGCCGCGGACAAGGCCCTGTTCACTGCGATCGAATCAAACTTCCGTCGCGGCACGCGGCGAACGCTGATCAGGAGTCCGCTGCATCTGAACGACGCCGCCTTTGCGGACTTGCTGGTCAAACATTTCCGCGAGGTCTGCGCCGAAGGCGCTGCCTTTACGCGCACTGCAGTTCATTAAAACAAGAACGACACATGCCTCGTATCGCTCGCAAAGAAATTCTGAAACGACTGTGCGACAAGATTGCGCGCGGCG
>DATLOI010000134.1:0-19165 GCA_035536295.1 Casimicrobiaceae bacterium
GGTCGCTCGATCGCGCTTGCGCGACTTCCGTCGGAGGTCGTTATCGGCGATGTCGTCGAAGTCGCGGTGCGCGACAAGCGCTTGCCCGCGCGCGTCGTGAAGCCGCCGTTCGTGCGTAACGGCAAGGCGCTCGTATAAAGGCCCTAGATGGTCGCAATTCGTGCGCTGACCGCGGGCGACTTCGATTCCTATTTCGCGCTTCGCCAACGAGGGCTCGCCGAGCATCCGGAAGCGTTCACCTCGAGTGCCGAAGAAGAGGTGAAGATTGCGCACCACAAGCTGCGCGCGCGGCTTCATGCGATCCCCGATCGCCCGCACGACGTCGTGCTCGGCGCGTTCGTGGCGGACGAGCTCGTCGGGTTGTGCGGAATGTCGGTCGATTCGCGAAAAAATGTGCGGCATCGCGGCAAGGTGTTCGGGATGTACGTGCCGCGCGATCGAGCGAGGCAGGGCGTAGGCAGTGCGTTGATTGCGGCGTTGATCGAGCACGCGAAGCGTTGCGGTACGCTTGATTCGCTCGTGCTCACCGTGACCGCGGGCAACGACGACGCACGAAGGCTCTACGAGCGTCACGGCTTTCGCGAGTGGGGGCGCGAGCCGGCGGCAATCCGCGTAAACGGCAAGTCGTACGACAAGATTCACATGCTTTGCCGGCTATCGAACGTCGAATGAAGGGGAGACATACGCATGAAGCTTCCGACGGATCTCAAGTACACCGAAAGTCACGAATGGCTGCGTCGCGAATCGGACGGTACGCTGACGATCGGAATCACCGATCACGCGCAGGCGGCGCTCGGCGATCTGGTATTTCTCGAGCTGCCCAAGGCGGGACGCATGGTCAACGCGGGCGAAGCGGTTGCCGTCGTCGAGTCGGTCAAAGCAGCGTCGGATGTTTATGCGCCGCTAGCAGGAGAGATCGTCGCGGCGAACCCGGACTTGAACGGCGCTCCCGAGAAAGTCAACGAGGATGCCTTCGGCGCATGGCTTTTCAAGTTGAAGCCCAGCGATGCGAAAGCGTTCGACGCGCTGCTCGACGCCGAAGCGTATCGCGCAAGCGTGGGTGATGGCTGATTGATGCCGGATGATTCACCGATGACTCACGAAGATCCGCGCAGGAGTTCTCTCGTCGAGCTCGCGCAAAGCGATGCATTCGTTGGGCGCCATATCGGAAGCTCGCCGCAGGATCAAGCCGCAATGCTCGAAGCGCTCGGCTATCCGAGTCGCGAAGCGCTGATCGAGGCTGTCATTCCTGCGCAGATTCGCCGCGCGGAGCCGTTACAGCTACCGGAGCCGATCGATGAAACGAGCGCGCTTGCGCGTCTCAAGGCGATCGCAGCACGCAATCGAGTGCTCACGTCTTTCATCGGCCAAGGCTATTACGGCACGATCACGCCCGGCGTGATCCAGCGCAACGTCCTCGAAAGCCCGTCCTGGTACACGGCCTACACGCCGTATCAGCCGGAAATTGCGCAGGGGCGGCTGGAAGCGCTGATCAATTTCCAGACGATGGTCAGCGATTTGACCGGCATGGCGATCGCCAACGCGTCGATGCTCGACGAAGCGACCGCCGCAGCGGAAGCGATGGCGCTTGCATTGCGCGTAGGAAAGAGCAAGAGCCTGCGCTTTTTTGTCGCCGACGATGTCTTCGCTCAAACGCTCGATGTCGTGCGCACGCGCGCGGCGCCGATTGGCGTCGAAGTGGTGACGGGGCCTGTCGAGTCGGCGGGACAAGCCGGGGCTTTCGCGGTGTTGCTGCAATACCCGGGTGCGAACGGCGATGTGCGTGACTATCGAGCGCTCGTCGAGCAAGTGCATGCAAACGATGGACTCGTGATCGTTGCCGCCGACGTCCTCGCACTGACGCTCTTGACGCCCCCCGGCGAATGGGGCGCCGACGTTGTCGTCGGATCGACGCAGCGCTTCGGCGTGCCGATGGGATACGGCGGCCCGCACGCCGGTTACCTGGCGACGCGCGACGCTTTCAAGCGCTCACTGCCGGGCCGGCTCGTGGGCGCCACGATCGATGCGAACGGCGATCCGGCGTATCGACTCGCATTGCAGACGCGTGAGCAACACATACGACGCGAAAAGGCGACGTCCAACATTTGCACGGCGCAGGTCCTGCTGGCGGTGATCGCAAGCATGTACGCTGTGTATCACGGACCTGACGGGCTCGCGAAAATTGCAAGGCGCGTGCATAGGATGGCCGCGATCGCGAAGACAGGTCTCGAGCGTCTCGGCTTCGAAGTCGATACGCAGGCGTTCTTCGACACGATCACCGTCGTGACGAGCGATCGGACCGAGCGCATCCATCGCGATGCCGTCGCGCAGGGGATGAACTTTCGGCGCGTCGATGCGGCGACGATCGGACTCTCGTTCGACGAGACGACGACGTCAGGCGACGTGCAGCGCGTGCTGCAAGCGTTCGCGGGCGACGACCAGGCCATGAATGTGGCGCATCTCGACGCAGGTGTCGATGACGCGTTTCCGACGGAGCTTGCGCGAACGAGCGCTTATCTCACGCACCCGACGTTCAACCGCTATCGTTCCGAAACGGAGATGCTGCGCTATCTGCGCCGTCTCGCCGACAAGGACCTGGCGCTCGACCGCACGATGATTCCGCTCGGCTCGTGCACGATGAAGCTCAACGCCACCGCCGAGATGCAGCCGATCTCGTGGCACGAGCTCGCGCATCTGCACCCGTTCGTTCCGCAGGATCAGGCGGCGGGCTATCGGCAACTGGTCGCCGAGCTCGAAGCGATGCTGTGCGAGTGCACGGGATACGACGCGGTTTCACTGCAGCCCAACGCGGGATCGCAAGGCGAATACGCGGGACTCTTGATCATCAAGGCGTATCACGAATCGCGTGGCGAAGCTCATCGCAACGTGTGCTTGATTCCGTCGTCGGCGCACGGAACGAATCCAGCATCGGCGCAAATGGCGGGAATGCGCGTCGTTGTCGTCGCCTGCGACGACGAAGGTAACGTCGATCTCGATGACCTTGGTAAAAGGGCCGGCGCGAATCGCGACACGCTTGCCGCGATCATGGTCACCTACCCGTCGACGCACGGTGTTTTCGAGACGGGCATCGTGCGCATTTGCGAGATCGTGCACGCAAACGGCGGACAGGTGTATGTCGACGGCGCGAATCTCAACGCGCTGGTCGGGCTCGCTGCGCCGGGTCGATTCGGCGCCGACGTTTCGCACCTCAATCTTCACAAGACGTTTTGCATTCCGCATGGCGGTGGCGGACCCGGGGTGGGACCGGTCGCGGTTCGCGCACATCTCGCGGCATATCTTCCGGGCCACCGACATATGCCGCGTGAACGCGAGCCGCACGGCCAAGCTTCGTCGAGCAAGTCTGTGCGAGGTGCGACCGGCATCGGCCCGGTGTCGGCCGCTCCGTTCGGCAGCGCATCGATCCTGCCGATCTCGTGGACGTACATCACGATGATGGGTGGCCGAGGGCTGACGCTGGCGACCGAAGCCGCGATTCTTCACGCGAACTACGTGGCGAAGCGGCTCGAGCGTCATTACCCGGTGCTCTACGCAGGCCCCAATGGGCTGGTCGCGCATGAATGCATCCTCGATCTGCGACCGCTCAAGGCAAGTTCGGGCATCGAGGTCGAAGACGTTGCGAAGCGGTTGATCGATTACGGCTTCCACGCGCCGACGATGAGCTTTCCCGTCCCCGGCACGCTGATGGTCGAGCCCACCGAGAGCGAGAGCAAGCACGAGCTCGATCGCTTCATCGAGGCGATGATCGCGATTCGCGACGAGATCCGGATGATCGAGCGCGGCGAGTGGGCTCGCGCCGACAATCCACTGAAGCACGCGCCGCACACCGCGTCGGCGGTATCGAGCGACGACTGGACGCACCGCTATTCGCGCCGCGCTGCGGCGTATCCGACCGTCGCACAAGAGGCGTCGAAATACTGGCCTCCGGTTGCGCGCGTCGACAACGTGTATGGCGATCGCAATCTTTTCTGTAGCTGCATTCCGGTGAGCGACGAGGCCGAGACTGTCAGCAGTTGACGCGCGCGATCGCAACCCCGATAGCGAGTTTGCGGCGTCTCGCTTTTTGCACAGGTGAAGTGCAGTCTATAATTCGCCGCTTTCGCCAATCGCTGTTCTTATGCAACACAGTTTTCGCGCAACGCTCGCGTGCGCGCTCGCCTGGTCGCTGATCGTCGTTGCGCCGATCGCGGCTACTCAATCACCGGCAAGTGCGCCACCCGCGACGCAATCCTCGCCGATCGGCGGTGCATTTCCGCTGCCGTCGGTCGCGGCGAATTCGTATGTGTTGATCGATATGCAAAGCGGCCAGACGCTGGTCGCCGTCAATCCGGATCAACAGCGGGATCCGGCGTCGCTCACGAAGCTGATGACTGCGTATCTGACCTTCGGAGCATTGCGTCAGAAGGCGATCGTTCCTTCGCAGATGGTGAACGTCTCGACGAAGGCCTGGCGCGCCGAAGGCTCACGAATGTTCATCGAGCCACGCAAGGCAGTGAGCGTCGACGAGCTTTTGAAGGGGATGATCGTGCAATCGGGCAACGACGCATCGATCGCGCTGGCCGAGCTCGTCGCCGGCAGCGAAGAGGCGTTCGTCGAGCGCATGAATCAGGAAGCGGCGCGGCTCGGCATGGTGAACACGCGCTTCACCAACTCCACCGGGCTCACCAGTGCTCAGCACTACGCGACGGCCGCCGACCTTGTGAAGCTCGCTGCGGCGCTGATTCGCGATTATCCGGAGTATTACCCGCTCTACTCGCAGAAAGAATTCCGCTACAACAACATCACACAGGCCAATCGCAATCGCCTTTTGTGGACCGACCCGAGTGTAGACGGCGTCAAGACCGGGCACACCGAGACCGCCGGCTGGTGCCTGATCGCATCTGCGGTGCGCGGCGAGCGCCGGCTTGCATCAGTGGTGCTCGGCGCGGCGTCGGATGCAGCGCGTGCCATCGAGAGCCAGAAGCTTCTGAACTACGGCTTTCAGGCGTTCGATACCGTCGCGCTGTATCAATCAGGCAAGACGGTGACGAAGCTTCCCGTGTGGAAGGGTGCGGTGCCCGAGGTTCCTGCGGGATTCATCGCCGATCGCCACGTGACGTTGCCGAAGGGTCAGGCGGACAAGCTCGCGCTATCGCTCGTCGCGCACGAGCGGCTTATCGCGCCGGTGCAAAGCGGACAGCGCGTGGGACTGGTTCAGGTCGCGTTCGAAGGCAGGCAAGTCGCAGAATTCCCGCTCATCGCGCTCGAGACCGTTCCTCCGGCGAGTCTGATCGGTCGCGCTTGGGACACGGTGCGCTTGTGGTTTGCGAGCGAGCCCAAAGTGGAAGCCAAGGGAGTGAAGTGATGATCGACGCTGCGCAGACCGTTCATTTGAATGGGGAGCTCATCGCGCTTGGCGACGCGAAGATCTCGGTGCTCGATCGCGGCTTCATCTACGGTGACGGCGTCTATGAAGTCATTCCGGTTTACGGACGTTCGCCGTTCCGGCTGTCGCAACATTTGACGCGATTGCAACGCAGTCTCGACGGCATTCGGTTGGCGAATCCGCACGACGCTGCGAAATGGCGCTCGCTGATCGAAGCACTGATCGAAAAGCAGTCGTTCGCGAACCAGGCGGTTTATTTGCAAGTGACGCGCGGAGTGGCGAAGCGGGACCACGCGTTTCCCGCTGATGTGAGCCAAACGGTGTTCATGATGAGCAATCCTCTGCCGCTCCCGTCGCGCGAGCAGGTCGAGCGCGGCGTTTCAGTGGTGACGGCCGATGACAATCGCTGGCAGCGCTGCGATTTGAAGACCACGTCGCTCCTGGGTAACGTGCTGATGCGACAGCTGGCGGCCGATGCGAACGCTGCGGAGACCGTGATGTTTCGCGACGGCTGGCTGACCGAAGCGTCCGCGTCGAATGTTCTGCTCGTGATCGATGGGCGAATCGTCGCCCCGCCGAAGGACAACCACATCCTGCCGGGCATTACCTACGACGCGGCTGAAGAGTTCGCGCGCGGCGCGGGAATGCAGTTCGAAATTCGTCCTGTGTCGAAGGAAGAAACGTTCGCGGCCGATGAGATATGGCTCTCGTCGTCGACCAAGGAGGTGCTCGCGGTGACGAGCGTCGACGGGAAACCGTTCGCAAATGGCAAGCCTGGGCCGATGTTTCGGCGTATGTACGACGTGTTCCAGTCGAACAAACCGCAATCCCGTCCTTGAAACGTGCGAACCGTCGCCGCTGACGGAACCGGGATCGAATACGATGTGTGCGGCACCCGATCGCCTACAGTCGTTTTGGTTCACGGCTGGTCATGCGACCGTAGCTATTGGGACGCCCAGAAAGACTACCTGTCCGGACGATATCGAGTTGTAACGCTCGACTTGGCTGGCCACGGCAGGTCCGCGCGTGGCAGGACCGGATGGACGATCGCTGCGTTTGCGTCCGACGTTACCGCGGTGGTCGGCGCAGTTCCCACGAACGATGTAGTGCTCGTGGGCCATTCGATGGGCGGCGACGTTGTCCTGGAGGCTGCACGAAGCCTTCGCCACAGCGTGCGTGGCGTGGTCTGGGTCGATACGTACCGTCAACTTTCAGTGTTCAGCAGTGCGGAGGAAGTGCGCTCGAGGCTGGCGCCATTCGAAAGCGACTTCGTGCATGCGACGCGTGCATTCGTTCGCCAAATGTTTCGAGAAGACGCTGATCCCGCCCTCGTCGAGCGCGTTGTGCTGCACATGTCGGCCGCACCGCCGGATATTGCGCTCGCCGCGCTTGAATCGGCATGGACGTTCGGCGCCAATGTCCCAGCGCTACTTCGGGAGCTCGGTGTTCCGGTCGTTGCGATCAATCCCGACCAGCCTGCAACCGATCATGGCTCGATGCAACGCCATGGGGTCAAGGTCGTCTCTATTTCAGGCGTTGGCCACTTTCCCATGCTCGAAAGTGCCGAGCGGTTCAACGCCTGTCTCACCGACGTTATCGATGCGTTTCCTGCCAACGGCGGGCGTGGAAGCAACGCGTAATCCGTCCGCTACTCAACGGCTGCCGCCGTTACGAATTCGCCGTCGTAGAACACCAGCGGCGCGCCTCCCGCGCGTGCGCATTCGACGACTTCGCCGACAAACAGCGTGTGATCGCCGGTCGGCTGCCACGCGAAGTGGCGGCATTCGAGCCATGCGAGCGCTCCATCGATGCGAGGCGCGTCGGACCAGCCCAGCGTATAGGGCACGCCGTCGAACCGATCGAGATGGGGTCGCGAAAAGCGTCGCGCGAGCTCGACCTGATCCGCCGCCAGCACACTGATCGCGTAACGCTCGCACTGCTCGAACGCGAGTCGATTGTTGGCCGCCTGCGACAGGCTCCATACGACCAACGGAGGTTTCAACGATACCGAGTTGAACGAGTTGGCGGTGAAGCCGACGTAGCGCAACCCACCCGCGCTTTCACCCTTGCGGTAGCGCGTCGTGATGATCGTGACACCGGTCGCGAACGTGGCGAGCACGTCGCGAAAGTGGCGCTCGCCGAACGTCGGCTTGGCATCGTGGACCGAACCCGGCGGCGACATGGTTGATACACTAACATTCGGAGCCGTCTCTTTCTCGAGGTCGAATGCCCGCGTCGCTCTCCAGGATCATCGAGCACCGCTACGCCGGCAGCGGTGTTCCCATCGAGCTCGAATTGCCCGACGGGGTGAGCGTGCGGCTCGCCGATCGACCGGAAGTGCGCATCGTCGTACGGTCGTTCCAGGGCTTGCGCGCGTTGGCGCGTCCGGCAATGGGCCGCCTCGCCACTGCGTACGTTCGCGGTGATCTCGATTTCAACGGCAGTGCGCGGCGGATGCTCGCGATCGCGGAGCGCATGGTCGGCAACATTCGACATGGCCGCGATCCGGTAGCGCAGCGCGTGCTCGCATGGATGCATCGCCAGCGCGCGAATCGCAGGAACATCGCGCACCATTACGACATCAGCGATGCGTTCTATCGTTTGTGGCTCGACGAGCGCATGGTTTATTCGTGCGCCTATTTTCGTCGCGAGGATGATTCACTGGGCGCAGCGCAACTCGCGAAGCTCGATCACATCTGCCGCAAGCTTCGCTTGGAACCCGGCGAGCGCCTGCTGGACATCGGATGTGGCTGGGGTGGGTTGATCTTTCGCGCGGCGGAAGAGTACGGCGTGCACGCGAGGGGCATCACGCTGTCGAAAAATCAGTACGAGCATGTGCGCGCCGAGATCGCGCGGCGTGGCTTGACGGGCCGCGTGGACGTGGAGCTCGTCGATTACCTCGATCTGCCGGACACGCCGCGCTACGACAAGATATCCAGTGTCGGCATGTTCGAGCATGTCGGCGTGGCGCGCCTCGGAAGCTATTTCGCCAAGATCGAGCGGCTCCTCGAGCCTGGCGGGTTCGTGTTGAATCACGGCATCACGCACAACCCGCTGCAGGCGGAATCGCTGGGCAGCGGAATCGGCGATTTCGTCGAGCGCTACATCTTTCCAGGTGGCGAGCTGACGCACGTCTCGCGCGTCATCGCGGCAATGTCGTCGGTCGGCCTCGAAACGATCGACGCGGAGGCGCTTCGCGAGCACTACGCGAAGACGTTGTGGCACTGGACCGAGCGGCTCGAAGCGAACGGCGAGGCGGCGCGTCGCGAAGTCGGCGAGGAGCGCTTCAGAATCTGGCATATCTATCTCGCAGGATCGGCGCACGCGTTCGAGCGCGGCTGGTTGTCGCTATGGCAGTTACTGGCCGGCAAGCCATTCGCTGATGGCCGGCTGCCGCATCCTTTGACGCGTGATTACATGTACGAAGCGTGATGCTTGCTTTCCCCGGGCGACGCCACCATATTCGACCGATGACTCCTTATATGACCTCGCCGAATCCGCCCACACAGGAATCCGCGCTTGTTTTTCCCACTGCATTTCCGATCAAGGTGATGGGGAAGCGCACCGATCGCTTCGCGCAAACGATCGTCGACATCGTGCACAAGCACGCGCCCGATTACGATCCTGCGACGCTCGAGATGCGTGCGTCGCGCGAAGGGAACTATCTGTCGGTGACGTGCACGATCAACGCAACCTCGCGCGAGCAACTCGACGCGCTTTATCGCGAATTGACCTCGCATCCGATGGTCGCGATGGTGCTCTAACTCATTCATGACGGCCGTCGCGCAAGCTCGCGTCGATGCGATCGGGTGCGACGGCGCCACGGTGCGTTGGCTGGGGCGTCGTGCCTACGAGCCGTGCTGGCGCGCCATGCAGGCGTTCACCGACGCGCGCAATCGAAATACTCAGGACGAGATCTGGCTGACCGAGCACGAGCCCGTGTATACGTTGGGATTGGCCGGACGGCTTTCGCACGTGCACGCCACCGGCGTGATTCCCGTGATCCGCGTCGATCGCGGCGGACAGGTCACCTACCACGGCCCAGGCCAGCTCGTCGCTTATCTATTGTTCGATCTCAGGCGCAATCGCAGTGGCGTGCGGGCGATGGTCCGGACGGTCGAGCAGGCGGTGATAGACTTTCTCGCTCCGCTTGGTGTTCGTGCGTACGGCAAGATCGACGCCCCGGGCGTTTATGTCGAGCGCGACGGGACGGAAGCCAAGCTCGCCGCGCTCGGCCTCAAAGTTCGCAACGGCTGCACGTATCACGGACTTGCGCTGAATGTCGCTATGGACCTCGCCCCGTTTCGCGCGATCGATCCCTGCGGTTACGCGGGCCTTGCCGTGACCTCGTTGGAGCGTCTCGGCGTTGTGCTCGATGTTCGATCGGCCGGGATGCGGCTTGCGCCGATGCTTGCGCACCGCCTTTCGGTCAAGCGATGACCGACGCATTCATCCGCGGGTTGCCGTCGAACGTCGCCGGGGTCAAGCACAAGGGCGAAGCGAAGACTTCACGAATTCCGATCAAGGTCGTCGTGCATCCGCCGCTGCGTAAGCCGGAATGGATTCGCGTTCGCGCTGGAAGCTCGCCGCGCTTTTTCGAAGTGAAGCAAATCCTGCGCGAGCACAACCTGCACACGGTGTGCGAGGAAGCGAGCTGCCCGAACATCGGCGAATGCTTCAGCAAGGGAACCGCGACGTTCATGATCATGGGCGATGTGTGCACGCGCCGCTGCCCGTTTTGCGACGTTGGTCACGGCAGGCCGCAACCATTGGACGCGGAAGAGCCCGCGAATCTCGCGAAAACGATCGCAGCGCTCGAGCTTCGCTATGTCGTCATCACGAGCGTCGATCGCGACGACCTTCGCGATGGTGGCGCGGGCCATTTCGTTGCGTGCATCCGCGCGGTTCGCGAGCGTTCGCCTTCGACGCAGATCGAAGTGCTCGTGCCCGACTTTCGCGGCCGTTTGGAGCGCGCACTTGCGATTCTCGAAGCCGCGCCGCCCGACGTGATGAATCACAACCTGGAAACGGTGCCGCGCCTGTATCGACAGGCCCGGCCGGGCTCGGACTACGCACACTCGCTCGCGTTGTTGAGCGAGTTCAAGCGGCGCGTGCCGGGCGTTCCCACGAAGTCGGGGTTGATGGTCGGCCTCGGCGAGACCGACGACGAGATTCTCGCCGTGATGCGCGACATGCGCCAGCACGACATCGACATGCTGACGATCGGTCAGTATCTGCAGCCCTCGCGTGAACATCTACCGGTGATGCGTTACGTGCATCCGGACACGTTCGCAATGTTCGAGCGCGAGGCTGGCGCACTCGGCTTTCGGCACGCGGCTGTCGGCGCGCTGGTCCGCTCGTCGTATCACGCGGACCGTCAGGCGGAGGAAGTGCTGCACGCTGTCCGGGTCGTCTAACGCGGCGCGCTGGGCTTGCGCGGATCGGGTAGCGCAGCGCCTTGCGGCCACAAAAGCCACATGCGTCCCTGCTGGCGCATCGTTCCTGCGCGTTGCATCGCTTCCTCACCGAAGCCGAAGAAATAGTCGGCGCGCACGGCGCCGCGAATCGCACCCCCGGTGTCTTGCGCCATCACAAGCCGTTGCAGCGCCTCATTGTTCTGCGTCATCGACGTTGCAAGCCAAACCGGCGCGCCGAGCGGAACGATCGACCCGTCTACCGCGATCGTGCGTTGCGCGAGCAACGGAACGCCGAGCGAGCCGATCGGCCCATTGATCGAAGCTTCCAGCGAGCCTTCGGGTGGCGCCGGCAGCTCGCGAAAGAAAACATAGCTGGGATTCTCGTCCAGCAGCGCTGCGACACGCTCGGGATGGCGCTGCGCCCACGCGCGAATCGATTGCAGCGAAACTTCCTCGAGCTTCATTTCGCCGCGCTCGACCAGCACGCGGCCGATCGCGCGATACGGATGTCCGTTCTGATCCGCGTAGCCGACGCGCATGACCGTTCCGTCGGCGAGCACGATCCGTCCGGAACCTTGCACTTCGAGAAAGAACGCATCGAGCGGATCGGCAAGCCACGCAAGCGCGCGCGATTCTGGCGGCGCCTTGCCGCGGACGATGTCGGCGCGCGGCCAGTACGACACGACGCGCGAACCATCGCTGCGTCCACGCACACGCCTGCCAGCAAGTTCCGGATGCAAGTCGCCGATGTCGATCGTCAAAAGATCGGCAGGACGCGCGTACAACGGCACGCCGAAGCCGGTCGCTTTCTCGCGCGATCCTGCGAGCCGTGCCTCGTAGTATCCGGTGACGAGTCCGTGGTCGGAACCCGCGGCGTCGACGATCTTGTACGGGCTAAAGTGATTCTCGAAGAATCCGCGCACGGCGCGCTCGTCGCGTCCGTCGACCGATTGCGCGGCGGTGCAGGGTGGCGTCCATATCAGCGCGGTCGTTGCGCGGGCCACCAGCGCCTTGCAGCCGACGATGAAAGCCGGCCATGCTTCGTGCAGGCGATCGGTTGCGTAACCGGTAAGATTGCGCCAGTCGACACGAACGAACGTCGGTCGCGCTTCGTCGCGCGGCGCCGACGTGCAGGCGCCAAACGCGATCGCGCACGCGATCACGAGGGATTTCGCGATGGAGTGGATTGTTATCGAAGCGGTGATTGCGCTTGGATTGGGGCTGGCGATCGTCTGGTGGACGATGTCGCCGTCGCGCAAGCGCGAGCGCGAGGAGGAATGTCGTGAAGCAGCGGAGCAGTCGGCGGACAACGCGGGAAACGGCAGGCGGACGGCTGACGATGCGGAGGAGGACTAGCCACTAATGCAGCGTACGCGGCACCGACAGCGTGAACTGCGGGATCGCCGCGTCGAACGGTCGGCCGTCTTCGGCGAGCATCTGGTAAGTGCCTTTCATCGTGCCCACAGCGGTCGCGAGGCTTGCGCCACTTGTGTATTCGAAGGTTTCGCCGGGCTTGATCACCGGTTGCTGTCCGACCACGCCCACGCCTTTGACTTCCTGCACGCGTTGCTCCGCGTCGACGATAATCCAGTGCCGCGAAACGAGCCGCGCCGATACATCACCGGTGTTGGTGATGCGGATCGTGTACGCGAAAACGTACTGGTTGCGATCGGGATCGGATTGCTCGGCAACGTACTGCGCTTTCGGCAACACCGTGATCTGGTAGCGCTTGGCTTCTGACATGCCGCTTGAAAGTTGCGCACGAATGCATCGCTGATGCGAACGATTATAGCCCGATGAAAAGAGATCACCGGATTGCAGCGTCGCTCCTTTCCGCCGACTTCGCGAAGCTTGGCGAAGAGGTGCGCGCGGTTGTCGCTGCGGGAAGCGACTTCGTGCACTTCGACGTGATGGATAATCACTACGTGCCGAATCTTTCGGTCGGGCCTCTCGTATGCGAAGCGATTCGCCCGCACACGACGGTTCCGATCGACGTGCACCTGATGGTCGATCCGGTCGATCGCATCGTTCCCGATTTCGCGAAGGCGGGCGCGACTTACGTGAGCTTTCATCCCGAAGCAACGCGTCACGTCGATCGCACGATTGCGCTGATTCGCGATCACGGGATGAAGCCCGGCCTCGTGCTCAATCCCGCGACGCCGACCGACTGTCTCGACTGGACGATCGACAAGCTCGACCTCGTGCTTCTCATGTCGGTGAATCCGGGCTACGGCGGACAGTCGTTCATCCCGCATACACTCGACAAGCTGCGCGACGTTCGCACGCGAGTCGACGCTGCGATTGCGCGCACGGGTCGCGAGATCCTCCTTGAAGTCGACGGCGGCGTGAAAGTCGACAACATCGGCGCGATCGCCGCTGCTGGTGCCGATACGTTCGTGGCGGGAAGCGCGATCTTTAAAACCGCGGACTACCGCGCAACGATCGCGCAGATGCGCGCAGAAGTCGCGAGAGCGCTCGCGTGACGACGCTGGTCGGTGCGCACGCACTAGCGACGCAATGACGCTCACCGAAAGCGACTTCCACTCGCTTGCCAGCCAAGGCTACAACCGCATTCCGCTGGTGCTGGAAGCGTTCGCCGATCTCGATACGCCACTGTCGCTTTACCTGAAGCTTGCCGGCGGCAAGCGATCCTATTTGCTGGAATCGGTCGTTGGTGGCGAGCGCTTCGGTCGCTATTCGTTCATCGGCCTGCCATCGCGATTATCGATCCGTGCGCACGGACGCAGTATCGAAGTGGAGGACGACGACGTGGTCGTCGAGCGGCACGAAGGCGATCCGATCGATTTCGTGCGTGCGTTCATGCAACGCTTTCGCGCGGCGCCAATCGCGGGTTTGCCGCGATTCTCGGGCGGGCTGGCGGGGTATTTCGGCTACGACACCGTGCGCCACATCGAGCCACGTCTCGCCTCGCACATTGCTCCCATGCGCTCGGGGCTCGACGACGTGCCGGATATCCTCCTCAATTGCACCGATACGCTAGCGGTCGTCGACAATCTCGCCGGCAAGATTCAATTGATCGTCTACGCAGATCCTTCGATCGCCGGCGCATACGAGAGCGCCAGTGCGAAGCTCGACTCGTTGCGCAAGCGCTTGCGTGAGCCCGTCGATATTCCGTTGCAGACGGCGACCGCGGTCACCGAAGCGTCGAGCGAAAGCGGCGAGAGCGCCTATTGCGACGCCGTGCGGCGCGCCAAGGAGTACATCGCGGCCGGCGACGTCATGCAGGTCGTGCTCTCGCAGCGCATGTCACAGCCGTTCTCGGCGAATCCGTTGTCGCTCTATCGAGCGCTGCGCTCGCTGAATCCTTCGCCGTACATGTTCTTCTATGACTTCGGCGACTTCCACGTGGTGGGGGCGTCGCCCGAGATTCTGGTTCGCAAGGAAGGCTCGACCATCACGCTGCGACCGATCGCGGGTACGCGTGCGCGCGGCGCAACTCGTGAGCGCGACGAAGCGCTGGGGGAAGAGTTGCTGGCCGATCCCAAGGAAATTGCCGAGCACGTGATGCTGCTCGACCTCGGACGCAACGATGTCGGCCGCGTCGCCGCGACGGGAACAGTGAACGTCACCGAGCGGATGCTGATCGAGCGGTATTCGCACGTCATGCATATCGTCAGCAACGTCGAGGGGACTTTGAAGCCGGGCCTCGGCGCACTCGATGTGCTACGCGCATCGTTTCCCGCTGGAACGGTGAGCGGCGCCCCCAAAGTTCGCGCGATGGAAATCATCGACGAGCTCGAATCCACGCGGCGCGGCATCTACGCAGGAGCCGTCGGGTATCTCTCGTTTCACGACGACATGGACCTTGCAATTGCGATTCGCACCGCAATCATCTGTAAAGGGACACTGTACGTGCAGGCTGGCGCAGGAATCGTCCACGATTCGGTGCCCGAGACGGAATGGAAAGAGACTGCAAGCAAGGCCCGTGCGATTTTGCGTGCGGCGCAGCTCGTGCAGGCGGGGCTGGACCAAAGCTGACCCGCGCGGTGTCCTACGTCGGCCGTAGTCCAAACGCCGACATCGGCCGTCAATTTTTCTGCTAGCTCTGTTACGCACAGCTTTGCTATGGTGAATCACACGCGCAACACGCGCGTTTCGGACGTCGTCGCGGCCTAAGCGGCGAATCTCGCAAGGAAAAACCTTCAAATGGAAAAGCTCGAAATGCGCGCCCGAGCACGTGCCACCGCCCGCGCCAGTCGCGCGTTCACCCCGGGACGAGATCAGGAACTGCGTGGCGACCCGCGCGAGTTGATGACCGGTGCAGCTGCGCCCCCTGAAGTCGGCGAAAACGAAGCCGCTCAAGCGCGCGCCGCGTGCAAGCCGATGGGAGAACTCGAGTACGTCGTGCAGTCGGTCGATGGCGAGGGGCGCTTGCGTGCCTTGTACGTGATCGTCCCCGACTTGGCGCTCAAGTCGCATTACGCGCGCCTGGGATTCACCATCGCAGCGGGATGTCGTGTGCTACTCGATGCTGCTTTGATGCGTCCGATCGCGGTGTTGCGGGTTGCCGCGCAAGCGGGCGGTTCGATGCCCGAAAAGACCGATCACTCGACCGGGTTCAATCCTTATTTCGACATGCCGGCGGCCTGATCGGGAAAGCACGCCGGCCTTAGTGATGAATCATCACCCATCCGAGGTGGCAGGAAGCCGAGTGCGCATCGACTATCGCGTCGAGCTGCACTACGACATCGGCGGGCCGTCGGACTTCATTTTTCTGATTCACCCAGCGCGCACGACGCAACAGGATGTTCGCAGCGAATCGCTGACGATTGCGCCGGCGGTTTCGCACGTGCTCGATACCGAGCCGGTCACTGGCAATCGACTTTTAAAGCTTCAGGCCGAGCCGGGAACGCTCGACGTGACGCTAGAAGCTCAGATCGACGTCACGCATCACATGGCGGAGCCGACGCACGTGCGTGCCATTGCGCCTGCGGAGCTGCCGGCATCGACGTTGCGCTATCTCGTTGCGAGCCGCTACTGTCAAACCGATCAGCTCGGATCTCAAGCGTGGTCGATGTTCGGTCATCTGCCGCGCGGTTACGCCCAAGTGCAGGCGGTGACCGACTGGGTGCGCTCGAACGTGCAATTCCGGATCGGAACGTCGCATTCCGGCACATCGTCGATGGAAACGTTGGCGAGCAATGTCGGCGTGTGTCGCGACTTCGCGCATCTTGTCATTACGTTCGCGCGTTCGCTCAATTATCCGGCGCGAATCGTGACCGGCGTCGACTACGGGTCCGATCCCGGGCTCGGCCCGCCGGACTTTCACGCATACGCCGAGGTGTTCCTCGATCGCTGGTATCTGTTCGACGCGACCGGTATCTCGCCGACGACCGGCCTCATTCGCATCGCAACCGGACGGGACGCAGCGGATGTTTCATTCGCGACGATCTTCGGGCCCGTGAAAACCGGAATGCCATTGGTACGCTTCGGCGCCGTCGAGGACGCGGCACTTGGCATTGCATTGCCTCGTCCGACGACTCTTGCCGTCTCGACGGCGACGATCTGACGCTCCCCTTGTAGGACAGCAGCGGCGCCTTCGCATCGCGCAGATGCGTCGTCGCTTTCGGCTGCATTCCGACAGCAGTGCTTGTTGCGCGCTCCGAGAATGTGATCGTGGTTACCTGATCACACGGAGTCTGAAACGACATGGGCGACGACAAGAAGGGCGAATACGGCGAGGGCAATTACAAGGCTTCGCGCCAGTACAACGACGCGACGAAGAAGTTCGTCGAGTCGGGACGCGTCGACAAGGCCGCGCATGACGCTGCGCCGAAGGATAGCGCCGATGCGCGTGAGCTTGCCGATGCCGAAGCGAAGGGCAAGAGCCGCGCGAAGGAAGAGGATCCTGCGCTCACTCGCAGGACGAGTCAGAGCAGCAGCGACAAGAGCAACGACCCGGCGGGCAATCGCACCCCCGATCGCTCATCGGACCAATCGTCGACACCCAAGCCCGGCCAGGGAGGACGTTGACCATGCGCACGCAATCGATTTCGAAGGTTGCAGCGACGCTGCCGAATCCATCGTGTCCGCTGCTGGAAGCTGGTGATCTCCCAGGCGATGACGACTGGTCGGTTGTCGAGAGCCTGCGTTTCGACGACGCCGACTTCGACGACGCTCGCTTGGGCCGCATCACGCTTGCGCGTTCTTTCGACGACTGACGGCTCGTCCAGCTAACGCAACACTTAAAGTGCACCAGGAATTGTCATGATCACGCTCGCCGCATCGATGTTCGATCTTCCCGGTATCGCGACCGGTGCCGCCCAGATAGGTGACACGGTGTTTCTCAGCGTGGCCGCGCTGGTGGCCATGCTCGTGATATACGGCTTCGTCAAGCATCGACGGTCGTAAGACCGCCTTAATTCGGCGCGCACATAACCACGAGGTCCGGGCCGTCGCCCTCCGCGAGCCATCCGCGTGCTCGCATTTGGTCTCTTATCGCGCGACTGGTCGTATAGCGATGGTTCGCGTCGGCGCGCGCACTGAACACACGATAAACGGGTACCGATGCAGCAGGGCAGACGCCCGCGACCGGCAGGAACAGATGCATGAAGCGCGCGTCCTCCAACACCAGCATGACCTGGTTGCGACCGGTCGCCTCGCATTCAGCCAGCCCGCGTCCGAAGAAGTGCGAATCGCCGAGCGTTGGCGGGATGTAGAAACGGCAGACCGGTGAAGTGCCGGCCTCGGGCGTGGAGTAAGTGGTGAACGCCTCGTTCGTGCGCACCCAGCCGCGAACCGTCGTACCCGCATCGAGGGCGGCAATTTCCGATGGAATCCACGTGATGAAGTAGTGATCGAGCGCCGTGTTGTAGAACTCGACGACGGTAGCGCGTTGCACGCCTGCGCTTGCCGCGGTCACTGCCGCTCCGGCATCGAGCATTCCCGCGCCGCACGTGTCCGTCGTGCATAGGCATTCGAGTTGATCGATCGGTCTTCCCATTGCATCGAAGCGCGGCGGCGTGCAACGTCCGACGGTGGCATCGCTACTCGTCGCAGGAAACGGGCGCGTGGTTCCTTGCAAAATCGATTTCACTTGCGCCGGAGTCAGTGTGCTGCGCGCGGACAACATCAACGCGACGGTGCCTGACACGAGCGGCGCAGCGAAACTCGTTCCCACGGAGATCGCGAAACTCGTTGTGTAACTCGATTCGCCAGGCGTCTGCGCGCCGAGATTCGACGTCGTTGCAATCGGGTAGAGGCACGCCGAGCCGGGCGCGATGTTGACGCAGTTGCCACCGGGTGCTGCGAGCGTGATCTCGGGACCCAGATCGGAGAATCCCACTTTCGTTCCGACATGGCGTAACGCCGCGACCGCGATTACCCCACTGCAATTCCCGGGCTCGCTCACCCGGTGTCCCGCGGAATTGCCTGCCGATGCGACGATCACTGCGCCTGCAGCGATCACGTCAGCAACCGCATTCCGATACGCGCTGTTGCATGAGCTCTCCCCGCCGAGGCTCAAATTGATAACGCGCGCCGGCGTTGGATTGGCCGGGACACCGGGCACGGGCAGGCCCGCCGCCCACCGCATGCCGGCGATGATGTCCGAGTCGAAGCCACCACACTTGCCGAGCACGCGCACGGGCAGGATACGCACAGTGCGTCCCACGCTTGCGATGCCGACGCCGTTGTTCGTCAGTGCGCCGATGATTCCTGCGACCTTGGTTCCGTGCCACGAGCTCGGCTTCGCGGCATCTTCGCAATCCTCGAAGCGGCCGCCGGAGTGGGTGACTTCGTCTTCGGTGAGCCAATCGCCTGGATCACTTGCGTCGGGATCGCGTCCGTCACCATCGTTGGCCGCGTCCCCGTCGCTGATCATGTCGTAGCCAGGCAAAAAGTTGCCGCCCTCGCCGACCGTCAACAAATCGGGATGATCGAAACGCACGCCGGTATCGAGAACCGCAACGACGATTCCCGGGCTGCCTTGCGTGATGTTCCACGCGCGCTCTGCGTCGATCGACGAAACAATCTCGCCGGCAGGCGCGCGCAAATACCATTGGCCCGCGGCGGGACCGTTGCCCGAAATCCCCGCCGAGTAGAGCGGATCATTCGGCGCGACGTATGCTTTTTTTCGGCGATCGGGCACGGCGAACTCGACGTTCGGGTCGGCCGCGAGGCGTTGCGCAAGAGCTTCGGAGGTGATGCCTTGCGCAGTGATGACTTGAACGCGTCGTGAAATTTCAGAGCCGGCGGTTATGGGCACACCGAGGCGCTTCGACAACATGTCGGCGCGGGCTTTCGCAACGGCGTTCGGTGATGCGAGTGCCACCTTCTCGACGGTCGATTCGGATTTCAATGCGACGATGACGCGTGCGACGTCGGCGGCCAACGCGGGGGATGC
>DATLOI010000135.1:0-7404 GCA_035536295.1 Casimicrobiaceae bacterium
TCGATACTTACCATCGCAGCGGACTTTATCCCCTGCCGCTTCCCGCCGGACTAGGCGGTGAGGCGGCGGGTGTGGTCGAAGCGATCGGCAGCAACGTCGATTGGGTGAAGCCGGGTGATCGCGTTGCGTATGGCAACAGCACGCCTGGAAGCTACAGCGAGGCGCGCGTGATGGCCGCCGACCGCCTGGTAAAGCTGCCCGAGGGCATCGACGATCGCGTTGCGGCGACGCTGATGCTGAAGGGTTTGACCGTGCAATACCTGCTTCGGCAAACGTATCCGTTGAAGAGCGGGCAGACGATTCTATTTCACGCCGCCGCGGGCGGCGTTGGTCTGATCGCCTGCCAGTGGGCGCGTGCGCTTGGTGTGACGATGATCGGCACCGTTGGCTCGGACGAGAAGGCGGCACTCGCGCGCGCGAACGGTTGCGCGCACGTGATCAACTACCGCAGCGAGGATTTCGTCGCGCGTGTGAAAGAGATCACCAACGGCGCGGGTGTGCCGGTTGTTTACGACGGGGTTGGCAAGGATACTTTTCCGGCGTCGCTCGATTGCTTGTCACCGCGCGGGCTATTCGTGAGCTTCGGCAATGCCTCCGGCCCGATCGCTGCATTCAATCTTGGATTGCTTGCACAAAAAGGTTCGCTCTATGTGACACGGCCGACGTTGTTCACCTATGCCGCGAAGCGCGAGAGCATGACGGCGATGGCGGACGAGCTCTTCGATATGGTTGGTAAAGGCGCGATTCGATCGGAGCCGCGGCAGACGTTTGCGCTTAAAGATGCGGCCGATGCTCACCGTGCGCTCGAATCGCGGTCGACCACCGGCGCGAGCGTGTTGCTGCCGTAGGCTGATCTAGTCGGGTTGTCCTTGCCGTGACGCGGAGTTGATGAGATCGCGCGCAACCGCGACGATCTCGTCGGTCGACACGCCGACCGGGCCGATGCCGCGCTTTACCAGCTCATCGGCCGCGGCGCCGTGTACGCACACTGCATAGCGAAGCGCGTCCTTCGCGGGAATGCGCTGCGCGAGCATCGCGCCGATCAGTCCCGCAAGCGCGTCACCTGATCCTGCAATCGCGAGCGCGGGATTGCCGCTCGCGTTGACGTCGAAGCTCCCGTCCGGATGCGCGAGCACGCTGCCGGCGCCTTTCAACACGACATGCGCGCGTAAGTCGCGCGCGATGGAAAACGCAGCTGCGAGGCGATCGTGCTGGACGCCGGCCACCGACGTCGACAACAAGCGTGAAGCTTCGCCCGGATGGGGGGTTGCGAGCGTGACGGCGTCGCGTCGGCGCACGGATGCCCGCAATTCCGCATGCTGTGCGACGAGGTTCAGCGCATCGGCATCGAGCACGATCGGGACGCTGATCTCCAACGCCATTCGCAAGACTGCGATCGCGTGATCGCTTTGACCGAGGCCGCAGCCGATGACGAGCGCATCGGCGGCCTGGGTGAGTAACGCCGAAGCGTCGTCGATCATCAACTCGGGCATCGACATATCGACAGCCGGCCGCGCCGCGGCAAGGGCGCCGATGCGAACCTTGCCCGCACCGCCGCGCAGCGCCGCGCGTCCTGCGATCAACGTCGCGCCCAACATGCCGTCCGCACCGCCAATGATCGACAGCGTGCCGAATGTGCCTTTGTTGGCATTGCGCTCGCGACGCTGCAGCGGCTCCGGCATTGCGGCCGCAAGACGCGACCAGGCGAGCGCATGCCCGGTCACCGACGCATCCGATTCGACGTCGACGTTCAACGCGTGGACGCTGACTGCGCCGCACAGATCGGGACCTTCGGCCATCAGGTGCCCGGGCTTCAGTGCGAAAAACGTGGCGGTGGCATGCGCGCGGATTACCGGAGCGCGCGCGATGCCGGTGTCGGCGTTGAGACCGGTGGGAACGTCGAGTGCCAACCTCGGCGCTTGCTGCCGATTCGCCCATTCGACGAGCTCGGCATGACGGTGCGCCAGCGCGCGTTTGATGCCGATCCCGAAAAGCGCATCGACGATAAGACCGGCGGGATTGGGTGGCGGCGCATCGAGCAGCGTGCCGCCGGCGGCCGCGAAGCGGGAATGCGCGGCCGCCGCGTCGTTGGGGAGCTTCGCCACGTCGTCACGGAACACGACGGCGACGTCGAAGAACGCTTCCTTCAAAAGCCGCGCGACCACAAAACCGTCGCCACCGTTGTTCCCGGGGCCGGCCAGAACTACGATCGGACGGGCACGGTCCAACGCGAGATTGCGCGCCACTTCAGCGGCTGCCGCGCCGGCGCGCTCCATCAGTGGCACGTGGGGGAAGCGCGATTCGAGCGCGCGCACATCGGCGACGCGCAGCACCGGATCGAGGCGGCGCTCGCGGTATACGCTCATGCATCGATTATAGGGAATCGGTTGTAGAATCGCCGGCTCGCCGTCCCCGCTGCGTTGTAAAGCAGCGCTCGAAGCGACGGCTCGTAAAACAGGAGACCTCGATGAAAAGCTTTTGCCGTGTATCCGTCGCACTTGCGCTGACCGCGTGCTTCGCCGCACCGGCGCTCGCGCAAACGAGCGGCACGCTGAAGAAGATTCAGGATACGGGAACGATTTCGATCGGTCATCGCGAATCGTCGATTCCGTTCTCGTATCTCGACGACAAGCAGCAACCGATCGGCTATTCGCTCGATTTGTGCAACAAGGTGGTCGACGCGGTGAAGGCCGAGCTCAAGATGCCGAACCTCAAGGTCGCGTATCAGCCGGTCACCTCCGCCAATCGCATTCCGCTTTTGCAGAACGGCACGATCGATCTCGAGTGCGGATCGACGACGAACTCGGTTGATCGCCAGAAGCAGGTCTCGTTCGGACCAACCTATTTCGTCATCAACGTGTCGGCCGTGGTCAAGAAGGATTCGGGTATCAAGACGTTTGCCGATCTCAACGGCAAGACGGTGGCGTCGACTTCGGGCACGACATCGATTCCGCTGTTGCGCGGCTACCAGAAAGCGCAAGGGATCGACTTCAAGGAGCTGCAAGCGAAGGATCACGCCGAATCGATGCAGCTCGTCGCCAGCGATCGTGCGCAGGCATTCATCATGGATGACGTGCTTCTCGCCGGCCAGGTCGCGAGCCAGCAAAACCCGGGTCAGTACATGATTCTCTCGGAGTCGCTTCGCACCGAACCCTACAGCATGATGCTGCGCAGGGAAGACCCGCAATTCAAGGCGCTGGTCGACCGCGCAGTGGGTGCTGTCATGAAGTCCGGGGAGATCGACAAGATCTACGCGAAGTGGTTCACGAGCACGATTCCGCCGCGCAATATCAATCTCAACTTCCCGCAAACGCCGGCGATCAAGGAAGCATTCGGCAATCCGAACGATAAAGGCGTGCAATAAGGTCCGGATGTCGGACAAAGAACGCCGGCTCACGTAGCCGGCGTTTCTTTTTGACCGAGCGATGCGCTTCGACATTGCAATCATCGGCGGCGCGATCATGGGATCGAGCGCCGCCTACTTTCTGAAGACGCTCGCACCGTCGGCTTCGGTATGCGTTATCGAACGCGATTCCAGCTACGAATACTGTTCGACATTGCGCGCATCCGGCGGCGTTCGGGTGTTGTTCTCGTGTCCGGAGAACATCGAGATGTCCAAGTTTTGCCGACAGTTCCTGCAACGTTTCCCGCAGGAGATGGCGCTCGAAGGCCGCGGGGCGCCGGTCGATTGGGTCGAAGGGGGCTACCTCTTTATCGTCCCTCCAAGCGGGATGCTGCTTCTCGAATCGAACTTCGCAAAGCAGCGCGCGCATGGTTGCGAAGTCGAGCTCTTGAGTCCTGCGGAGTTGAAGCAGCGATTTCCTTCGATGTTCGTCGATGACTTAGGCGGCGGCGTGCATTCGCTGCAAGACGGCTGGTGCGATCCGAGCGGATTGTTGCAGGGACTGCGGCGCAAGGGGATTTCGCTCGGAGCGAATTACATCGAGGATCGCGTCGTCGGCTTGGCTCACTCGTCCAACGCCGTTTTCGAGGCTCGATTGGCATCGGGCGAGTCGATTCGGGCCGACGCGTTCATCAACGCGGCGGGTGCCTGGTCGGCCGAGATCGCCAACATGGTCGGCATGCACTTGCCGGTGTCTCCATTGCGTCGCTTCGAGCACTATTTCACTGCCGGCAATCCGATCGAGCGGCTGCCCTACGTCAAGGATCTCGAGCGGCTCGCGTTTCGCTCCGAGGGCGTCGGCTTTTCAGGCGGATTGGTCAATGGCGAAGAGCCGCGCGGCTTCAACTTCGACGTCGACCATGACTACTTCGAGCGCGTGGTGTGGCCGGCCGTTGCGCATCGATTCCCGCCTTTCGAAGCGGCGCGCTGCCATCGCACCTGGTCGGGCTTGTACGAGCAATGCGAGCTCGACGGCAACCCGATCATCGGCAACTGGAAAGGCGAGCTCGACAACTTTTTTGTGATGACCGGTTTCTCGGGTCACGGCATGATGCACGCGCCGGCCGCCGGACGCGCGATAGCCGAGTTGATTGTCCACGGGTCGTTTCAGACGCTGGACCTTGCGCGTTTTGGTTACGAACGTATCATTCGCGCGGAGCCTTATCCGGAAGCAGGCATTCTGTAGCTCGCGAGCAACGGGCAGCGAGGGGACGATGAATTACAACTGGAACTGGGGCGTATTCCTGCAGCAGACGCCAGACGGCGACGCCTTCTACTGGCAGTGGATCGTCGCCGGATTCTGGTGGACGCTCGGCGTGTCGGCGGCGGCGTGGATCATCGCGCTCGCGTTCGGCTCTGTGATCGGCACGATTCGCACCACGGACAGGCCCTGGCTGGTGCGATTCGGCAACGCCTGGGTCGAGCTGTTTCGCAACATCCCGCTGCTGGTCCAATTGTTTCTCTGGTACTTCGTCATTCCGGAATTCATTCCGCCGTTGAAGCGCTGGATCGTAGCGACCGAGCCGGTCTACGCGCAGTTTGCCTCGGCCGTACTGTGTCTCGGACTCTTTACATCGGCGCGGATCGCCGAGCAGGTGCGCGCGGGAATTCAATCGCTGTCGCGCGGGCAGCGCAACGCCGGCCTGGCCGTCGGCTTGACGCAGGTGCAGGTCTACCGCTACGTGCTGCTGCCGATGGCGTTTCGCATCATCATTCCGCCGCTGACCAGCGAGACGATGAATCTCATCAAGAACTCGTCGATCGCGTTGACGATCGGTCTCGCTGAGCTAACGTTTCGCTCGCGCGAGCTCGGCGAGTACACGTTCAACTTCTTCGAGGCGTTCACCGCCGCGACAGTCATTTATATCTTGATCGCGATGACGGCGAATCGCGTGATGGCGTTCGTCGAGCGTCGAGCCGCCGTGCCGGGCTACATCGGAGGCGGCAAATGAGCAACACGCGCGCGCCATGAATCTCGATTTTTCGGTCGTCAACAACGCGTTGCCCTATCTTTGGCAGGGCATGCAGTACACGCTGCAGCTCACTGCGACTTCGGCAGTCGGCGGATTGTTCTTCGGTACTCTGCTCGCGTTGGCGCGACTATCCTCGAACAAGTTGCTCTCGAATGTCGCGGCGGGTTACGTCAATTTGATGCGCTCGATCCCGCTGGTATTGGTGATTTTCTGGTTCTTCTTTCTGGTGCCGCTGATTGGTCAGGCGATCACGGGAGCGGAGCGGCCGCTTGCAATCGGCGCCGAGCGCACCGCGATCATCACGTTCATCCTGTTCGAAGCCGCATACTTTTGCGAGATCATGCGCGCAGGCATTCAGTCGATTCCGCGCGGGCAGGTGTACTCGGCCTATGCGCTCGGATTGACGTACGGGCAGTCGATGCGCCTCGTGATCCTGCCGCAGGCGTTTCGCAACATGATTCCGGTGTTGTTGACGCAGACGATCATTCTCTTTCAGGACACTTCGCTCGTGTACGTGATCTCGGCGACCGACTTCGTGGGCGCGGCAAGCAAGATCGCGCAGCGCGATTCGCGTCTGGTCGAGATGTACCTGTTCGTTGCGCTCGTTTATTTCGTGATTTGCTACACGCTGTCGTTTCTGGTCAAGCGCTTGCAGAAGAAAATCGCCGTGATCCGCTGAGGGACTCAGAACAATGGCAATGATCGAGATCAGAGACGTGTCGAAATGGTATGGCGCCTTTCAAGTGCTGACCGACTGCACGACCAACGTAGACAAGGGCGAAGTCGTGGTCGTCTGCGGCCCGTCCGGCTCGGGCAAGTCGACGCTCATCAAGACGGTGAACGCGCTGGAGCCGTTTCAAAAGGGCGACATTCGCGTCGACGGCGTGTCGGTCGGTGACAAGAAGACGAATCTGCCGAAACTCCGTGCGCGCGTGGGCATGGTGTTCCAGCACTTCGAACTGTTTCCGCATCTTCGCATTCGCAACAACCTAACCCTCTCGCAAATCAAAGTGCTCGGCCGCAGCAAGGAGGAAGCGGAACAGAGAGCTCTCAAGTATCTCGAACGCGTGGGATTGACTGCCCAGAAGGACAAGTTCCCGGGCCAGCTATCGGGTGGTCAGCAGCAGCGTGTGGCGATCGCTCGCGCGCTCTGCATGGATCCGATCTGCATGCTCTTCGACGAGCCCACCTCGGCACTCGATCCCGAGATGATCAACGAAGTGCTCGACGTGATGGTGCAGCTTGCGAAGGAAGGCATGACGATGATGGTCGTCACGCACGAGATGGGATTTGCGCGCAAGGTCGCGAATCGCGTGATCTTCATGGACCAGGGAAAGATCGTGGAAGACGCCACCAAAGACGATTTTTTCGGCCAACCAAGATCGGAGCGGGCGCAGCAGTTCCTGGCGAAGATTCTCCATCACTGAAGTGTCCTAAATGGTATTTCGAATCCTACGGACACTGTCCGCTTAGATTCAAACTCAGGGAAGGCCGCCATCGACGGCGGATTCAACTGATGGATGCAACACACTAGACGCCATTGCGGCGGAAGGAGTGTTGCAGATGAAGCAGAGACCGCGCATCTACTACTCTGCCACCCAGAGAGCTCTCATCTGGGAGCGTTGGCGGAAAGGTGAGACGATGCACCAGATAGCCCGACTGTTTGATCGATACCACTCGTCGATCCATGGCATCTTGGCTCAGTCGGGCGGGATACGTCCGACCGAACGGCGTCGGTCGGAAGCGGCGTTGACCTTGATCGAGCGCGAGGAGATCTCGCGCGGCATGGTGGCGGGCAAGTCAATACGCGCTATCGCGACGACGCTTTGCCGAGCACCTTCTACAATAAGTCGTGAAATTCGCCGCAATGATGGCCCGCAAGGCTATCGAGCCAGCGACGCGGAACAGGGGGCGTGGGATAGAGGCTGTCGTCCGAAGCTTTGTAAACTCGTGCGGAACCGAAGACTGGGTTACCTCGTGGCAAGCAAGCTCCGCCTCGAGTGGTCGCCCGAGCAGGTTGCCGGCTGG
>DATLOI010000136.1:0-20527 GCA_035536295.1 Casimicrobiaceae bacterium
CGCATCGGCTGGCATTTTCTCTATCCGGGCGTTGGATACGGAGGAAGCTGTTTTCCGAAGGATGTGAAAGCCCTTCAGCACACGGCGCAAAGCGAAGGCGTGCCATTACGCGTGCTCGCGGCGGTCGAGCACGCGAACGACGTGCAGAAGCGCGTGTTGGTGGACAAGATCGCGGCGCGGCTCGGACAGGACCTGTCCCAGCGTTGCCTTGCAGTGTGGGGGCTTGCATTCAAGCCCAACACCGACGACATGCGCGAAGCTGCGTCGCTCACGATACTCGACGAGCTCGCGCGGCGCGGTGCACGCATCGTTGCCTACGATCCGGTTGCGATGGAGACCGCCAGGCGCGCATTCGGCGACGTGGCGTGGCTGTCGTACGCGAAAACGCCGATGGCGGCTCTCGAAGGCGCCGATGCGCTCGTCGTCGTCACCGAATGGAAGGAGTTTCGCAGCCCGGATTTCGACACGATTCGTGCGACGCTGAAGCTGCCGCTGGTGTTCGACGGGCGCAATCTGTACGACCCCGATCTGGTACGCGCCGCGGGCCTCGAATACTTTGCCATCGGACGACGCTAGTTCGCATCCGGATCGAGCGTGTACAACTCCTGTGGTCGGCCGACGCCTTTCATTGCATAGCGGCCGAGACTGACAAGCCGCGCGCACGCCTCACCGCAGGCATCCTTGAAAGCGCTCGAGACGATGATCGGCTGATCGAGCGAGCCGCACAGCGCTTCGATGCGTGCCGCCTCGTTGACTGCTGCGCCGAGCACGGTGAAGTCGAGACGGCGCTCGCTGCCGAGGTTTCCATACAGTAACTCGCCGATGTGCAAGGCGACGTGTGCATCCGACACCGGCAGGTTCGCCGCGCGGCGCTTCGCATTCAGGGCGTCGATGCGTCGTCGTTGGGCAAGTGCCGCATCGAGCGCGCGCGTGCACGCCGCCACGTCGTCGCCATCAGGAAAGATGGCAAGCAGGCCATCGCCAATGAACTTGAGAACATGGCCGCCTTGCGCTTCGATCGCTTCGACCTGCGCTTCCGCGTAATCGTTCACCATGGTCAGCACGATCTCCGCCGCATGTGCGTCGCTGATGCGAGTGAATCCGGCAAGATCGCTGTACCACACGACAGCGCGGATCGCCTCGGCGCGGCCGCGCACGACATTCCCCGCGAGCACGCGCTCGGCGGCGTCGCTGCCGAGATACGTTGTCAACAATGAACGCACGCTGCGCTGCATCGAGCGCCACAGAAAGCTCGTTGAAAGCGTCGGCAGCACTGCGCTCAGCAGCGCGATCGATGCGTCGTCGAAGCCATTGCGCGCATCGCTGAGCCACGATCCGACAACCCCGCGCGTTGTCCCGAGCGCGTTGCTTTCGCCGAGACGAACGATCATCGCCACATAATCGGTGCCGCCGCGTTGCTTGAACTCGTTCAGTACGGGAAATTCGTTGGGGTCGAGCGATGCGTCGAGGCGCCTGCGCAAGTGCTCGTCGCTTCCAGATACCAGGCGGTAGAACGGGCTCGCCAGCCACTCTTCGCTCGATTCATCGTCGCTCGCGCGCAGGAACGTCTCGTGAATCGCGCCTTCACCGCGGGTCCAGCGCACACCCAGGCTGTCGTAGCTCGGGTCGAGCATGTCGCTTGCAAGCGCAGCGCGAAAAAGCGGCACGCCGGCTTCGCTCAGTCGCTCGCAAGTGCCGGCCAGAACGGCGGCCTCGTCGGCGCCGTCGAGCAGGGCGCTGATGATCCAACGGTCGATGGCGTCGGCGTTCAATCGCAGTGATGATGGTGTCAACGGGAAAGACCGCATGGGTACGCTACCACGGGCCCTATAATCCGCGTCCGCCCTTGCGTTCAATGACGATTCGGATGTCGCGCAACGATTCGACCCACGCTTTCGACGACCGCTTCTCGCGTTGGCGCGAGTGTGTGCGCTCGGCACGCGTGCTCGTGTCCGGCGACGTGATGCTCGATCGCTACTGGTTTGGCGAGGTCGAGCGCATCTCGCCCGAAGCTCCCGTGCCCGTCGTGAAGATCGCGCGTGCGGAGGAGCGACCCGGAGGTGCGGCCAACGTCGCGCGGAACGTCGCGGCACTCGGCGCTCGCGCTACCCTCGTGTCGATCACCGGCGATGACGAAGCGGCCACGACGCTCGAGCGACTCGTTAAGGATGACGCGATCGCGGCTTCGTTTCATCGTGACCCATCGATCACGACGACGGTCAAGCTTCGCGTCGTGGGACGACAGCAGCAGCTGTTGCGCATCGACTTCGAGACGCCGCCGTCGGATCACGTGCTCGCGACCAAGCTTGCCGATTACGCAACGCAGGTGGATGCGTGCGACGTGGTCGTGCTGTCCGACTACGGCAAAGGCACGCTGGCGCATGTCGACGACATGATCGAAGCGGCGCGCGCGCGCGGCAAGCGCGTGCTGGTCGACCCCAAGGGCGCCGAGTGGGACAAGTATCGCGGGGCGACGCTACTGACGCCCAACCGCGGTGAGTTTCGCGAGGTGGTCGGCCGCTGGAAAAGCGAGGCGGACATGGCGGCGCGTGCACAGGCACTGCGCGCCGAGCTTGCCATCGACGCGTTGCTGGTCACGCGCTCGGAGGAGGGCATGAGCCTTTTTACCGATGCCGGCGCACTTTCGATTCCCGCACTGGCCCGCGAAGTGTTCGACGTGTCCGGCGCCGGCGATACGGTTATCGCCACGATCGGCACTTTGCTCGCGGCGGGGGCGTCGCTCGCCGACGCGGTCCGGATATCCAATGAAGCTGCAGGTGTGGTCGTCGGGAAGCTCGGCACCGCCGTCGTGACGCCGGACGAGCTTCGCTGATGGCGAAATCGAGGTCGATCTACGCCTGCACCGAATGCGGTGGCCAGGCGCCGAAATGGCAGGGGCAGTGTCCGCATTGCGGGTCATGGAACACGCTTGTCGAAAGCGTTGCAACACCCACGGCGAAGCGCTTCGAGAGTGTCGCCGGAACGCGCTCTGCGGTGCGCTCACTCGCCAGCGTCGAGCCGCAGGAAAGTGCGCGCATCGCAACCGGCCAGTCGGAATTCGATCGCGTGCTCGGCGGCGGTCTTGTCGCTGGCGGCGTCGTGTTGCTGGGCGGCGATCCGGGTATCGGCAAGTCGACGCTGCTCTTGCAAGCGTGCGCAACGCTGGGAGCTTCGCATCGAACGCTCTATGTGACCGGTGAGGAATCGGTCGAGCAAGTGGCGCTGCGCGCGCAACGCCTGGGGCTCGTCAATGCGCCGGTCGAGCTTCTTGCCGAAGTGCAACTCGAAGCGATCGTCGGCGCGATTACCAACCTCGCGCCGCAAATCGTCGTGATCGACTCGATTCAGACGTTGTATACCGAGGCGTTGACTTCGGCGCCGGGCAGCGTTTCGCAGGTGCGCGAGTGCGCAGCGCAGTTGACGCGTCTCGCCAAGCAGCGCGGCATTGTCGTCGTGTTCGTCGGGCATGTGACCAAGGAAGGCGCGATCGCAGGACCGCGCGTGCTCGAGCACATCGTCGACACTGTTCTGTATTTCGAGGGCGACCCGCACTCGAGCTTCCGGCTGGTGCGCGCGATCAAGAATCGCTTCGGCGCCGCGAACGAGCTCGGCGTGTTCGGCATGACCGAGCGCGGCTTGAAGGGGGTGGCGAATCCGTCCGCGTTGTTTTTGTCCCAGCATGCGGAGCCGGTCGCCGGCTCGGCGATCGTCGCGACTGTGGAAGGCTCGCGGCCGTTGCTCGTCGAGATCCAGGCGCTGGTCGATCCGGTGCAGGGCGGCAATCCCAGGCGCCTCGCCGTGGGACTGGACAATCACCGGCTCGCGCTCCTGCTCGCGGTGCTGCATCGGCACGGGGGGCTCGACGTGTCGGGCTACGACGTTTTCGTGAACGCCGTGGGGGGCGTGCGAATCAGTGAGCCGGCGGTCGATCTGGCGGTCCTTCTGTCGGTGCAGTCATCGCTTAGAAACAAGGCGTTACCGCAAAAACTTCTTGTATTTGGCGAGGTGGGCCTGGCGGGCGAAATTCGTCCAGTGCAGCGCGGCCAGGAACGTATCCGCGAGGCCGCGAAGCTCGGCTTTCGGAGCGTTCTGATGCCAAACCTCAACAAGCCTCGTCAAACCATTGAAGGCGTTGAGATCATCGGAGCCGCGCGCTTGTCGGACGCGCTCGACTACTTGCGCACGCTCGCCTGAAGCGCTCAGAGGTCGATGGGCTCGCGCACGCCTCGCCGGTACTGCGCCGCCATTTCGAGATACCCAGCTTCCAGCGCGCGCGTGGTGCGTTCGGTGTCGAACAGCGCGCTCGTATGTCCCGGACCACCGAGGTGTTCGCGCATCGCTAAAAGACGCGTTTCGTCCTTGCACAGCGCGACCGCCTTGTCGACGTAATCATCGACGCTGGAAGCCACGAGTTCGGGGAGACCGACGGCGTTCGCAAGGCTTGCGCCGACGCGCGCCGCGAACGTTTCGCCCAGGAGCGTCAACACCGGGCAGCCCGCCCACAGCGCATCGCTGCCGGTCGTATGTGCGTTGTAGGGCCAGGTGTCGAGGAACAGGTCGGCACGCGCGTAAAGACCCAGATAATCGGCGTTGGGACGCGCTGTCGCGAAATGCAATCGCGACGGAGCGACGCCGCGGCTCTCTGCTTCGCGCCGAAGATGGCCGATTGCCGGATCGTCGTCGCGTCGTGCGAGCAGCCACAGGACTGCATGCGGTACGCGGGCAAGAATCGCAGTCCAGGCGTCCATCGTCTCGGGACGACGCTTCCAGCTCGCATTGAAATTGCAGAGCACGATCGCATCGTCAGGAAGACCCAGCGCGAGTCGTGACGGCGCTTCGCGAATCGGGCGTTGCCGATCATTGACCTGATAGCTGCCTGGGAGACGCACGAGTGTCTCGGCGTAATCGGCCGCATACTCCGGCGGCGTGACGATGGCATCACCAATCAGGTAATCGACGAGGCCGCCCGCCAGTGTTCCGGGAAACCCCAGGTAATGAACCTGAATCGGGGCAGGGCGCAACGCGAGAATGCCTGGCGGCGCGCCTGCGGTATGGCCTTTGAGATCGACGAGGATATCGATCTGGTCAAGTGCGATGCGCTGCGCGATTGCCTCGAGCGATTGGCCGCTCGCGTCCACGAAGCGGTCGAACGCCTTGGTGAGCCGCGCGCGCAGCGGGCTTCGATCATCGGGACCCAACGAATAGGCATGCACGTCAAACCGCGTGCGATCGTGTTGCTCGAACATTCCTGCGGTGAGAAACGCGGTCGCGTGCGTGTGGAAATCCGCGGAGAGGTAGCCGAGCTTGAGCTTCCCGCTCGACAATAGCCGGCGCGTCGGAAGCGGTTTTGCGGCAAGGGCTGCGCTCCACGCACTCGCGCATCGTCGTTGCTCGGCCCGAGTCGACGGTTGTCCGAGCAGCACGAACGGCGACAACAACGCCGCGTTTTTTTGCACGAGGGCGCGAAAGCGCTGCTCGTGCGCAGGGAGCTCGCGCCAGTCGCCGAGCCAGCGCTGCAAGTAGATGAACTGCGACAACGCCGGGCCGTGATTGGGTTCGAGTCGCAGTGTTTGCGCATACGCCTGGGAGGCCGCGAGCGGCTCGCCCTGATCTTCGAGAAGGCTCGCAAGGTCGAAGCGCAGTGATGCCGAGGTCGGATTGCGAGCGAGCGCCGCTTCGAGCGTCGCGCGCGCGCGCTTCGGCGCGGCGATCGCGGCCTCGAGTTGCGACTTTAAGCCCGACATCTCCGCGCGTTGGGGCGCAAGCGATGCAGCGCGCGTCGCGGCGTCGAGCGCTTCGAGGACGCGACCTTGTCGCTCGAGCGCGATCGCGAGGTTGTGCCAGCCGTCGGAGAACGTCGGGTCGATGGCAGTGGCGCGTCGCGCGATCGCTTCGCCTTCGACCGCCTCGCCCTGCGCAATCAACGCACCGGCCAGATTGGCGGCGATGTCAGCGGCATTCGGGGCGCGTCGCAACGCTTCCTTGAGCGCATTGAGCGCCGCCGCATTACGTCCGCTCGCTTCGAGCGCGAGTGCAAGGTTCGACCACGCTTCGGCCGACGTCGGATCGATGTCCAGTGACGCGCGAATCCGATCGATCGCCGCGGCTGTTTGGCCCGCTTGCTGAAGCACGACACCGGAAAGATGCAGTGACGGCGCGTGACGAGGTTCGGCTTTGAGGATCGCGTCGTAGCGGTGGAACGCCTCGCGAAGCTTGCCTTGGCGGTGGACGGCGAGGGCGCGGTCGAATTCTTTTTCGAAGGACATTGGCTGCTGACGCGTTGCGCGAACGGCGAAAGTCTAGACGATCGCGATTGCCGGGCGGGGTTGCGGCGTGTCGACAGCGTCGTATGGCGGCTCGATGAGTCCAGGACACAGGTCCTATAATTTGCGTCGAGTGCGCCTTGGTTCCACTCAAACCCGGGACGTGGGTCTCATGACGGGCGCGCCTGGACTCCCGATAATCCGCTTCCCACCAAAACCACTGCCGTCGCTTACGCCGAGAAGTCGGGCGCGGCCTTTTGGAGACCATGAAAGACTCACGTGATGTCCCAGCCTCGACGTCGAGCGCAAAGGCGCTCGAACACTACGAGATCGCGCTGACCCAGCTTCAAAGCTACACCGGCGACCCGATTGCCACGTTGCAGCAAGCGCTCAAGGCCGACCCCGAGTTCGCGCTCGCCCATCTGTTCGCGGCGCTCGCGACCTACACCACGAGCGAACAACGATATTTGCCCGCCGTGCGCGAATCGGTCGCGAAAGCGGCTGCGCTCGAGGCACGAATGAATTCACGCGAGCGCCGCTTGCTGGGCGCGGCTCGGTTGCTGTCCGACGGGCAGTGGCGCGACGCCTCGCGCGCGCTGGATGCGCTGCTGATCGACTATCCGAGGGATGCGCTGGCGATACAAATCGCGCACCTGATGGACTTCTACCAAGGCGATGCGCTGAATCTGCGTAACCGCATCTCGCGCGTGCTGCCGTACTGGAGCGAGTCGACGCCGGGATATTCGTACGTCCTCGGAATGCATGCGTTCGGACTCGAAGAATGTAACCAATATGCAGACGCCGAGCGGACGGGGCGCAGGGCGCTCGAGCTGCAACCGCGTGATGGTTGGGCGGTGCATGCCGTCGCTCACGTGATGGAAATGCAGGGTCGCAGCGCCGAGGGAATCGACTGGCTGCAATCGCGCGAAGCCGACTGGGCGCCGAACAGTACATTTGCTCCGCACAACTGGTGGCATCTCGCACTGTTTCGCATGGACCGCGGCGAGTTCGCCGCCGCGCTGGATTTGTTCGATCAGAAAGTGATGCCGCAAGGCGACATGATTCTGGTGTTGATCGACGCCAGCGCGCTCCTCTGGCGCCTGCGGCTCGAAGGCGTTGACATCGGCGATCGGTATGAGCGCGTGGCCGATGCATGGAAGGCCAAGCTGAACGACGAAGCCGGCTTCTACGCGTTCAACGACGTGCACGCACTGATGAGCTTTGCGGCTGTCGGCCGCGACAACGAGATCGTCCGATTGCGAAGTGCGATGGCCGCTGCGGTGAAGCGCCAGGACTTCAATGCGATGATGACGCGCGATGTGGGATTGCCACTTGTCGACGGTTTTTGCGCGTTTGGGGCAGGGCGTTATCGAGAAGCGGGCGCAGCGATCGAAGCGGTGCGCGATATCGCGAATCGCTTCGGCGGAAGTCATGCGCAGCGCGATCTTTTGACGTTGACGCTGGTCGAAGCAGCGATCCGGAGCGGCGATACGCGTCGCGCACGTCACTTCATCGCCGAGCGGCAAATGCACAAGCCGACCGGATGGAGCGAACGTTTGCTGGAACGGGCTGATCGTGCCAACGCCGCTGCGATCGCCGACACGCGAATCGTCGAAGAGATGACGATCGCTGCGTAGCGTTGCGAAAGAAGGATTGCTCGCGTCGTTCATTGCATCGTAACGCTGTCGACCTGAGTGGGCCGGGCAATTCGCCTGGCTCCCGCTCATCCGCCGACGCTACGCGCTCACGTTGGATTCGCGCCGAGCGCGTTGCGTTGCGCGGCGTCGAGCACCTGCGGCGCACGGATCGGATGACCTTCGGAATCGAAGAACAGTGTGGGCAGCTGGCGGCGAATGCGTCCGGCGACGATGCCGCGCAGGATGCGCAGGCCGCCGAACAGGAATGCCAGCGGCGTCGCGCGCACCTTACCCGTGGCCGACCCGGCATTGAGCACGACGTGATCGCGCGCACCGTAGGCGCCGTCGATCGCTTCCGGCGCGGCGTCGAAGCATGCCGTCGCCATGCCGACATAAGCCACCTTCGGATCGCGCGGAGTGTTGCCGAGCGGCGTACGACAACAGGACGTATACCAGCGCAGGACGCCCCTCTCGCTTAGCGACATGCAGGTCACGTTCTCCACCCCGATGGTGATACGCACGCCGTCAGGTGACATCGGCACGACATCCGTCCCGCCCTTGGAGTCCACTAGCTCGAGCTCGCCGAGAAAGCGCGCATACGCCTGGCAGTCCTTGCAGTAGCAGGTGCCGCGCGCGTACGCACGTTCCGGATCAACTTCACCCTGCACCTTCCCACAGCGGCAACGCAACGCAATGGCCATGGATCGTCCCTCGCCTGTTCGAATCACACGCATGAGCCGCCGCCGGAGCCGATCGGTACACACACGACGCAACCCCGATCGGCAAATCAATGAAAAGTATCTTGCACAAAGGAAGTCATAAGTAACATTGTCTTGGGCATTCGCGAGTTGGTTCAGGCGGTGCTCTCCGAGCGCTCGCCGCGCGGCGATCCAGTTCTCGGCCGTCGGGTAACGCCGCCAGATTGACTCTGCAGATACTGCTGACGATCGGAGGGACGCCCCAGCCGCTCGATCGGGCTCCCTATTGCAGGGGATCGCGCACGTCGAGAAACGCGAACTTCCGGAAGTCACGGTCGCGGGTGAACAGAGTCCCGACGCCGTTCTGGCGCAGGATTGTCGCAAGGTGGGCGTCCGGGACCAGGTTGCCGCGCGTCGGCACGTCGCGAGTCGCCAAACGGTAGGCCGACCAGAAGTTCTCCTCTTCGCCGATCACGCGAACGTGAGGCAGCGCCAGCAGTGACTCTACATTGCGGGCTGCCGCATCGTGGGTCAGTGGTTTGGCGAAGATCGACGGATGCGTTGCCATCCGCAGGTAACTCATCAACGTGATCCAGGCAAGGCAAAACACTTCCCGTTCCACGACGCATTTCTCGAGGAAGCGGGCGGCTGACGGTTGCAGCGGACTGCCTCGATCGGACGCGTAAAGCAGGATGTTGACGTCGACGCCGAAGCTCATGGCCCGGGGCCGTCCATCGCGTCGTGGAGTGCGTCCTTGTCGGCCAGGTCGACACGCGCGCCCATCGTTTGGGTGAGCCAGCGAAAGTTGGCGACCGAAGGCGCCTTAGCCTTGGCCTCGGCATCCGACATCGCCTGCGCGAGAAGGTCGGACACCAGCCGCCCGAGCGACTTACCTTCGCGGCGCTGCATCCGCTTCAGGTCTTTGAGAATCGGATCGTCGATATCGATCGTCGTGCGCATGATGCTTGATGCTAGCAATTTCAGCATCTGATGTCAAAACGCTCAAACAAGCATCAACGATTGACCGTCGTCGGCGCGGGCTCGCCGAAGCACTCGATTGCGATCGTCTGCTTTCCCGAGCACCGAATGTGACCGGGCCTGTGGACTTGTTCAGGCTAGGACAGCCTCCTCGCAGAGTAAAAGGCGCGCGTCATCCACTGCGTATAATTGGTATTATGTCAAATGATAGATCTTGTATCCTCAGTCGACGAAGAGCTGCACCTTGTGCCCGGTTGGGAACTCGCTCTACTTCCGCTTATGGGCGGACTTCCAAATTCGTCGCGTCAGGTGAATCCAAAGATGGACCGGCGGACATTCGTTACCCTCGTCGCGGGGCACGTGCCTGCAGCGCGCGGATTAGGTGATTCAGTGATGGCTCGAATTACGCGAGCTCGCTGCTGCCTTCGCGCAACTCCTCGAACGAAACCAGTCTTCCCGCAATCGCGCTGGCCGCAACCGTCGGCGGGCTCGCAAGCCAAACTTCTCCTGGACCCGATCGTCCTGGAAAGTTGCGGTTGATTGCGCTGACGGTCACCTGATTTTTGTCGATCGACGAGCCAGGGCCGCAGTTCGCACAAGCACCGCAAGCGGGCTGCAAAATCGTTGCGCCGACCGCTTCGAATGCTTGCAGATATCCACGTGCGACGCAGTAATCGCGCACCGCGACGGTTCCGAATTGAAGATAGAGCGTCACGCTGTCGGGAACACGAAGGCCGTGTGAAGCGGCCCACGCGAGCACTTCGTGATAGTGATCGAAGTCCTCGCGCTTGCCGGCGGTGCACGATCCTCCGTACGCGATGTCGACCGCAACGCGATTGGTGACATCGCGTAACGCAACGCCGTTACCGGGATCCCCAGGTCGCGCGACCATCGGTGACAACCTCGAAACGTCGATTTCGATCGTGTCGCAATACCTGGCGTCGGCATCGCTGTGCATCCACGGCTCGATCACGATGTCGACGCCGCGGCGCGCTTTGACGAAACGCACGGTCTCCTCATCCGGCTCGACGATGCCGGTGAAGCCGCCGAGCTCGGCGGTCATGTTGGTGAGGGTCGCGCGCTCGTCGGTCGACATCGCGCGGATCGCCGATCCGCCGAACTCGAACACTTTGCCCACGCCAGCGCCTGTGCGGATCGAAGGATCGGCAAGCAAATGAAGGACGACGTCTTTCGCCGTGAGACCCGCGGCCATGACGCCATCGAGCTCGACACGCAAAACCGCAGGCATCGTGATGCGCACGGCTCCGGTGACGAACGCGTTCGCCATGTCGGTGGTGCCCACTCCGAACGCGACGCAGCCGAGCGCTCCGCTATGCGGCGTATGCGAATCGGTGCCGGCGATGAGTTGACCGGGCAACGCGTATTGCTCCGCCATCAATGCGTGCGAGATGCCCTGTGATCCCTGGTTGCCGGGATCACCCGCTTCAAGCGACGGTTCGAGATAGCCGTGATCGACCAAACCGTGACGCTGAACGAATGCGCGATGCGCGTTCGACATGCTGCGCACATTCGGGACGAGTCCATTGGCGACGTGCACGGGGCTGCGATGCACGTACGACATGTGATCCTCGAACGTGATGATCGTCGACTTGTCGAACAGCGCAAGCGAGTCGCCGAAACGCGTCTCCAGCAAGTGCGCGCACATGCCGGTGTAGTACTCGTGAATGAAGCGGTAGTCGGCGTGCACGAAGCCGCCCTGCCCGACCTCGAGCATGGCCGGCGTGTCGACGGTTGCCAGCGCGTGGCGCTCGACGATTTTTTCGAAGAGCGTGCGAGGTCTTGACGAATCGGTGGAATTGCTGCGCATGACACCTGCGCGCAGGCGCGCCTCCCCATACGCCAGCAGTCCGCCCTGTCGGAGTATGGCAGCGGTCAATGCGTCGCGACCGGCAACGAGCTGATCGATCGCGATCGATCCATCGCCCTGCACCGGATCGACCAGCGTGAAATCCGTCGATGTAAAAAGTCCGACGTTGTCGGCGTTTTGCCGGTAGATCCGCTCGAAGCTTTCGGCGATCACGAGTCGCACGCCCGCAGCCCGCTCGGCGACGACGCTGTGCTCGCGCGAGCTTCCCTTGCCATAACGCTTGCCGGCGACGACGACCTCGATGCCGGCGTTACGGATCGCATCGCGGTTGATCGGCGTCTCGTCGCCCGCTTTCACGCCGGTGTACGGATAGCGGCCGAGAGTGGCGTCGAAGTGCACCATGACCGGCAGCGGCGTGATCTCGTCGGTGGAGATGTCGTCGCGCAAGGGAAGCGCTTGCGCGAGTGTCATGGGCTCGCCGTCGAGTTGCGCGCGAACGCGCGCAGCATTCGTCGACAAAAACAGGATGCGCGGAGCGAAACGAATAGAGGTCATGTGACCTCGCAGCGTCGAAGTGCTATTGCGCCTCGACGCCCGCCTTCTTCACGATCTGAGCGTACTTGGCAAGCTCGGAACGGAAGAACTTTCCCGCTGCATCGGTCGTGCCGACGTTGATCGTGTTGCCCTGCTTCGCCATCGCTTCCTTGACGTCGGGCGACGCGAACGCGCTCTCCACGGCATCGTGAATGCGCTTGACATCGGCAGGCGCCATCTTCGGGGGCCCCACGACGGCGAACCAGCCTTCAACGAGGTAATTGGGCAATCCCTGCTCCACCATCGTCGGAATGTCAGGCGCTGCCGCGAGACGCGCGGGCGCACCCACGCCAATCGCACGCAATGCGCCGCTCTTGATGTGTTGCTGCACCGACGGCAGCGCGGCGGTTGCGAATTCGACCTGACCACCGATTACGTCGGTCAGCATCGGTCCCACGCCTTTGTACGGAATGTGCCGCGCCTGCGTACCCGTTTGGTCTAGAAACATCGCACAAGCGAGATGCAGAATCGTACCGTTTCCCGAGGAGCCGTAATTCATTTCGTTGGGTTTCGATTTCAGCAGCGCAATCAACTCCTGCGCATCTTTCGCAGGCACTTTGGGATTGACGACCAACACGATCGGTGTCGAGCCGACGACTGCGATTGGTGTCACGTCGTTGATCGGATCGAACGGCAGCGACTTCAAGACACTCGGATAGATGACATGGTTGTTCGACACGACCGACAACGTGAATCCATCCGGTGCGGCCTTGACGAGTTGCTGCGTGCCTACGACACCTCCAGCTCCGGGCTGGTTGTCGATGACGATCGAGTGTCCGAGCGCTTTGGAAAGAGCCTGCGATGCAGCGCGCGTGATCGTGTCGACGCCGGATGCGGTGGCGACCGGAAGAATGAAGCGGATCGGTCGATCGGACTGCGCATGAAGGCGTGGACTGAGCCCAACCAGTGCAAGCGCGCCAAGGCGTGCAAGCGTCGCCCGCTTTTCATGAGTGTTCACGGCATACCTCGCTGATCTTGCGTCAACCGGGGATCCGATAGCGCATGATCCCATTGTACGTCCGGTCCCACGCGCCGATGACGACGCGATGTCAGGTTACGGCAGCCTCCGCCTCTTGCTTCTCCAGCGCAACCTGCATCGCCTCGTCGACATTCTCCACCCACTCGAACGTCAGTTGCGAACGCGCGTCGGCAGGAATCTCGTCGAGGTCACGGCGATTGCGCGCGGGCAACATGACGGTTGTGATTCCTGCTCGCAGCGCTGCGAGCACTTTTTCCTTCACGCCGCCGATCGGCAGCACGAGGCCGCGCAAGCTGATCTCACCGGTCATCGCCAGATCGCTTCGCACCGCGCGATTCGTCAGCAGCGACGCGAGCGCGATGAACATCGCAACGCCTGCGCTCGGGCCGTCCTTGGGCGTGGCACCCGCCGGCACGTGCACGTGAATGTCCGACTTCTCGAGGCGTTCCGGCGCGATGCCGAGCGCACTGGCGCGCGCCTTGACGAGCGACAGCGCCGCTTGACCGCTCTCCTTCATCACGTCGCCGAGTTGACCGGTGAGAATGAGCTTGCCGCTGCCCGGCATCCGCGCAGCTTCGACGAACAGGATGTCGCCTCCGACCGGCGTCCACGCGAGGCCGGTCGCTACGCCCGGTATTCCCGCGCGCATCGCGACTTCCGCTTCGAACTTGCGCGGACCGAGAATGGCCGCAAGGTCGTCGACGTCGATGGTGCGCTGCGCGACGGATCCTTCGGCGATCTGCACCGCCACGAACCGGCAGACGTTGCCGATCTCGCGTTCGAGATTGCGAACGCCCGCCTCGCGCGTGTAATCGTCGATGATCGCGAGGAGCGCCGCGTCGGTGATCGTGCACTGCTCGGCCGAAAGTCCGGTGGCGGCGAGTTGTCGCGCAACGAGATAACGCCTGGCAATTTCGAGCTTCTCACGCGCCGTGTAGCCCGGCAACTGGATCACTTCCATGCGATCGCGCAAAGGACCCGGAATCGTGTCGAGCACGTTCGCCGTGCAGATGAACATCACGCGCGACAGGTCGAACGGGACGGCGAGATAGTTGTCGCGAAACGTCGCGTTCTGCTCGGGATCGAGCACCTCGAGCAGCGCCGACGACGGATCGCCGTGAAAGCCACCGGCGCCGAGCTTGTCGACTTCATCGAGCATCAGTACGGCGTTACGCGTTCCGACCTTGCGTAGTTGCTGAATGATCGTTCCGGGCAGCGCACCGACATAGGTACGGCGATGACCGCGAATTTCCGCTTCATCGTGCACGCCACCCAAGCTCACGCGCGCGAATTCACGTCCCGTCGCTTTCGCAATGCTTTGGCCGAGTGAGGTCTTGCCGACGCCGGGAGGACCGACGAAACACAGGATCGGACTCTTGCCGTCGGGATTGAGCTTTTTCACCGCAAGCGCTTCGAGAATGCGGCGCTTGATCTTGTCGAGCCCGTAATGATCGGCGTCCAGTACGCGACGCGCCTCCGCGAGATCGATCGGCGGCGCTGCCTCGTTTTTCCACGGAAGCTCGACCAGCCAATCGAGATAGCTCCTGAGCATCGCGTATTCGCCGGCGCCTTCGGGCATGCGCTCGAGACGCTTCAGTTCCTTCTGCGCGTGCTTCTCCACGTCGGGCGGCATTTGCGCGGCCTCGATCGCCTTGCGAAGCTCCTCGGCTTCCGCACTTGCCTCGTCGCCTTCGCCGAGCTCCTTTTGAATCGAGCGCATCTGCTCGCGCAACAGGTGCTTGCGGTTGGCATCGCCGATCGATTCGCGCGTGCGCTCCTCGATGTCGCGCGACACTTTCAACACTTCGATGCGATGCGACAAGAGCTCGAGCAACTTGTCGAGACGGGCACGCAAGTCGAACGTTTCCAGGAGTGCCTGTTTTTCCTCGGGACTGATGTCCATCATGCCGGCGATGAAGTCGGCCAACTGCGAAGGATTGTCGATCGCATCGAACGCCGCGATGAGCTCGTCGGGCACCTGCGGCAAGAGGTTGAGGACCTCGAGCGCGCGCGCACGCAAGCTCCTCGCGCGTCCCTCGACTTCCGAGTCGTTGATCGTCGCATCCTCGATCCACTCCACGCGCGCGACGGGAAACGCGTAGCCGTCGAGAAACTGCAGCACGCGAAAGCGCTTCAAGCCCTTGCAGATTGCGTGATGCGCGCCGTCAGAGCCGGTGATATAGCGGAGCACCCCAGCGCTCGTCCCGACCCAGTGCAATTCATTCGGCGCAGGATCATCGATCTCGGGCTTGGTCTGCAACAGAACGCCAACCGCGCTTTGCGAGCGGACCGCTTCCTGCGCGGCTGCGCGCGAGCGCTCGCGACCGATCGTCAAGGGGACGACAAGGCCGGGGAACAGCACGGTGTTACGCACCGGCAGGATGGCAATCGCATCGTCTGGCAACGGGCGTGATGTCACGTCCCGTGACGCGCCGGAGGAATTCGTTGGCGTCGCATCGGTCGAGGAAGCGTCCAGGAGTTCGGACGGAATGGGAGTCGTTTCGTTCATGGTCAGCCGATCTTTCGCAAGCGCACGACAAGACAGCCGTGAGTAAGCTCAGGCGCTTCGGTGGCGAGCGGAATATCGGGAAGCGTGATGCGCCGCTCAAATACGCCGTAGGGAATTTCGAGCTGCCGAACCCGCTGGCGGGAACCGGAGAACGGCACGCCACGCTCTGCGCGAATCACGAGCGCGCCGGGCTCGCTCAACATCACGATGCGATCCGCTGCGACGCCCGGCAACGCAACCACCAGAACGATCTCGCGCTCGTCCTCGAAGGCGTCGACCGGCGGCTCCCAGGTGGCCTGCGCGCGCGACGACGCGGTCAGTCGAAAAAACTGTCGATGCGCTCGCTCGGCATCGTCGAGCGAGCGCTGCGCTTCGGCCCACATCCACTCGATCGGGTCACGCGTGCTGAACATGCTGTCGATCCATCGTGTCGTTGGAAATCACGTACGTGGCGTGACGAGGGACGCGCAAAAAAGCCACCGTCAGCGACAAGTGAGGGCCATCGCCGGATGATTCAAGCGCCTGGTCAGGCGCTGGCGGGCTCTTCCGCCTTGACGGTCGGGGCGTGGCGACCGGCGATGACGCCTTCGCGCTCGAGCGTTCCGATCGCTGCCTCGCTGTAACCGAGCTCCGCAAGAATTGCGTGCGTGTGCTCGCCAAGCGCAGGTGGTGACGTCCGAAGCTTCAATCGCTCACCAGACAACGCAAGCGGCAATAGCGCAGCGCGGGTCTGAATTTCACGCCCTGCTCCGCTTCCGCTCGACGGAATCGTGAGCTCGGCGAGCCCGCCGGTTTCACACAGATGCGGATCGTCGAACAAATCGTGTGGCTTGACGATCGGCGCGTACGGCAGGCCGTTCGCTTCGAAGGTTTTTGCGAGTTCGTTGGCGGATCGTTGCGCGAGTCGCTGGCGCAGCAGAGGAATAAGCCACTCGCGTGCACGCACGCGATCGTTGTTGGTGGCAAGACGCGGATCGACCTTCAAGTCGTCGAAGCCGAAAGCCGCGCAAAAGATTGCCCACTGCGTATCCGATACGACCGCGAGGAAAATCTGCTCGCCGTCTTTCACGTCGAACACGTCGTAGACCGCCCACGCAGAGATCCGACTCGGCATCGGCGCCGCCGGCGAGCCCGTAACGGCATACTGCATCATGTGCTGTGCGACGAGAAACACGTTGTTCTCGAACAGCGCGCTTTGAACTTCCTGCCCACGTCCGGTTTTCTCGCGCTGCGCAAGCGCGGCAAGCACACCGATCGCGCCAAACATGCCGCCCATGATGTCGTTCACCGACGAACCAGCGCGTAATGGCCGTCCTTCCGGACCGGTCATGTACGCAAGTCCGCCCATCATTTGCACGACTTCGTCGAGAGCCGTGCGATGCTCGTAGGGCCCGGGCAAAAACCCCTTGTGCGAAACGTAGATGAGTCGCGAATTCAGCTTTGCAAGCGCGTCACAGCCAAAGCCGAGCTTCCCCATCGTGCCCGCTTTGAAGTTTTCGCTGAATACATCAGCGGTGGTTGCAAGCTTAAGCACCGCCTCGCGACCGCGCGGATCCTTGACGTCGATCGACAGGCTCCGCTTGTTGCGATTGAACATCGCGAAAAAGCCCGCGCCTGCGCCGAGGAGCTTGCGCGTGTTGTCGCCTGCGAGCGGCTCGACCTTGATCACTTCGGCGCCCAGATCGCCGAGAATCATGCCGCAGGTCGGCCCCATGACCATGTGCGTGAATTCGACGACACGCAGTCCTGCCAGCGGAAGTTTCGATTCAGCCATCGCGCATTCCTCGAGCGAAACCTTTGGGTAAACCGGCGACGGGCGTCATGCCGTAGATCGGCTCGCCGGGCAGTGCTGCTTCGAGCACCTCTCGTGCAGTAAACAAGCGATCGAGATCGACGCCGGTTGCCACCCCCATCGCTTCGAACATGAACACCAAATCCTCGGTGACTACGTTGCCCGATGCGCCCGGCGCGTACGGGCAGCCGCCCAGCCCACCGAGCGAAGCATCGAACGTGCGCACGCCGACATCGTAGGCGGCGAGGCAGTTCGCAAGGCCAAGCCCGCGGGTGTTGTGCATGTGGGCAGCGCCGGTGCGCTCCCCGATCGCCGCGCGCACTCGTTCGAACAAGCGCCGCACCTGGGCCGGGTTCGCATAGCCCGTGGTATCGGAAAGTCCGCAATCGTCGACGCCCACATCGGCGAGCGATTGTGCGAGGCGCACGACATCGTCTTCCGGAACCTCGCCTTGCAGCGTGCATCCAAACGCGGTCGAGATACCGGCCTCGATATGCACGTTCGGGGCGCTCTCGTCGCGAAGGCGAACGATCGCCGCGACCTCGTCGACCATCTGCTCGCGTGTTTTGCGCACGTTCGCAAGTGAATGCGCAGCGCTGGCCGACACGGGAATCGTAAGCTTGTGGACTCCTGCCGCGATCGCGCTCTGCGCGCCTCGCAGGTTCGGGACCAGCGCCATCACGGTCAGGCCCGGCTTGCGACGCGCGTGTTCGACGACTTCAGCGACATCCGCCATTTGCGGTAGCAGCGTGGCCGGCACGAACGAACCGACCTCGATCTCGCCAAGCCCCGCCGCGTGAAGCGCATCGATCCAGCGCAGCTTGTCGGCTGTCGCCATCGTGCGCGCAAGGCTTTGCAGGCCGTCGCGCGGGCCGACCTCGCTGATCAGGACTTCCGGCATCGCTGGAAGTCTAGCGCCGGCGGTTCTCCAAAGGCGCACCCGATGCTAAGCTTCGAACGAATGTTCGATTGCGCGCTCAATCCGGCTCAGTGGGCGGCGGTGCACCACGGCGAAGGTCAGGAGCCGGCGGCGCCGTTGCTCGTGATCGCGGGCGCCGGCTCGGGAAAAACGAGCACCCTCGCCCACCGCGTTGCGCGGCTCGTGCACGGCGGCGCCGATCCGCAACGCATCCTCCTACTGACGTTTTCGCGCCGCGCCGCGCAAGAACTGGAGCGTCGCGCGATGCGGGTGTTGGCAAAGTCGCTTGCGCTGAACCGTTCGGCGCCGCCGCATCTTCCGTGGGCCGGGACGTTTCACGGCATCGGCGCTCGCTTGCTGCGCGAATACGCCGAACGCGTCGGACTCGCGCCGACGTTCACGATTCACGATCGCAGCGACGCCGAGGACTTGATGGCGCTCGTGCGGCAAACGCTTGCGATCGACGCTACCGCGAAGCGTTTTCCGGGTGCTGCGACCTGTGTCGCCATCTACAGTCGAACCGTGAATGCGGAGTGCCCGCTCGACGAGGTGTTGGACGCGACGTTTCCCTGGTGCGCGACTTGGAAGGCGGAGCTGCGCACGCTGTTTCGCGCCTACGTCGAGGCGAAGCAGGCGCAGCACGTGCTCGATTACGACGACCTGTTGCTTTATTGGGCAGCAATGCTGCAGGAGCCCGATCTCGCGGCCGAATGCGGCGCGCGCTTCGATCACATACTCATCGACGAGTATCAGGACACCAACCGCTTGCAGGCGACGATCCTGCGCGCCATGAAGCCCGATGGTGCAGGCGTGACGGTGGTCGGCGACGACGCTCAGGCGATCTACAGCTTTCGCGCCGCGACGGTTCGCAACATTCTCGATTTTCCCGCGCAGTTCGCGCCGCCTGCGAAGGTAATCGCGCTCGAATCGAATTACCGCTCGACCGGCGAGATTCTGGACGCATCGAACGCTGTGATCGCGCTCGCGAGCGAGCGCTACACCAAGGAGCTTCGCAGCGAGCGAGGCAGTGGCGCACGACCGCGTTTGATCAGTGTGCGCGACGAGGCTGAACAGGCGTCGTGCCTCGCCGAGCAGGTTCTCGCGTGGCGAGAGCTGGGTATCGATCTGCGGCGCCAGGCCGTCCTCTTTCGCACATCGAGCCACAGCGCGCTCCTCGAACTGGAACTTGCGCGCCGAAGCATTCCGTTCGTGAAATTCGGCGGACTCAAGTTTCTCGAAGCGGCGCACATCAAGGACGTGCTCTCGCTGTTGCGCTGGGCTGAGAATCCTCGCGGCCGCGTCGCGGGCTTTCGCGCCGCGCGACTCGTAGCAGGCGTAGGACCCGCGACCGCGACAAGGCTCCTCGACGGCATGCACGCTGCGCCAAATCCGCATGCTGCGCGTCGCGCGCACCCTATGCCACCGGGTAACGCGGAATGGTCGAGGTTGCTCGATGTCTACGACGTGCTCGCCAACGGCGCCGCCGGCTGGCCTGGTGAGCTCGACGCCGTTCTCGCCTGGTACGAGCCGCAGATGGCGCGGATATACGACGACGCGGCGCCGCGCGAGGCCGATTTGGATCAGCTCCGCAGCATTGCCTCGACCTATCCCAGCCGCGAGCGATTCCTGACCGAGTTGACGCTCGATCCACCTTCAGCGGTCAGCAACGAAGCGGACGGGGCGAGGCTCGACGACGACTATCTGATCCTGTCGACGATCCACTCGGCGAAAGGCCAGGAGTGGACGTGCGTGCAGATCATGAACGTCGTCGACGGCTGCATTCCGTCGGATCTGGCCACGCGCACCACTGCGGAGCTCGAAGAGGAGCGGCGCCTCCTCTACGTCGGGATGACGCGTGCGAAGGATCAACTCACGCTACTCGTGCCGCAGCGCTTTCACGTGAAGCAGCAAGCCGCACTCGGGGATCAGCACGTCTACGCATCGCGCTCGCGCTTCATTCCGGCGTCGATTGCGCGGCACTTCGACATCCTGAGCTGGCCGGCGGCGCGCGGGGATGCGACAGGGTCGAATTCGAGTCCGCGGTCACGTATCGACATCCTGCAAAAGGGGCGAAGCGCTTGGTGAAACGACATTAATAAAACAATATAAATATATGACAAATAATATATATAAGGCTTTGCTTATTCATGATCCAGATTGTGCGATCCCCCAAGTAATCGGGTGATCGCGGCGCTCACTTCGTCCCCCACGCGTAATCCAAATTCCCGCGCCGCGTCGTTCAGCTGGGAGACGACGCCGTGGCGCCACGTTTCGTCGGCATCACCGATGCGTGCGCTTTGGTGCGAGACGGTCGCCGCCGCGACGCCCCG
>DATLOI010000137.1:0-23835 GCA_035536295.1 Casimicrobiaceae bacterium
CATCGAGAATGTCGCGATACACGGCCAGCGCGATCGCGCGCGAGCCATCGAGATCGGGCCGCTCGATCGCATACACGTTCATGCGATTGACGATCGGCTCGGGGATCGGCGATTCATCATTGGCAGTCGCGATCCACAGAATATGCGAGGCATCGATGTCGACGTCGATGAACTCATCCTTGAATTCGCGCGCAGTGTCGCGCTCGAGTAGCGTGTAGAGTGCACCCATCGGGTCGTAGCGCGCATCGCCGCCCGCTTTGTCGACCTCGTCCAGCACGACGACCGGGTTCGCATAGTCGCCCTCGATCAGCGTCTGGGCGACTTTGCCCGGCCGCGCGTTCTGCCATTGCGCTGAAGCTCCGGTGAGCACCCATCCGGCGGTGAGCGAGCTCATCGACACGAACTCGTAGCCGGTGCCGAGCGCATTCGCAAGACGCTTCGCAAACCAGGTCTTGCCGAGTCCCGGCTCGCCGACAAGCAGAATCGGCGTGAATTGCACAGGTTCGTTGCCCACGACGGCGAGCGCCAGAAACTTCTTGAGGTCGTCAATCACCGCGTGGAAATTCGGCGACGCAGTGTACAGATCGTCGACGGTGGTGTGCGTCGACGGCTTGATGATGTAACGCGATCCGCCCAGCTCCCGCATGCGGTCGTACCAGCCTTTAAGCCCTTCATTCTTTTGCGCGGCGCGCTCCTCCAGCGCGCGATCGACCGCGGCGACCGAATAAATCGGCTGCAGACCAGCGAGCGGAATGACAGGGTCCATCACGGCTCTCCCAAATGCGCTTCGGATGATTGTGCATGAAGCATGCCATGACCGGAAGCCTGAGCGACTGCGACGACGGGCGGAGCGATGCCCGTGTTGCGCGGTCTACGCAGCGCGTGCTAGCTTCGGCTGTCCCCGTTCGCTGGATTGTTCGATGCCGTCGTTCGATATCGTCTCAGACGTCGATCAGGTCGAGGTGAAAAACGCCGTCGATCAGGCGAACAAGGAAATCGGTACGCGGTTCGATTTCAAGGGTTCCGACGCGCGCGTCGAGCTCGCGGACAAGTCGCTCACGCTTTTTGCGGACGATGAGTTCAAGCTCAAGCAGGTGTCCGACGTTCTGGTCGGCAAGCTCGCCAAGCGCGGCGTCGACATTCGCGCGCTCAAATCCGGCGATCCCGAGAAGATTTCGGGCAACAAGCTGAAAAGCGTCGTAACCGTTCGCACCGGGGTCGAGCAGGAACTTGCCAAGCGCATCGTCAAGCTGGTCAAGGACGCGAAGCTCAAAGTCCAGGCATCGATTCAAGGCGATTCGGTGCGCGTGTCGGGCGCGAAGCGCGACGAGCTGCAAAGCGTCATTGCGCTCGTCAAAAAGTCGGTGACCGATTACCCGCTGCAGTACGAGAACTTCCGCGACTAGCTTTTTAACGAGTGCGAGCCCCACTGCTCTACATCGGCGGCATCTTGCGCACCGAGCGCCTGTTGCTCGAGCCGCTCGAAGCACGCCATGCGGAAAAGATGTACGAAGGTTTCGCCGACCCCGCGCTCTACGCGTGGCTCAAGGTAACACCTCCGCACGATGTCGGCGACCTTTCTCAACGATTCGCGCGCATTGCGAAGCCTTATGCGCCAAACGGCGAGTTGTGGCTCAACTGGCCGATTCGATTGCTCGCGGACGATCGTCACGCCGGGCTCGTGGAAGCGACGATGCGCTCCGATCGTGTTGTCTACCTCGCCTATTTCATTTTCACGCCGCACATGCGCCGAGGCTACGCACGCGAGGCGTGCCAGGCGGTCATCGATCACTTGTGGCGCGCCTACGACGCAGTGGAGATTCGCGCCGACATGGACTATCGCAACGTCCCATCGCGCTGTCTCGTCGAATCGCTTGGCTTCGTGCGCCGCGCGCACAATCGGCCAACGACGTTACGCGGTGAAGCTTCGTTCGACTATCGGTATCGCTTGAGGCGCCCGGAAATCCGCGCGCGCTAGCTCCGCTGCTGTTTTCAAGCGAGATCGGCGACCAGCGACGCGCGCGTTCGCTCAGGCAGTTCTGCAATCGCCGCTTGATATTCGGAATGGTCGACGCCGATCGAGAGCGCGCCGCCGGCTTTCAACGCGCTGATCATCTCGGGCGAGAGCTCGAAGCGCAAAAAATGCACCGATGACGTTTTCTCGTCGGTTTCGCGATCGAGATCTTCGTCGGCGATGGCGAACACGCGCTCGTGACCGGCTACGCTGATCCAGACGCGATCCTCGATATCGAGCATTCGCGCCAGCGCGTGCCTGCGCTCGGCCTCGTCGTCGTACTCGATCATCAACGTTGCTTTGAGATTCGTGCCATCGGGAACCAGCGGGTTGTACGCGTCTATCTCGTCCTGTATCCCTTGCTCCTCGAATGTCTTTTCCGCGCGCAACATTTCCTGAACCTGGTAGCGCATCGTCGCTTCGTCCTCGAAGGTGAGCGTGACGTGATCGCCGAGATGCACGATCCGATCCTTCTTGTGCGCGATGATCTTCGCGCGATAGTCGCTGCGCGTCTTGGCGTAGGCCTCGAGCGACAACAGGGATTCGCGTGTGATATGAGGCATCGAATTTCTCTCAATCGAGTCCATAGGCCATTCTCAACAATGTCAGCGGATGCTCGATACGCGCGCGAGTCGGGTGAATCTCGTTGACGCCCTGGGCGATGCGACGCCCCGCGATCGGGCAATCGGAGCTCATGATGTCGGGCTCCTCTTCGCTCACGCGGCGAAAAACGGGCTTGCCGATTTTCATCGAGTCCGCGTAGAACTCTTCCTTGACACCGTAGGTGCCGTCGTGCCCTGCGCAACGCTCGATCGTCGCAACTGTCGTGTCGGAAATCCACTCGAGCGCCTCGCGCGTCTTCTGTCCGACGTTTTGCACGCGCGAGTGACACGGCACGTGATAGGCGATCTTGCCGAGCGAGCGCTTGAAGTCCTTGCGCAACAGCCCGTCCTTGTCACGCGCGACCAGATACTCGAACGGATCGAACATCGTGTCGCGTACGAGCTTCACATCCTCGTCGTCAGGAAACATCAGCGGCAGCTCCTGCTTGAACATCAGCGTGCACGACGGCACGCCGGTCAGGATCGCGTAGCCTTCGCGCGCGAGCGCGGCGAGTACCGGTATGTTGACGTCCTTGAGCTCCTCGACCGATTCCAGATCGCCGAGCTCGAGCTTCGGCATGCCGCAACACACTTCCTTTTCCGCGAGCACATAGGGGATCGAGTTGTGCTCGAGAATGCGCGTCAGATCACGTGCGAGATTCGGCTCGTTGTAGTTGATGTAACAGGTCGCAAAGATCGCAACCTTGCCGGGCGTTCGCATGCCGTTACGCACCGGCCAGTTGAGCGAGCGCGGCGGATTCTTGCGAAACGGCTTCGCGTATTTCGGCAGCGCCGCTTCTTTTGCGACACCGAGCGTTTTTTCGAGCAGCGAGCGCGTCGACGGTTTGCTGTTCGCCCAATTGATCGTTTGTGCGACCACCGGAATCGACGCGAGCTTGCCCATCCGGTCGGTTCCGGTAAGCATGCGGTCGCGAAAGTTCGCACCTTGCGTCTTGAACTTGTACGCCTTGCCACGCAGCATCAGGTGCGGAAAGTCGACGTTCCACGGATGCGGCGGAACGTAGGGGCACTTGGTCATGTAGCAGAGATCGCACAAATAACACTGGTCGACGACCTTCCAGTAATCCTTGCGGTCCACACCGTCGATCTCGCCGCTCTTGCTTTCGTCGACCAGATCGAAAAGCGTCGGAAACGACTGGCACAAGCTCACGCAGCGACGACACCCGTGACAGATGTCGAAGATGCGCTCCATCTCCTTCTCGAGCGCTTCCTTGTCGAAAAACTCCGGGTTGCGCCAGTCGAGCGGATGACGAGTGGGCGCTTCGAGACTGCCTTCTTGTATGGTCATGAGGTCACGATGGCGTCGTCGCTACGAACGGAGTTCGTAGTCCCGCCATTTGCGGCTTACGAAACCGGTAGCGCTGAGCGGCTGTTGTTGCGCCGCTCGAACGCGACCGATGGGCACTAGTCGCTCAGAGAATCCAGGGCTCTCTGAAAGCGATTCGCATGCGAACGCTCGGCTTTCGCGAGCGTCTCGAACCAATCCGAGATCTCCTCGAAGCCTTCGTCGCGCGCAGCCTTCGCCATGCCGGGATACATATCGGTGTACTCGTGCGTTTCACCCGCGACCGCTGCCTTGAGATTCAGGCGCGAATTGCCCATCGGCAGATCGGTCGCCGGATCGCCGACTTGAGCGAGATAGTCGAGATGACCGTGCGCGTGGCCAGTCTCGCCCTCTGCCGTCGAGCGGAACAGCGCCGCGACGTCGTTCTGCCCTTCAACGTCGGCTTTGCTTGCGAAGTAAAGATAACGGCGGTTCGCTTGCGATTCGCCTGCGAACGCGGCCTTGAGATTGTCGTGGGTCCTGGTGCCTTTGAGCGGCTTCATCGAATGTCTCCTCGAAAAAATGAGCCTCCGCGACGACGTCATGATGCGGAAGGATCGCTGTCACGCGCACGCAATCGCGCGACTCGGAAAGATTGTGCGGCGAGACGATCGATTCGTCCAATAGATAGTTCTAATTCGATCGATAGGCTATGGTTAACACTGACGCAAGAATGGGCAGAGGCAAGGGAATTGGCGAGCGTCGCGGCTCGACGGCAGGCACGCACAGGGTTATCCACCGTTTTGGGGACAATTTATCAGGTCACCGTCGCCAGCCTCGCAGGCCGCGATTGCTGCGGCAACGCAAGCACTGACTGCCCGATGGCGCGGTTGACTGCGCTGACAACCGCCTTGAGCGTTGCAGTGACGATGTTCGGATCGAGCCCGACACCGTAAACCGCAACCTCCAACCCGACTCGCAACTGCACGTAAGCGACAGCCGTCGCGTCCTCACCACCTCCTGTCGCGTGCTCGTGGTAGCTCTGCACGTGGATGTCGAGCCCCATCGTGCGCAACGCATGAACGAACGCGTCGACCGGCCCGTTACCCGCGCCGGTCACCGCGATCTCGCTGTCATCGATCGCGAGGCGCGCGGTCAGGTGTTCGACGCGGCCATCGCTCGCCGAATGCTGGGCGCGATGATCGAGATAGGTGATGGGCAGCGTCGCCGCCGCGTACTCGCGATCGAAAGCCGCGCGGATTTCGCCGGACGAAAGCTCCTTGCCCGTCGCGTCCGTGATGCGCTGAATCACCTGGCTGAATTCGATTTGCAGAAGACGCGGCAGCGCAAGGCCATGATCGCGCTCCAGCAAGTACGCAATGCCACCCTTGCCCGACTGGCTGTTGACGCGGATCACCGCGTCGTAGGTGCGGCCGACATCGGCGGGATCGATCGGCAGATAAGGCACGTCCCAACGCACATTGCCGCGCGCCACGTCGACTGCGCGCGCCGCCAGACCCTTCTTGATCGCATCCTGATGCGAGCCCGAGAACGCGGTGAATACGAGATCGCCGCCGTACGGATGGCGTGGGTGCACCGGAAGCTGATTGCAATGCTCTACGGTACGGATCATCTCGTTGATGTCGGAAAAGTCGATGCCCGGATCGACCCCCTGCGTGTAGAGATTGAGTCCGAGTGTCACGAGACACACATTGCCCGTGCGTTCACCGTTACCAAAGAGACAACCTTCGACGCGCTCGGCGCCCGCCATTTGCGCAAGCTCGGCGGCCGCAACGCCGCAACCACGATCGTTATGCGGGTGCACGGACAGCACGATCGATTCGCGACGCGCCAGATGGCGATGCATCCATTCGATCTGATCGGCGAAGATGTTCGGCGTTGCCATCTCGACGGTCGCGGGCAGATTGATGATCATCCTGTTGCGCGTGATCGGCGCCCACACTGCCGTCACCGCATCGCAAACCTCCTTGGCGAAGTCGAGCTCGGTGCCGGTGAAGCTCTCCGGTGAATACTGGAACACCCACTCGGTGTCGCGCTGAGCGAGTGCCAGCTCGCGCACGGTTTGTGCCGCGCTGACCGCGATCTCCACGATTCCTTCGCGCGGCAATCCGAACACGACGCGACGCTGCGTCGTCGACGTCGAGTTGTAGAGGTGCATGATTGCGCGCTTCGCCCCGCGCAACGATTCGAACGTGCGGCGAATCAACGGCTCGCGCGCCTGCGTCAAGACTTGCACGGTTACATCGTCGGGAATGCGACGCTCTTCGACGAGCAGGCGCACGAAATCGAAATCGGTTTGCGATGCGGCTGGAAACCCGATCTCGATTTCCTTGTAGCCCATTTTCACGAGCAGATTGAACATGCGCAGCTTCCGCTCGGCGTCCATCGGCTCGATCAGCGCCTGATTGCCATCGCGCAGATCGACGCTGCACCAGATCGGCGCTCGCGTGAGCGTTTTGCTCGGCCAGCTGCGATCCGGAATATCGATCGGGGCAAAGGGAACGTACTTTTGGGAAGCGTCGATAGTCATGGTTGCCTCACGCGGCTGCGCGCGTTTTGCCAACGCGCCAACATCGAATCACCGTCGATGAACTGACGGCGGGGGTACTGCAACGAATTGGAGGATGAGTTTATGTGCGCGCGAGGCGCAGCAGCAGCCCGCCGAGCGTGCGCAGCATGAGCCCGGGCAAACAATGCCGGTCGGTGCGCGTGGCGGATGCGATCGAAATGCTGCTCATCGCCGAACCTTATCCCAAAAGGGGACGGTGGGCAAGGCATGCGAAACTCGTCCTCCCGCCCGCGAGAGTCGCCCGATGCCACAATCCGCGCCGGTCGCCCGCGCGTCGTTCTATGACCGCGCGCTTGCCATCGCGCTCGCGCTTGCCCTTGTCGCAAGTGTTGCGCTCGCGCTACACGCGGCCTCCCGCATCCTCGAGTCGCCGCCGATTTGGAACGACCAGCCTCTCGCCTGGGCGCGCGTCGCGCTTCTGGCCGCGCTTCTGTTCATTTTCGTCGTGCTGCGATTTCCGCGCCACGCTGCGGCGGCGACTTTCGTCACCGCGGTCCTGGTCGCCGCCGCGCTGATCGGACCCGGGCCGGTGCTTTGCGTCGCCCTGCTCGTGGCGGCCGCGTACGCCGCCGGAAGCTTCGTCGTTGCATGGGTGGACGAGCGAAACAACCTGCCAGCCGCAATCGTCACGCTGATCGGCGTCGCATTGTCGATCGGAGTATTCGAGATGACGTCACGGTTACGAATTCACTACGCACCCGTGCATGCTGCCCTCGCGCTCCTCGTCATCGCTTTGGGATTTGGCCATTTGCGGGCGGCGGTCATGCGGATGCGCAGTGCCCTCGTCACAACGATAGGAGCGACCAAGACCGAGCGCGCGTGGATCGTGCTCGCCGGGGTCGTTGCCACGATCCATATCGTCGTCGCCGCCAAGCCTGAAGTCGGTTACGACGCGAGCACGATGCATCTGCAGTTAGCCGAGCTCATCGCAGCGAAGCATGCATTCCGGGAGGGCGTCGATCGATATCTGTGGGCGACGATGCCGCTGGGCGCCGGCTATACATTCGCGAGTGCGTTCATGCTCGGAGGCGAAGCAACTGCGCGCGCGCTCAATCTCACTTACGGCGTCATCGTCTGCATGCTCATCCGGCGCTTCGCCTTGTCCGGCGCGACGCGCGAGTTCGCACTCGCCGTCACGGTGCTGTTCGCGTCGATGCCGTTGTGGTTGCTCGTCACCGGGTCGCTTTTCAGCGAGACGCTATGGGTCGCGTTACTGATGGGGACACTCGTCGTCACGACCCGTCCGACGAACAAGAGCTGGCTGCCGGCGCTTGCATTGCTCGCTGGCGGCGCTATGGCCACCAAGGTCATCAGCGTGGTCTGGCTCTTGCCGCTCGCATTCTTCGTCGCGTTTGCAGCGCGAAAGTCGATGCCGCCCATCACTCGTCGGACAGCGTTTCTGATCGCGCTGGGATTGACTATCGGCGCCTGGCCCTATGTGGTCGCTTGGATAACGACGGGCAATCCGGTGTTCCCCTTCATGAACGCGCTGTTTCGATCTCCCCTTGTCGACAGCACGACCTCGTTCAACAATCCCTTGTACAACACGGCGCTCAGGCCCTGGACGCCGTGGGCCATCGTGCTCGACAGCGAGCATTACATCGAGGGCCGTGACGGCGCACTCGGTCTCGCATGGCTACTCGCCATGCCGCTACTTATCTTCCACTTCGTGCGACGTCGGCCCGCGCCGCAGTGGATCGCGCTCACCGTTGCCGTCTTTTTCTTCGTCGGCGTGTACACGCAGCAGTCCTACCTGCGCTATCTCCTGCCGGCATTTGCGACGATGGCGGCGTTGACCGGAATCGCACTCTCCGACCGATTTCCCTCACGCGTTGCCGGAATCATCGTGCTCATGGCGGGGATCGCGGCCATCGCGTTCAACATTCGCCACGTCGCGGCGGGCAACTACGTCAACGCAACGCCTTGCACGCAATGCCTGTTCGATGCACGAGCGCGCGAGACGTACGTGACGACTTACGCGGCTCTTCGCACCGTCGCGGCGCGTCTGAATCGCGAGCTCCCGGACGCGCGCGTGGGCTTCATGTTGCCTAACGAAGCGGCTCCCGCAGGTTATGTCGGCGCCTCGCGGTCCGGCAACTGGCATGACGACGCGTTCTTTCGTGGCCTCGTACGCGCACCGTCTCCCGAGGCGTTGCTCGAACTTGCTCGCGCGCATCGGCTGACGCACGTGGTCGTGCGCGCGACCCCTGATGCGGCGGTGCCGGCGATCGCACCGTTCGCACAGCGCTACACCGATCCTCTGTGGCAAGTCGGCGACTACGTCGTCGCGTCGGTGCGCTCGACTGCGCGCTGATTTAATCGCGGCGCTTCGTGAGGCAGCGCGTGGTTGGCAGGAGCGTCGTCGTCGAGCGACGGGTTGCGCGACAAAGGATCGCGAGGTACGTTTTGCACGTCGAAGTTGAGTGCGCCCAGCAACAGCTGCACGCCGACGAGGAGCGGCAACGCCGCGAGCATGACTTCGCCAGAGGTTGCTGCAATGCCGCTCTCGATCGAGTGCGCCCAGCGCAGCGCGCCGTACGCAACTCCGCTAACGGTTGCAATTCCCCCGAGCACGAGTTGTAGTGTCCCGGCGTTGAAGTCCCGCAGAAGGTAGGCGTAGAACAAGCGCTTGAACGCACGCGACAGGTACTTGGCGGGAAACTCGGCCAAAACGTGCGAAATGCGAAGACCGCTGGTTTCGCCGCCATACCGCGCACGCATCGGCACATCGCGTACCACCGCACGGACGGCATAGAGCCGGAACAGCATGTCCGATTCGAAAAAATAACGTCGATCGAGCTTGTCCAGTGGCAACGCGCACAGTGCCGCGCGATGGATTGCCGTAAACCCATTGGTCGGGTCCATCACGTTCCAGTAGCCGCAGGCTATCTTGGCGACCAGCGACACCAATGCATTGCCGATCATGCGCGCGCGCGGCATGCCTTGCAGATACCCCAGGTCATAGAAACGATTGCCCTTTGCATAGTCGACCTCGAAAGCGGCGAGCGGCGCGACGAAGCGTGGAATCAGCGAAGGATCCATCTGGCCGTCGCCGTCGATCTTCACGACGACATCGGCGCCATCGTCGAGCGCCGCCTGGTAGCCGCTGATCGTCGCCCCCCCGACGCCCTGATTTTCTGCATGCGAGATCACGACGACGCGCGGGTCCTGCGACCGTTCGCGCACCAGTTCGCCGCTGCGCTCCGGGCACGCATCGTCGACGACGAAAATACGCGAGACTTCGGGCCCGATGCCGGAGAGCACGTCGAGCACCTGCGCGCGAACGCGATAGCACGGAATCACGACGGCGACGCGCATCATGAAACCGAAACGAGAACGCCGATGACGATGAGCGCCCCACCAGCAAAGGTTCGCCACGACAAGGGCTCACCGATCGCAAAGTGCGCCATGAGCGGCGTCACGATGAATGCCAGCGAGAACAACGGATACGCGAGGCTGAGAGGGGCGCTTCGCAGCACATAGACCCACAGTAACGTCGCGAAAGCATAGACGGCTAGCGCGACAATCATCGTCGGTGACAGAAAGCTGCGAGCTGCCGCCACAGTCCAGCCATCGATTCGCCACTGCGATGCTGCCAGCTTGAACAGGATCTGTCCGCCAGCGATCAGCGCGACGCAAACCAGCGTGAGGACGATCCAGCGCGCTTGCATGCCCGCTCCCATGGTGAAGAAGCTTCGGCTAGCCTACCGTGCCGACGCGCCGCCGCCGCAGCGCCAGCCATCCGGACACCACGTATCCCGAAATCGCATATGCAACGAACATCCCGAACAACACCGTCGCAGGCTGGTACGAAAGCAGCGCGAAGAAAATCACGATCAGAAAGATCGCTACGAACGGATAGCTTCGTCTTAGGTTGATCGTCTTGAAACTCCAGAATTTCAGGTTGCTGACCATCGTAAGTCCCGCGAACAGGGTGACCGCGAACGCCCACCAGCGAACGCTGGACGGTTCGACGCCGTAGTCATCCATCACGAACACGAATCCCGCAACGAGTGCCGCGGCCGACGGACTTGGAATGCCCTGAAACCAACGCTTGTCAGCGACTTCGAGCATTGTGTTGAAGCGCGCGAGCCGCAGCGCGGCGCCGGCGACGTAGACGAACGCCGCGATCCAGCCGAGCTTGCCAAGGTCGAGCAATGCCCATTCGTAAACGATCAGCGCGGGCGCCGCGCCGAAGCTGATCACATCGGAGAGGCTGTCGTATTCGGCGCCGAAAGCGCTTTGCGTCTTGGTGAGTCGCGCGACGCGACCATCGAGTCCGTCGAGCACCATCGCGGCAAAGATGGCGATCGCGGCCTGATCGAAATAGTGATTCATCGCCTGCACGATCGCGTAAAAGCCCGCGAACAGTGCAGCCGTCGTAAAAAGGTTCGGCAGTAGATAAATGCCGCGGCGACGAATGCGGTTCTTCTCGAGGATGCGCAGCTTCCGGTAGTCGTCGTCCATCGCGGAAGTATGCCGCATCGGGCGGCCGATCAAGGCGTTTTCGCCGCCTTCTCCGCGTCGGCCGGCGCAGCCTTGACGTGACCGGGATCGAACCGGTCGAGCCGTCGAGCCGACTTGTCGAACGCCATCATCGACACTTTTGCGATCAACAGCAGCAACGCAATTACCAGTAGCGCGATCACGCCGCGAATGACCCAGGTGCGATCGATCTCGAAGCGCGGGCGCGAGTTTGGATCAGCGCGCTTCACGTTCGATGCGCTTGGCGAGATCGTCGGCCTGCTGCTGCACGGCGCCTTCGACGCTGCGCGCTCGCTCCACGGGCGCGGTAATCGCAGGTGTCGCCTGCGTTGGATCGACCGGGGCACGGGCAGCAGCGGGCAAGCGCGACTCCGAGGTCGCGGCGGCGTTACGCGCAAGCCCGAAGTACTGCATCAGTGCATCGCGCGCAAGAAACGCGACGACCGCGAGGGCGATCAAAACAATGATGAACGCCCAACCGCGGTCTCGTCTTTTCCAGTCGTTACCGCCGAAAATCGTGTGTCGCCAGCGATTTTCGGGAAGCCTAGCCGGCCGAAAGTAGGTTTGCACTTTCGGCCGCTCTTAGTTCCGCGTCTGATCGACCAGCTTGTTCTTCTTGATCCACGGCATCATCGAGCGCAGCTTGTCACCCACCTGCTCGATCGAGTGCTCGGCCATCAGGCGACGCCGCGCATTCAGCATCGGTGCGCCGGCCCGATTCTCAATGATGAAATCGCGCGCGTACTCGCCGGTCTGAATGCGCATCAGCACATCCTTCATTACCTTCTTGGTCTCGGCCGTGACGATCTTCGGCCCCGTCACGTACTCGCCGTACTCGGCATTGTTCGAGATCGAGTAATTCATGTTTGCGATGCCGCCTTCGTAGATCAGGTCGACGATCAGCTTCACTTCATGCAGGCATTCGAAGTACGCCATCTCGGGCGCATAGCCTGCCTCGATCAACGTCTCATAGCCGCCCTTGATCAACTCGACGAGCCCGCCGCACAACACGACTTGCTCGCCAAAGAGATCGGTCTCGGTTTCCTCGCGGAAGTTCGTTTCGATCACACCGGCGCGCGCGCCTCCGATTGCCGCAGCATAGGAAAGCGCCAAATCGCGTGCCTTGTTCGAAGCATCCTTGTGAACTGCGATCAGCATCGGCACGCCCCCGCCCGCAACATACGTCGAGCGCACGGTATGACCCGGCGCTTTGGGAGCAATCATGATGACGTCGAGGTCCTCACGCGGCACGACCTGGCCGTAGTGCACGTTGAAGCCGTGCGCGAAAGCGAGCGCCGCACCTTGCTTGATATGCGGCTCGACGTCGCTTTTGTAGGTTGCGGCGATGTGCTCGTCGGGCATGAGCATCATCACGACATCCCCGCCGTCGACGGCAGCGCCGACTTCGGCCACCTTGAGTCCCGCCTTTTTCGCCTTGTCCCACGACGCGCCGCCCTTGCGCAGTCCTACCGTCACTTTCACGCCCGAGTCGTTGAGATTCTGCGCATGTGCATGACCTTGCGAGCCATAGCCGACGATCGTAACTTTCTTGCCCTTGATCAAGCTCAAGTCGGCGTCTTTTTCGTAGTACACCTTCATGGATGTCCTTCTTGGTTCGTATTAGGGCATTGAAAACGGGAAGAGAATCGGATAGAGGATCGCGCTGCAAGCCGTTGCTGGACGGGTCGCCGCAAAGCGTTTGCATAACTCGGCGTTCCCTCGCTCCGCGACCCTCGATACTCGCCCCGCACTTTTGCCTTTCCTCACACCCGCAAAATCCGCTCGCCACGCCCGATCCCCGATGCACCCGTGCGCACGGTTTCGAGAATCGTTCCAGGCTCGATCGCCGTCAGGAATGCATCGAGCTTGCTCCCCGTGCCAGTGAGCTCGATCGTGTAGCTCTTGTCGGTCACATCGAGAATGCGTCCGCGAAAAATGTCCGCGAGCCGCTTCATTTCATCGCGATCCTTACCCGCCGCGCGCACCTTGACGAGCATCAGCTCGCGCTCGATGTGATTGCCCTCGGTCAGGTCGACGACCTTGACGACTTCGACGAGCTTGTTCAGTTGCTTCGTGATCTGTTCGATGACGTCGTCCGAGCCGACGGTGACGATCGTCATCCGCGACATCGTCGGATCTTCCGTTGGTGCAACCGTCAGCGACTCGATGTTGTACCCGCGCGCCGAAAACAATCCCGCCACGCGCGACAACGCACCCGCCTCGTTCTCCAGCAGCACCGACAGGATGTGACGATGACGATCGTTGGCAGCGGCCATCGGTGCGCGGCTTGCAATGGGTAAAGGCGTGCTCACAGTTCCTCCGCCAGAATCATTTCAGTCAGGCCCTTGCCGCCCGGCACCATCGGGAACACATTCTCGGTCTGATCGGTGATGAAATCGAGAAACACCAGACGCTCTTTCTGCGCAAACGCCTCGCGCAACGCGCCTTCGACATCACCCGGTTTTTCGATTTTCATTCCGACGTGTCCATACGCTTCGGCGAGCTTGGTGAAATCCGGAAGCGCATCCATGTACGACTCGGCGTAGCGATTGCCGTAGAAAAACTGCTGCCACTGCCGCACCATTCCCATGTAGCGGTTGTTCAAGTTCACGATCTTGATCGGCAGATGGTATTGCTTGCAGGTCGACAACTCCTGCAGGCACATCTGGATCGATGCCTCCCCCGTCACCGTCACCACCGTCGAATTCGGATTGACGAGCTGCGCACCCATCGCTGCGGGCAGGCCAAATCCCATGGTCCCAAGGCCGCCCGAGTTGATCCAGCGCCGCGGCTTGTCGAACTTGTAATACTGCGCGGCCCACATCTGATGCTGGCCGACGTCGGAGGTGATGATCGCGTCGCCCTTGGTGATTTCGTAGAGCTTCTCGATCACGTGCTGCGGCTTGATCAGCGCGCTCTTGCGGTCGTATTTCAGGCAATCGCGCCGCTGCCAGTCCTTGATTTCGCTCCACCAGGCTTTGAGCGCATGCGCATCGGGGCGATGTGGCGAGCTTTCGAGGATGCGCAACATCTCATCCAGGACATCCGAGACATAACCGACTATCGGGACGTCGACCTTGACGCGCTTGCTGATCGACGAAGGATCGATGTCGATATGAATGATCTTGCGATCGGCGCGAAAGAAATGCGCAGGATTGCCGATCACGCGATCATCGAAGCGCGCGCCGATGGCAAGCAGCACATCGCAATTTTGCATCGCCATGTTCGTCTCGTACGTGCCGTGCATTCCCGGCATGCCGGTGAACTGCGGATCGGTCGCGGGAAACGCGCCGAGTCCCATCAACGTGTTCGTGCAGGGAAAGCCCAGAAGCCGCACGAGACGGGTGAGTTGCGAGCTGGCATTGCTCAGGATCACGCCGCCGCCCGTGTAGACCATCGGCCGCTTCGCTTCGAGCAGAAGCTGCACCGCTTTTTTGATCTGTCCCGCGTGGCCCTTGGTCACGGGGTTGTACGAGCGCAACGCGACACTCTTCGGGTACACATACTCCGCGCTCTGCTGCGTCACGTCCTTGGGAATATCCACCAGGACCGGGCCTGGCCGCCCCGTCTGCGCAAGGTAGAACGCCTTCTTGATCGTGCCCGCCAACTCGCGCACGTCCTTGACGAGGAAGTTGTGCTTGACGCAGGGCCGCGTGATGCCGACGGTGTCGCACTCCTGAAACGCGTCCTGCCCGATCGCGTGCGTGGGCACCTGTCCCGTCAGGATCACCATCGGAATCGAATCCATGTAGGCGGTCGCGATGCCGGTCACCGCGTTGGTGACACCGGGTCCCGAGGTCACCAGGCACACGCCGACTTTTTGCGACGAGCGCGAGTAGCCATCGGCCGCGTGCGCCGCGCCCTGCTCATGGCGCACCAGCACGTGCTTGACCTTCTCCTGCTTGAAAAGCTCGTCGTAGATATTGAGCACCGCCCCGCCCGGATAGCCGAAGACATAGTCGACCCCTTCGTCCTGCAGGCATCGGATGACGATCTCGGCGCCGGTCAGGACCGGTGCAGTCGCTTGCGGAATCGGTTGCATTGCGCACCCTTGAAGTGATGAACGGAATCGCCGGTCACGCCAAATGGACGTGATCGGTCCTGCAAAATCCACAACGCCCGCGGGTAAGGCGCTTTTGGAAAGGCTGGCCGAGTAAGCCGGTTCCGTCGCTTTCCCTGGGGGGTGCTTCGCGCGCGCTCGTGACGCGGACGAAGGGGACGCCGACGGCCGTTTTGCAGTACAGCATGCGGGGCAACCCCGCATCCGAAAAGGTAGCGGGAAGTCTTTGTTCGGTCAAGTGTTTGCGGTCGCGTCCAGCCGCCCTACTGTCGCGTAAACACCCAAGGGCGGCCCACTGGTGCGCCTATAATCCCGCGCGAACGAAAGGTCTTCCCTGGCTACACCGAACGAGCTCTCCCACTTTCTCGCCGAAGTCGAGCGCCGCGCATTCAAGCAGGCGATGTTCGCGGTGCGCGACGAGGACTCTGCACTCGACGTCGTCCAGGATGCGATGCTGAAGCTAACCGAGAAATATGCGGATCGGCCGGCGGGGGAGCTGCCGCTTGTCTTCCAGCGCATTCTGCAGAACACGATCCACGATCATTTCCGGCGTCTCAAGGTGAGATCGACGTGGACGGTGCTCCTGTCCGCGCTGGGGGCGAAGGACGACAAGGATGACGATTACGACCCGTTGGAGACGCTTCCGGCAAAATCGGACGCGAATCAGACGGTAAATCCCGCCGAACAGCTCGAGCAAAAGCAGATTGTTGCGGTGATCGAGCAGGCGCTCGTCAAGCTCCCGCCCCGTCAACGCGAGGCGTTCCTGTTACGTTACTGGGAAGAGTTCGATGTGGCGGAGACCGCGGCGGCCATGGGCTGTTCGGAGGGCAGCGTGAAGACGCATTGCTCGCGCGCGGTGCATGCTCTGGCCACGTTGCTGGAGGCCAAAGGAGTCCGGTTATGACCAACGAACAACAATACGCAGCGAAGCTCAAGGGCTATCTCGACGATAGCGTCGCGGGATTGAAGCCCGGCGTCGCCTATCGCCTGCAACAGGCTCGCGCGGCGGCGCTCGCCCGTCTTTCCCCGGAAGCCGAGACCGCTCGAAGCGGAACGTTCGTGCCGACGCTGGCCGGCACGGGTGGAGTGACGATCGGCGCCGGACCGAGGAGCGAGCGGCCGTTCTATGCCCAAGCCAAGGTTTGGATCGCGATCGTGGTGCTTCTGGCCGGCGCCTATGCCTGGCAGCAGTGGAACGCCTGGAACGAGCTGGAAGCGATCGAGGACCTCGACGCGCAGATCCTGACGTCCGATCTTCCGATCGATGCCTACGTGGACCGGGGCTTCCAGCTTTGGCTCAAGACGCCGCGCTCCGAATAATCGCGGTCGCCGCGCTCGCCGCGACACTCTTCATCCTGCCGCCGGCGAGCGCCCAGATGCCGCTCGTCGCCCCGCGCTGGTCCGATCTGACCCCGCAGGAGCGCCAGGTGCTGGCGCCGCTCGCGCCCGAATGGAACTCGATCGATGCGCAGCGACGCATCAAGTGGCGTGGGATCGCACAGCGCTATTCGCGCATGTCGCCCGATGAGCAACAGCGCGTGCAACAACAGATGCGGCCATGGTCGCAGCTCACGCCGCAGGAGCGGCAAGGCGCGCGCGAGCGCTACAAGAACATGCGCGAGCTTCCCTCGGACAAGAAAGACGAAGTGAGGCAGCGCTGGGAGGAGTATCAAAACCTGCCGCCCGAGCGCAAGCGCGAGCTCGCCGACAAGGCGCCACCGCAAGGCCGACCGGGAGTCCGCATTCCGGCGCCTTCGATGAAGCCCCCGCCCCCACCTGGTCCCGGCGATCGCCCGGGTGATCGCAAGGGCGGCTGAAAACGTCCGCTGCGACCTTGCCTCGCGCCGGTCTCGCGCGGCGCCTCGCAGCGCTCGTCTACGAATCACTCATCGTCACCGCATGCGTGTTCATCGCGAGTTTCGCGCTCGTTCCGCTCGTTTCTCCGTCGGCGACGCGCGCGCAAGGCTTGAGCATTCCGCCGTTGCTAGGCCGCATCGCTTCGCTCGCGATCCTGTTCGCGCTCGGCGCGCTGTTGTTCGGATGGTTGTGGAGCGAAGGACGTCGCACGTTGCCGATGCAAGCGTGGAAGCTCGCGCTCGTCGATCTTAGAGAGCGGCCGCTTACCAAAAGCCGTGCGATCGCACGCTACGTGGCCGCATGGATCGGACCTCTGCTGGCGGTCGCGACCTATGCCCTGCTCGCGCCCTTCGGTCTCGGCGCGCTGGCGTGGCCCGTCGCAGGCTTGAATTGGCTCGCGGCACTCGTCGATCCCGAGCGCGCGTTTCTGCACGATCGTCTCGCCGGGACTCGCATCGTCATGACGTCTGCGGACGTGACAGTGCCACCGCGGCCACGATGACGACCAGGCCCGCGATCGCGACAGCTTCAAGCCGCTCGCCGAACGCAAGCCACGCCATGAGCGCAGTGACCGGAGGCACCAGATAGAAGAGGCGCGCGACCCCCGCGGCCTCGCCGTGGCGCAACAGCCGATACAGAAGGCTTATTGCGCCCACCGACAACACGAGCACCGACCAGGCGATCGCGAAAATGAACTCGCTCGTCCATTGCACGCTGGTGGGCGTCTCGAACATGAATGCCAGCGGCAGGTAGACGAGCGTGCAAACGCCGAACTGAATCACGGCGCCGGTACGAAGATCGACGTGACCAGCATGACGCTTTTGCCACAGCGTTCCCACGCTGATCGCAGCGAGTGCCGAAAAGATCGCCACGAAAGCGACGGGATCGGCGTCGAGCGAAAGCTTGTGACGCACGACCAGCCAGACCCCGACCAGCCCGAGCACCAGACCGATCCACTGACGCGCGACGACTCTCTCCCCAAGCCATACCCGCGCAAGAAACACGGTGGCGATCGGCTGTAGTCCAACGAGCATCGCCGCGGTTCCAGCGGGCATTCCATGCGCGATCGCGACGAACACGCCGCCCAGATAGACGCCGTTCACCAACAGCGATGCGATCGCAACGTTCGCGTAGTCTCTCGCGCGCCTCGGCCAGGGCGCTTGCGAGGCGACGCACACAATCGCCATCAGCGATGCAACCAGTGCAAATCGGATCAGCAGAAACGTGAGCGGTGGCGCGTAGGGAAGCCCGTATTTGGCCGCGATGAAGCCCGTGCTCCACAACAGCACGAATACTCCTGGGGCGGCGTAGCGTTCAGGTATCAGGTAACGGGCAACGGGGAACAGTGAATGCGGGCCGGAACGACACGAAAGAACTCCAAGATCCGGTGACGCGAGTCGAATTCAGCGCTGATGATTCGTCTCACGCTCGAAGCGCGCTACCGCGTCGAGGATCTCCTGCTTCGCTTCGTCGGCACCGACCCAGCTACCGACCCGCACCCACTTGCCGGGCTCGAGATCCTTGTAATGCTCGAAAAAATGCGCGATCTGCTGCGTTTGCGCCGGAGGCAGGTCGTCAGGTGAGCGCACATTGCGATAAAGCGCCGACAGCTTGTCGATCGGCACCGCGAGGATCTTCGAGTCACCGCCGGCCTCGTCATCGAGCTTCAGCATCCCAATCGGGCGGCAACGCACCACTACGCCGGTGATCAATGAATACGGCGAGAGCACGAGCACATCGCACGGATCACCGTCGCCGGAAAGCGTGCGCGGAATGTAGCCGTAGTCGCACGGATAATGCATGGCCGTCGACATGAAGCGATCGACGAACACCGCGCCGGTGTCCTTGTCGACCTCGTATTTGATCGGATCGGCGCGCATCGGGATCTCGATGATGACGTTGCAATCGTGCGGCACGTCGTTGCCGGCGCTGACCCGATCCAGACTCATATCGATTTCACCGCGTCGCTGGGCGGGTTCGAAGCCAGCACGCCGCGATACGCCCGTCCATAACCGACATAGACGTCGGCGCCTTGCGCGAACCATTCGCGCTCCGAATCCTTGAGCTCGCGAAACGCGCGCGCCGGACGCCCCGCCCAGATCCATCCTGCCTTGACCACGGTCCCGTGCTCGACAAACGCGCCGGCCGCAATGCAACCGTCCTCTTCGACGGTGACGCCGTGCTCGACGCGCGAGGCCATGCCGATCAGCGCGCGATCGGCAAACGTTCCCGCACCCATGCGCACGTTGTGACCGACGGTGACATCGCGCCCGATGATCGTGTTGCCATGCTTGGCGTCGGTGACGATCAGCGTGTTGTCCTGAATGTTGGTGCGCTCGCCGATACGAATCTGCGCGGCCCCCGCCGCCAGCGTGCACGCGAAATACACTCCTGCGTCGTCTTCGAGCTCGACATCGCCGACGAGCACCGACGTCGGCGCGACGAAGCAGCGCCCCACGCGCGGCGCAGCGCCGTGCGCACGATGCAGCGTCCCTGCGTACGGCCCCTCCGCAATGAACGGTGCATGATCGAGAGGCGGCAGGTCGTCGGAGGTTCCGAGTGTCACGCGTCTTCCGCTGCGTATCGCCGTCGCAATTTGTAAAAGCGCTTCGCGCGAAATCTCGCGCGTCGGCGTCGCGGGATTGCCCTCGTAGACCCAACCACCTGCCAGTTGCTTGCGCGGCGACACCAGCGCGCCCGGCGCAATCAAAGCGTGCGGCGCGACATTGGCGCCATCCATCACGGTTGCGCCATCGGCGACCACGACGCCGTCTTGCACCGTGCAGGCGTGCACGATGCCGAAGCGGCCGACGGTGACATCGTCGCCGATCTGCGCGCCGAGCATGGCGTCGGCGATGTGGACGGTGGCGCGTTCGCCAAAGAACGCATTGCGGCCGACACGCACCCACTCGCCGTCCGCCCGTAGCGTCGCATAGGGGCGCATCACGAGATGCGGGCCGGCGACGGTCCGACCGGTGACCGCCGCCATCGGAGGCACATCGGCGGGCGCTGCGAGATCGGGCGAGTAGTCGAGATAACGGACGAGCATCTGGGCTTGGCGCTCGCGGAACAGGGACTCCAGCGCCAGAGAAGGCGCAGCGCGCGCCTCGGGGACGGCCCGCGGCGCTCACCACCCTTCATCGTACCGTTCGACGCTTGCCCTGCCTGCCGGACGCGCAAGTCGACGACTGAATCCGTCCGCGCCCTTCCTTGCATCCAAGTCCAGCATCCATTCGCATTGGAGCCTGACATGCGTCTCAACGCGTTTCGAGCCTTAGCAGTTCTTGGTCTGGTGGGCGGACTACTGATGAGCCCGCTGCACGCCGCCAGTACGGTCGCGGGGGAGCCGCTGGCGGTCGGCCCGTTCAGCCAGATCCAGGTCTCGGGGCACGCCGAGGTCGTGCTGGTGCAAGGCGATCGCGAGACGGTAACCGTCGAAGGCTCGTCGAACGACCCGGCGCACATACGCGTCCGCTCCAACAATGGGCGGCTTCGGATCGACGCCGAAAGCGATCATGGCTGGTTCAGCCTCTCAGGGCGCGTGCCGACGATCACGGTTCACTTCCGCAAGCTCGACGCGCTCGGCATGTCGGGCACGGTCAAGGTAAGCGCCGCGGCCATCGACACGCCGACGCTCAAGGTCTCGGCGGCCGGAGCGGCCTCGCTCAAGATTGATCAATTGAAAACCAGCGAACTGCGCTTCACGGGCGCCGGCGCAGCCAAGAGCGAGATCGGAGGAAGCGCGACGACACAGCAGATCGTGATATCGGGCGTTGGCTCGTATCGCGCCGCCAAACTCGTCTCCGACAGCGTGAAAGCAATCGTGAGCGGGGCTGGCCGCGTCGTCGTGAACGCACAGAAGGATTTGTCGGCGACGATTTCCGGCGCCGGCGCGATCGACTATTTGGGCGATCCGGCCGTCAAGCAGCGCATCAGCGGGGCAGGCAAGATCACGCGCCGCAGCGCGGAAGCGATCCCGACGCAACGCAGAACGCAATTCGTCGCCTAGTGCAGACCGCTGACGCTCGATGATGGAATGGTGTCGGGCTTGAACATCAGGGGAGCCTTGGTGATCGCATCGCGATCGTCGTGCACGCCGTCGAGCAGCCTTACGTCAACGACGCGATAGTCTTCCAGAAGGTCGGTCAGCACTTTCACGACTTCCTCGACGCGATCGTTGGGATATAACGCAGCGCGAAAGCCATAGGCATCGCGCAGCGACAGCGCAGAGGATAGCGACAAGCGAAGCTCACCGCTGCCGATCGCGTCGGCGGCGCGATGCGCACTAATGACGGCGGTGGGCTCGCCGACGTTCCCACGAAGCTCGCGCAAGGCCTGACTCATGAATAACTGCGCCGCAACTTCGCGTTGCGCGGCGCGTCCTTGCGCAACGGCGGCAGGCAGCGACAGCGCGGGCCGAGGCAACACGATCGATGACACACCCTCGACGCGAAGCTCGCGCATCAGAAGCTGCGCGAGTGGCTTGCTCCACGGCAGGGTTTGCGTCTTGAACAAGTCTGCATCGCGCGCTGCCATTGCAGTACCGACCAGAAAGCGCAGATGCGCCGCTTCAGCGACGACGCTGAGCGACGCCGGTTTCAAGTCGAGCGCAGGTGCTGCCGCGCCGCCGTCGAGGCGATCAACGGCACCCATCAACGTGGGCAGGCGTTCGATATCGATCGACGCAGTTGCGACGAGCGCATTCGACAAGGCGAACGCCCGGTTGCCACCCAGCGCGCCGTGCGCGATCAGCGCTTCGCGCAGCGCTTGCAGGTCGCGAATGTCCGCATGCACGGTGATCGGCGGGTCGCCACTCGACAACCCCGCGACGATCACCAGGGGAATGGCGAACAGCCGCGAGCCGAGCGGTGCGTCACCCAGCGGAAACGCAGCGCGCTGGGCAAGCAGTCGCCACAGGTACCGATAGACATCGACCGAGGGCGAGGCATTCAAGAGCGCCAGCAACGCCTTGCCGTCGCCGCTTTGCAGCTCGTCGGTCAGCGCCGCCGTGATCGCTCCATCGACGCGCGCCGACTCGCGAGCGGTTTCGCTGCGGACACTTTGCGCTACCAGGTCGTAGATCGCCCGCTGCGACGAGGTCGCAACGCCTGGATCAGGCCGCATGCGGGGATCGGGAACCATGCTCGCAGACTTTCATTTTCACATAGCGGAGTCGATGCGATGACTTCGCATGATTCCTGCTTGAAATACTGTGATGAGCGACGTGTTCCCCACGCTATCGCCACAATTCCGCGCTGCTAGGCGTTACGCGCCGCGCACAGGCCCGGCAATGTCATCTCGTCACGACGTATGGCGTCGACGTGTGACGATGGCCGTCATCGGCATCGCCACGGCCGGCGCGATTGCATTGGTCGCCCATGTTGCCGTGCAGGCGCGCTCACCGGCGGTCTGGCTGGAGCCGCTGGCGCTTCCGGTGAATACCGTCGAGCCGACACCGGCAGAATTCACGGCCCGGATCGTCGCCGAAACCCGCGCGCTATCGAAGTTCGCGCACGCAGTCGACGAGTTCGCGCCGCCCGCGCTCGCACCATTACGTATCGAGCCAGCCGAGCCTTCCGCGTTTCCGACGCGAACGATTCGCCGCTTGATCGGCGCGGACGACATGCGCATCGTCGGCGAAGTGACGCAGCCGCCCGACCATGTCGACATTCTCGTGCGCGACGCGCGCACCCAGCTCACGGTCCGCAATCGCCTGCCGCGCGCCGCGAACGCACTCGAGCGACTGGTGAGCGTCGGCGCTGAAGATGTCCTGCTGATCGCCGCTCCACTCGACGCTGCAACGATCGCGCTGCATGATTCGATGCGACTGGGCGATGTCGCTCGACTCGATGCAATCGTTGCCGCACTCGCGCGTCGCCCCGAGCTTGCCAACGATCCCCGCGCGCTGGCGGTCAAAGCTGCCCGGGACGCTGCGAACGGACGTTGCAGCGACGCGCTCGCCGCCTACGAAAACGTCATCGCTCGTGCGCCGCAAGTCAGCCGTCTCTACATTCTCGCTGCCGACTGTCATGCGCGCCTCGGCCAACGGGATGCCGCGCTCGCGCGACTCGACATCGCAGCCGAACGCTCGCGCGACGCGCCGCGTGCAAAGTCACTGGCCGGCGAAGCTTATCGGCGAATCGGCTATCCCGCACGAAGCCTCGAGCTGTTGCGCGCGGTACACGTGCGCGAGCCGCGACTGGCAAGCAACACTATCGCGATCGGCGAAACGCTATTGGCGCTGCATCGTCCGCAAGAGGCGCTGGCATGGATGAGTGCGCACACCGGCGACGAAGCGTGGCAGTCGCGCTGGCTTGCAGTTATCGGTCTTGCCCAGGTTCGCAGCGGTCAGGGTCCCGCCGCCGAATCCACGGCTTCCGCGTTGCGAGGTCGCGATCCGACCAGTCTGGATGCGCTTCGCATCGACGCCGAGCTCGCCGCCGCGACCAAAGCGTGGCCGCAGGCGCTCGCTCGCTACAGCGCGCTGCGAATCATGCTGCCGAATGACGCTGCAGCACTCGCGGGTGAAGGTCGCTCGCTCATCGGGATGCAGCGGGCGGGTGATGCCGTGGTCGCCTACCAATCGTGCATCGACGTCGCGTCGTGGTGGGCAGAATGCCGGCTCGGACTCGGGATTGCGCTACGAGAGGCCGATCGCGCCGACGAGGCGTTGGCGCCGCTGCGCGACGCGGCCGCGCTCGACGCACTCGATCCTCGCATTCCGCAGGAAACCGCTCGAACGCTACGCGCGCTGTTGCGTCGCGACGAGGCGCGCGCGTTTTCGGCGCATGCCGAACTTCTGGCGCGGCGTCTCACGCAGAGGTCGACGCTGCCTTAAGTGTCGCGCGCTGATGTCGTGACGATGTCGACGACCACCTGCCGTAGCTTCCCGCTGCGCTCATCGACTTGCGGCTCGACATCATCGAAGTCGATGCGGATCGA